>CACFBW010000034.1 GCA_902564565.1 uncultured Pelagibacteraceae bacterium | reverse complement strand
AAGAATTTATATACCAATAGTAATGATGGTGAGTTAGTGTCTCTTGAATGCTTTAGAAATGGAAAAGATGAAGCAACTGGAGTTGGGGACAGAATTGAAAAATTTAAAAAAAAATTTTCTTTAAACAATATTGCAGTCTTAGTCAGAGCTATTTTTCAAACTAGAGAATTTGAAGAGAGATTTCTTAAAATTGGTTTACCGTACAGAATTATAGGTGGCATCAAATTTTATGAAAGAGCCGAAATAAAAGATTGTGTCTCTTATCTTAGATTAATTTACCAAAATAAAGATGATTTGGCTTTTGAACGTATAGTAAATACACCAAAAAGATCAATTGGGGATACTGCAGTTAAACAAATTAATGAATACAGTAAAAAAAATTCATTGAGTCTTGAATCTGCAGCAAAAAAACTAATTGAATTAAATTTAATAAAACCAAAAACAAAAATTGGTCTTAGCTCTTTTCTCAATATGATCACTAAATGGAGAAATGATTTAACAACAAAAAAAATGAATCACGTAAAATTAATGAAAACAATACTTGATGAGTCAGGCTATTCCTCAATGTTGAAAGATAAAAAAGATTTGGAAAATGAAAATAGATTAGAAAATATAAAAGAACTTTTAAATGCTATGAAAGAATTTGATAATTTAGAAAGTTTTCTTGAACATGTCTCTTTGGCAACTTCTATTGATCAAAAATGGGATGGAAAAAAAGTAAATTTAATGACAATGCATGGATCAAAAGGTTTAGAATTTGATGTTGTTTTTTTACCTGGATGGGAAGAAGGTTTGTTTCCTCATCAAAAATCTATTGATGAAAAAGGACAGGATGGTCTTGAAGAAGAAAGACGATTAGCTTATGTAGGTATTACAAGAGCAAAGAAAATTGCAATAATCTCATTTTCAATGAATAGATTTTATCAAGGTGACTGGATCGATAGTATGGCATCAAGATTTTTGGATGAGTTACCTGAAAAAAATTTAAAAAAAAATAACTACTTTGATGAAGATCAAATAAATAATGATGTAGAATTCGATTTTAACCAGGACCTTGAGATAAATGAACCAGTTAGGAGTCCAGGTTGGATAAGATATCAAAAAAAATTAAATGATAAATAAAATTAAAAACTTAATTAATTTAAATAACTTAGATGGATACGTTGTTCCAAAAAATGATGAATTTTTTACGGAATATTCAAAAACAAATAAACTTCAAATAGTTGCAAATTTTACAGGTTCGGCAGGGTTTATATTAATTTTAAAAAACAGTAACCATCTGTTTGTAGACGGTAGATACACAATACAAGCAAAACAACAATCTGGTAAAAAATTTACAATTCATGAAATACCTTTTGTATGGCCTAAAAATATCTTAAATAAATATAAATTTTTCAATATTGGATTTGATCCTAAAATTTTTACAAGGGATACTTTAAAAGTATATTTCAATAATACATGTAATCTTATTCCTATAAATAAAAATTTATTTGTAAATAAAACTGAAAAAGTAAATAAAAACAATTTAGTTTATTCGGTTAGTAGTTTAGTAGCGGGAGAAAGCATAAAAAGTAAAATTAAAAGATTAAAGAAAATTATTGAGAAAAAAAAAATAGATAATTTATTCATAAGTTCAGGTGAAAATGTTTGTTGGTTGTTAAATATTAGAGGAAAAGATCTTCCAAATTCACCTATAGCTAATTTTCAAGCAATAATAACAAAGAAAAAAGAAATTATTCTATTTGGAAATATCAAAAAACTTAAAAATATAAGAAAGAAATTTATAAAAGAAAAAATAAGTTTTTTTGAAAATCACAAGTTTTTCGAAATATTAAATTCTTTAAAAGGTAAAAATTTTTGCATAGATGGTAAAACTTGTTCGGTGCTTAATGAAAATCTGATAAATTCAAAATTCTATATTAAAAAAAGAACTGATCCAATTTACGACCTTAAATCAATTAAAAATAAAATTGAAATTAAAAATATGATCAATGCACATATTGAAGATGGTGTAGCTCTTACTAAATTTTTATATTGGATTAAAAACTCAAATATTGAAAATTTAGATGAGATTAAAGTCGAAAAAAAATTA
>CACFBW010000033.1 GCA_902564565.1 uncultured Pelagibacteraceae bacterium | reverse complement strand
TTCAATTTAGCTAATAATTCACTAAAATGATTTGCTTTTTTTTCATCTTCTAATCTCGAAGATGCAAAATATTTTCCACATTCATTCCAATCACAATCTACCTGATATTCTTTATTAAATTTTTCTACAGCTTTTATACCAAGATCATATAATTGAACTTTTTTTTTATAATTGTTTAAATCTTTGTCTGAAGTAAAACCATCATTAAGTGTAGTGTCTACTAAGTATCCAGAATTTCTACTGCTTGCACCTTCGCCTGCTATTTGAGCATCGACTAAAACAATATTTTTATTTTTATCTATTGCAGATAATTTTCTTGCTGCTGACAAACCAGTAAAGCCAGCGCCAACAATTAAGTAGTCACATTTTATATTGTTATTTAAAGTTTTTATTTTTGATCTTCTATTATCGTAATCTATCCAAGCACAGGAATTGTCATTAATAATTTCCATAAATTTAATTAAATCGGAAATTTTCTTTACAACATTTGTAAACCAACACCAGTTTTTGGATAAGTATAAAGATTGTAATTTGCTGTTAATTCATCACCTGGTTTGACATCTTTTACAGTTACAATGAACATAAATTTTGCATCAATTTTTTCATGTAAGTTGTAATACATGTTTTCTCTATCAGTTTTTCCATCTTCTATTTTTTTACCAGCTATGCTTGGATCTATTGGATCGCCAAATTTTAATTTTGGCAAAACATCTGAAACCATTCTCATTACTGTTGGATCGTTTGAGTGATTATAAAATCCACCAAGTGGTGTTCTAATATATTTGTTTTCAAATTGTTCGTCTCTAATATGAGTTATACCAATAAATGAGTTTTTTTTAATGTTAACAGTAGTAAACAAACCTAAGCCTTCAATAGGTGAATTTTTAATAGTAAGTCCATCTGGTAAAGGTCTGTACATTATATAATCGCCTCCTTTGGAGATAGAAATTTATGACCAAAAGTATCAGCAACTGCCTTATATGTTATGTTTCCTTTGTGAACATTTAACCCTGCTAAAAAATTTGGATCTTCATTAAGTGCTTTTTTATAACCATCTTTTGCGAGCTTAGATAAAAAAGGCAGTGTTGCTTTGTTAAGTGCTAATGTTGAAGTTCTTGGAACTCCACCAGGCATATTAGCGACACAGTAATGTACTATATCATCTACTATATAAGTTGGTTCAGCATGAGTTGTTGGTTTGCTAGTTTCAACACACCCGCCTTGATCAATTGCAACATCAACTATCACTGAGCCACGTTTCATTTTCTTTAGCATTTTTTTTGTTACTAATTTTGGTGCTTCTGCACCTGGAATTAAAACACCTCCAACCAATAAATCACATTCTGAAATTAATTTTTCTAAATCAATTTTATCACTATGTTGTGGAATAATTTTATCACCAAAAATTTCTGTTAATTGTTTTAGTCTTGATTCAGACTTATCAACAATGTATACGTTTGCTTTTAAACCTGTAGCTATAATTGCAGCATTCTCTCCAACAACTCCACCGCCTAATATAACAACATTACCTGGTTGAACACCTGGCGCACCGCCTAATAATAAACCTCTTCCTTTTTGATTTTTTTCCAAACAATGTGCTCCTGCTTGAACCGACATTCTTCCTGCAACGGCACTCATTGGAGCTAACAAAGGAAGTCTTCCATTATTATCTGTAACAGTTTCATATGCTATACAGACACTTTTTGAATTTATTAAACCTTGAGTTAGTTCTTTAGCAGCAGCTAAATGAAGATAAGTAAAAACAATTTGATTTTCTCTAATCATTTTAACTTCATTTGACAAAGGTTCTTTTACTTTAACAATGATTTCTGAATCATTAAAAATATCTTCTGCTTTATCAACTATTTTCGCACCAGCTTTTTCATATTGATTATTATCAAATCCTGCTTCGAAACCACCGTTATTTTCAATTAAAACTTCATTTCCATTTGAAGTTAAAGTCTTAACACTATCAGGTGTTAGGCCAATTCTATGCTCTTGTGATTTTATTTCTTTAGGAACGCCAATTTTCATAATTGAAAATTAATTTTTTTTATTTTTTGCGTAATTATTAATACCTGTTCTAAGTTTTTCTATTATTTCATCTATATGTTTTTTTTCTGAAATAAACATTGGAGCTATAATTAAACAGTCACCTGTTGCTTTAAAATTAATACCAGCTTCATAACAATGTTTGTAACAACTAAAACCAGCTTTTCCAGGTTTCTGATCCATTTTCATGTCAACACCTGCCATCAAACCATAACCTCTAATATT
>CACFBW010000032.1 GCA_902564565.1 uncultured Pelagibacteraceae bacterium | reverse complement strand
TTACCATCAAATGAAACAATTCCACAAGCCTCTTGCCCTCTGTGCTGCAAAGCATGTAAGCCTAACGCTGTTAGAGCAGAAGCGTCAACTATGTTGCTCACACCAAAAACTCCACATTCTTCTTTAAGTTTTGGGTTAAAGTTCTTGAACTTTATTTTTTGCATCTTTGTATTCTTTTTCATTAGGAAATTCTTTTACTAGATAGTTACTACCTTTTTGAACATATGAAAAGGTAAAGGATTTAGAAATATTTAATGGCCAATTTTTATAATTATAGAAGATATTTACGGTTGCAAAAACACAAACACAAAAAATGTACGCCCGTACAAAACCAAAGAAAAAGCCGAAAACAGTATCTACTTTACCAATACCTGAGTATTTAACAGTTTTAGATATACTTTTGTTTATAATTAATATTACAAATATAACTACAATAAATAGCCCAATTCCTAAAACCAAGTCGAGTATATACTGATTATCAATTACATCCTTTACGTGAGGTTTGATTTTAGGAAAAAGAATCAAGGTAACAACATAAGCCAATAACCATTTGGAAGCTGATAAAATACTTAGTACAAAACCTTTTGAAGAGCACCTAATTAAAGACCAAATGGTAATAAGCAGATAAATTAAATCGAAACCAGAAATTGATTTATAAAAATCTAATAGACTATCAAGCATTAGTTCTGCATTTCTCCAAATGGCTTAAACAATAATATTAATGATGGCAATAAAGTTAAAACAGATATCATTGCTAACAACATTGCTATTCCTGTAAACACTCCAAAATAAATTGTTGGTATGAAATTTGAAAAGACTAAAATAGAAAATCCAAAAACGATAGTGATCGAGGTGTTAAGTATTGCAACCCCAACAGTAGAGTGACATAACTTTAATGTTTCATTATAGTTATTATTCTGACTAAATTCTTCTTTAAATCTATAAATATAATGAATACTATTATCGACAGCTATTCCGATTGTGATGGCAGCAATTGTTATTGTCATCATATCAAGAGGTATTCCAATCAGTCCAATTATTCCTAAAATAAAGAAAGCAGCAATAAAATTTGGCACAACACCAATTAAAGATAATTTTAAATTTTTAAAAAGTATCATAAACATACCAAAGATACCGATCATTACGAACCCTAAAGTTAATATTTGTGATTTAAATAAGCTTTGCAAAAGATTATTAAATAAAATTAAAACACCAGCTAATTTAAACTCATCTTTCTTTAAACCTAATTTATTTTCTAAATCGTAATTAATTTTATTTATTAAGTCGTTTCTTCTTAAATTTTCTTGGGAATCTTTAATTCTTAAATTAATTCTTGCTTCGTTATCTTTAATTGAAATGTATGGATCGACTATTTCTTTTTTAATAGTTTCGGGAATTTTAGAATATAAAACCCCCATTTCTAGCGTTCCTAAAGGTTTATTGTTATTTAATTGTTCTGCAACTTTAAGAATTGATGAAAAAGATAAAACTTTACCAATTGCCGGTAAGCCATCAAGATAATTATGAACTTTTTCTATTTTATCAATTTTGTCTTTTGTAAACCAATATTTTTCATTATTTTGGCTGTCTTCATCTTCCCAGTCTTCAAACTCTTCATCTTCACTGCTAGTTTCATTTTTTTCTTGAACTGGAAATTTTATAATTATTTCCAAAGGCGTTGTGCCTCCTAATTTTTCATCGATAAGTTTCATACCATTGTATATTTCAGTTTTTTTGTTGAAATAATTTATAAAACTGTTTTCCACTTCTAAACGAGAAATCCCAACAACACTTAGAATTATTACTAAGCCAGTTATTGAGAAAATAATTTTATTATTATTTATAGAAACTTTACTGAAAAGTTCAGTAATCTTAGATTTATTTTGTTCTTTAATATTTGTTTTTTCAGAAGATAAAAAATTAAGTAAAGTAGGTAACAAAGTAAATGTAACAATAAAAGAAGTTAATAAACCCAAAGTCATCATCCAACCAAAATCTATAATGGGTTTAATTTCACTAAAAATTAAAGATAGAAATGCGCAAATTGTAGTAAGCACAGTATAAAGAATTGGCCAAAACATTTTTGATGTTGCCATTAAAATTATTTCTAAATTTTGCATTTCGGGATTGTTTTTTTTTAGTTGTAGAAATCGAGTGCTCATATGAATGTTCATTGCCATTGTAAGAATTAACATTAAAGCAATAAAGTTGGATGATATTACGGTTACTTTCCAATTTAACAGTCCAAGCAGTCCAGTCATAATTGTAACAGAAAAAAAACAACTGCTTATTGGC
>CACFBW010000031.1 GCA_902564565.1 uncultured Pelagibacteraceae bacterium | reverse complement strand
GAATGACATTTGCTCCAAGATTTTCTCCAGATGGTAAAAAAATAATAATGAGTTTTGCTAAAGATGGTAATTCTGATATTTATACTATGGATCTTGAAAATCGAATTGTTGAACGAATTACTAATCATTCATCAATAGATACTTCGCCTTCATATTCACCGGATGGTAAATATATTTGTTTCAACTCTGATAGAAGTGGTTATCAACAAATTTATATTATGAGAAGTGATGGATCAAATGTTAAAAGAATATCTTTTGGTAAAGGCTTATACGGAACACCTGTTTGGTCTCCAAGAGGTGATTTAATAGCTTTCACAAAACTACATAAAGGCAAATTTTATATTGGGGTAATGAGAACTAATGGGAAAGGAGAAAGATTATTGACTGAAAATTTTTACCAAGAAGCACCTTCTTGGTCTCCAAATGGAAGGGTTTTAATATTTTATAGAGAAACAAAAACTGATGAAAAAGGAGAGGGTTTTTCTGCAAAATTATGGTCAATAGATTTAACTGGTTATAATGAGAGGCTGGTGGAGACAGAAACCGATGCTTCTGACCCATCTTGGTCGTCTTTATTAAGTAATTAATATTAAATAGTTGATTTTTAGGCTTGAAAGATCTAATTAGGTGTGAAAAAGTCATAATATTCAATTTTAAGGAGTAGTAATGAATCTAAACAAAATTTTTAAAAATGGACTTTTAGTAGTTCTTGCATGCTTAGCATTATCAGCTTGCGCAAAAAAAGTAAGCACGGGGCAGATGCAAGGTGACGTTTATACAGGAACAGACACTGTTGAATATTTAGCTTCGGGAGTACCAGATAGGGTTTTCTTTGCAACTAACGAATCTATCTTAACAACTAAGTCAAGAGAGACTTTAAGAAAGCAAGCAGCTTGGTTAAGAAAAAATTCAAAAATAAATATAGTTTTAGAAGGTCATGCTGACGAAAGAGGAACAAGAGAGTATAACTTAGCATTGGGAGAAAGAAGAGCAAATGCTGCAAAAGATTACTTAATGACGTATGGAATTTCTGCAGATAGAATTTCAGTGATTAGTTATGGAAAAGAGAGACCTGTAGACTCAGGTTCAAATCCACTTTCATGGTCAAAAAATAGAAGATCAGTTACAGTAAAAGCTAACTAAAAAAGTTTTAAAAAAGACCCTGTTATTAAATTACCAGGGTCTTTTTTTTGCCATCATTATAATTACTAATAAATTTAATGTTAAAGATTATAAAATTTATATTGATTGGTTTTTTTTTAATTTTATTTTTTTTCAATGATACAGTTAATGCTGAAACTGAAACCAATACTGAAAATGGGGAAATAACAACAATTTTAAAATCAATTCAAAAAGATATAAAAACTTTAGAAAAAGCAGTTTATACAGAAGATAGCAAACCTTTATCAAATAGTTCTTTTGACCAAAATTCAGAAGACGTTCTCACAAGACATTTATTAAAATTATCAGAAATTGAAAAACAATTCCAAGCATTAACAAATAAATTTGAAGAGATAAATTTCAAATTAGACAAACTATCAAATAGACTATCAAAAGTTCAAGCAGACAATCAGATTAGATTTCAACAGTTAGAAAATAATTCAATTATATCAACAACACAAAACGATGAAAAAACAACAGCCGCACTGCCATCTGATGATGAAAATAAAGTTTTGCCAGGCTCTTCACAACCACAAGATTTAGGTTCGATTTCCTATAAAGATACCGAAACAAATTTATCAAAACAACAAACTCAATCAATAGAAACAACTGGAACAATAGTTACCGAAGAGTTCCGTTCAGAAGAAAAATTATTACCAGATGAAGTTCCAGAAAAACAATATGAGTTTGCAACTAGTTTTTTAAAAGTTGGCGATTACAATACTGCCGAACGTGCATTTAAAGAATTTGTTGATATAAATCCTGAACATGAATTAGCAGGAAATGCTCAATATTGGTATGCTGAAACTTTTAGAATTAGACAACTATATACTGATGCAGCTTCTGCTTACTTAGAAGGCTATCAAAAATATCCTAAAAGTGCGAAGGGTCCTATAAATTTATTAAAACTTGGTGTATCATTGGTTCAGATAGGAGAAAAAGATCAAGGTTGTTTAATGATCACTGGTGTTCAAAAACAATACCCAAAAGCAAAACAGTCTGTTCTTCAAAAAGCAAAATATGAAGAAAAAAAGTTTGAGTGTAAAAAAGATAAGTCATAATTTAATTCTTAAACATCTAAAAAATAAAGATTTTTTAAAAATTTTCAAAGAGTTTAAAAAAACAATAGATGTAAAAAATACTTATGCAGCAGCTATTTCAGGAGGACCAGATAGTCTTGCGTTAGCTTACTTTTGTAAGTGTTTTTCAATAATTTATAATACAAAAATCCAATACTATTTGGTTGATCATCAACTCAGAAAAGAGTCAACGAGGGAGGCAAAACAAGTTTTACAAGTTCTTAAAAAGTTCAAGATAAATTGCAAAATTTTAACTTGGAAAGGAAAGAAACCGAAATCCAATATTCAATCTATTGCTAGAAAAAAAAGATATGCATTATTAATAAATGAATGCAAAAAATCGAAAATTAAATTTTTATTATTAGGACATAACGTTGATGATTTGTATGAAAATTTTTTATT
>CACFBW010000030.1 GCA_902564565.1 uncultured Pelagibacteraceae bacterium | reverse complement strand
AATTATTAGTGAATTAGAAAAAAATGAAAGAATAGACAAAAACCTACTTAAATATTTAACTGTTAAAGTTAAAAAATTTGATCTTGATACAAATTATTTTGACACAAAAGAAAAAATTAAAGAAGAAACCGAAAATAAAAATTAAAATAGAATTATGTTGAAAAAAAAAAGATCTGCTGGAAATAAAAACAAACAAAGCAACTTTGCTAAGCTAAGTATTTTTCAACCTAATAAATACAGATTTAAAAAATCATGTCCTTTATCAATAAAAGGTGCTCCAACAGTTGATTATAAAAATATAAAGCTTTTAAAAAAATATACGTCTGAAAATGGTAAAATACTTCCTTCAAGAATCACAAATGTAAGTCAAAAAAAACAAAGAGAGCTCTCACTATCTATAAAGAGAGCTAGAAATCTAGCATTAATTTAATGAAAGTTATACTACTTGAAAATTTGAGAAAGATTGGCTCAATCGGCGATGTAATAAATGTAAAAAGAGGTTTTGCTAGAAATTATTTAATTGCAAATAAAAAAGCTCTATATGCTTCTAAAGAAAATATTCAAGAAGTTGAAAAAATTAAAACTCAATTAGGAAAAAAAGATCAAGAAAAAATGAAAGAAGCTAAAAAAATATTAGAAAAAATTAATAAAAAAAAGTTTGTTATAAAAAAATTAAGCACAGAAAATAAAGAATTGTATGGTTCAGTCAAACCAACAGAAATTTCAAAAATAATCTTTGAAAAAGAAAAACTAGAAATTAAACCTTCTATGATTCAACTTACAAAAGAAATAAAATCTTTAGGAAATTTTAAAGTAAAAATTGACTTGCATTCTGAAATACAAGCTGTAATAGACATTGAAGTTATTGCTGAAGAAACAGTTCAATAACTATAATTATACAATCTTTTCCCCAATATTTTTTAAACGTTTTTTTAAATTTATTTTTATTGTAAAAAATTCAAATGAATAAAAATTTAAGTCTGGTTAAAAATAATTTTGAAGAAATGCCCAATAATATTGAAGCGGAGCAATCTGTATTAGGATCAATATTGCTACAAAATGAAATTTTTGACGATATCAGTACTTTAATAACTAGTGCAAACTTTTATGATCCTCTTCACCAAAGAATTTTTAATACTATTGAAAACCTTATTTACAAAGGCATGCTTGCAAATCCAATAACATTAAAAAATCATTTTGAAAATGAAAAAGATGTAATTGATATTCCTGAATATCTTGTAAAAATTACTAAATTCTCTTCATCTTCAAGGCAGGCGATTGAATATTCAAAAATTATTTATGATATGTATGTAAGAAGAGAATTAATAAAAATATCTGAAAATACAATTGATACCGCTAAAATTAATGATTTAAATATTTCAGGACAAAAAATTATAGAAAATTCCGAAAAATTATTATTCGATTTAGCCGAAAAAGGATCTTTTAGTTCTTCTCTTATAAAATTTGATGAAGCAATGAAGTTAACAATAGAAATGGCTTCCAATGCTTATAAAAATGACGAGGGAATTGTTGGAGTCCCAACAGGTTTAAGAGATATAGATGATAGGCTTGGTGGTTTACATCAGTCTGACTTAATTATAATAGCTGGTAGACCTTCCATGGGAAAAACGGCTTTGGCCACCAATATAGCTTTTAATGCAGCAAAAAAATTACAAGATGAAAATAAAAAATCTTCGATCGCTTTCTTCTCTTTAGAAATGTCTTCTGAGCAACTGTCTACTAGAATTTTAGCTGAACAGTCTAGAATTACATCTCATAACATAAGAAGGGGAAAAATATCTGATGAAGAATTTGATAAATTTATTGAAACATCAAAAACTATCACTGAACTTCCACTGTTTATTGATGAAACGCCTGCAATCAGTATTGCTGCACTAAGCAATAGGGCAAGAAGAATTAAAAGGCTACATGGATTAGAAATGATTGTAGTTGATTATATTCAATTGATGAGAGCCACAATTAATAACAAAGATGGAAGAGTGCAAGAGATATCAGAAATCACTCAGGGATTAAAAGCTATAGCAAAAGAACTATCTGTTCCTGTTTTAGCATTATCACAACTTTCAAGAGCCGTTGAACAAAGAGATCAGAAAAAACCTCAATTATCAGACCTAAGAGAATCTGGTTCAATTGAACAAGATGCTGATGTAGTTATGTTTGTTTATAGAGAATCATATTATTTAGAAAAACAAGAGCCAAGACCAGCAACTGTAGAACATGCAGAGTGGCAAGCAAAAATGAATGAAGTATCAAATCTTGCAGAAATTATTATTGGAAAACAAAGGCACGGACCGACAGGAAATATAATGCTAGAATTTGAAGCAATGTTTACTAAATTTAAAGATACTCAAACTAGCTAATATCAAATATATAGTATTGTTAATGATTGCAAAACTATATCAGAAAAATATTATCGAAAAACCAAGACTAATTCTTATCCTTCTAATTATTGCATTGCTAGGGTTTGGTTATTTTTCAAAAGATTTTAGACTTGATGCCTCATCTGATACTTTGCTGATTGAAGGGGATCCTGATCTAAAATATTTAAGAGAAATTACAGAAAGATATGGATCTAAGGACTTTTTAGTTTTAACTTACACGCCTAAAGATGGAATGATTTCAGAAAGTTCCATTAATAATCTCCTAAGTTTAAAATACAAAATTCAAAGTCTTGATTGGGTTCATAATGTTATAACGTTATTAGATATTCCACTTTTAAATAATTCTGAGGCACCACTTGCAGAAAGACTAAAAAACTTTGTAACATTAAAAGATGAAGGTGTTGATAAAGAAAGAGGTTTTAATGAAATTTTAAATAGTCCTGTATTTAGAAATTTTGTAATTAGCGAAGACGGAAACACTTCCGGTATCATAGTAAATATTAAGAAAGATGAAAAAATAAAAAGTATTAAAGATAAAGATCAATTAGAACAACAC
>CACFBW010000029.1 GCA_902564565.1 uncultured Pelagibacteraceae bacterium | reverse complement strand
TAAGATATTTAAATTTGTTAATATTTTGATTAGAGGATTCCAGAAGATATTGTGCGATATAATAAAAATTTTAGTATTTTTATTAATTTTTTCATTTAATTTTTTTAAATAATTTAATGGATCACTAATGTATTCTAAGTTAGATAATATAATAAAATCTATCTTTTTATCATCAAAATTAAACTTCTCTAATAAGTCATCAGCTATAAATATATTTTTATTTCCTTCATAGTTTTTATAAAAATTACTTGTAATTTCATTCACATAAATCTTTTGACATTTTAAAAAATCAATAAGCTTAATATGTCCCGCACCTACAAATAAAATATTCGAATTTTCAGATATTTGTTTATTTATTTTGTTCGCTATAAGAAAATATAAGTAATAATTTTTATTTAAGAAAAATAATCTTTTATCTAAATTATTCTTATAATAATTTATTAATTCAGTATCATAAAACATTGTTAATATAATTACCTATACAGCTTTACTAAGTTCTTTTGGTTTTACTTCCTTTCTTATTTTCATTCAAGTATTGATAAATAAAGCATTTTAGAAGAATAGATTTATGGTTTTACAATCAGCATAAAAAGTATTATTAAATATTTGCCTTTTGGCTATGACGATAAACGAATTTCGCAATAAACATTGCGGACGTGGGGGCAGTACCCACCACCTCCACCAAAAAATTTGAAGGGGGTGAATCAGAATCGACGGATGTCTAAAAGTCTTTCTTTCGTTCGGTATTGTTCCGCCGTAACGGGCTAATATACAAATGCAAATAATAAATTTGCACTTGCGGCTTAATTAATTTTTTAATTAAGTTACGGGGTCCGGGGCACCTGGCAACAGAACGCCCCTTCTCTAATTTAAATCTTTAAAATAAATTCTTGTTTTTTTTCTAATAAGCACAAGTTGATTATCTTTCGTTTCTTCAAATAATGTATGAAATTCCCCTAGGAATTTATAAACAATTTGACCAAGTAAATCTTTATAATGAGCAAAAACAATCCACTCATATTTTCTTGTATATCCTATTTTAGAATTATCATTTTTTTTCATAATGATTTTTGTGAAATCATCACTCAAAGAGTTGTTCCAAGTATTATTTTTATACAGTTTCGGAAACCAAACTTCTTTACTAGTACCCTTAATTTTCCAAACTGCTTGTTGATAATGTCCGCCTTTATATCCAAAACATCTTAGCGCATCCCGATGGTTTGAAAAAACAACATTATCCTTTACATCTATATACCCTCTTTTTGAGTGAGGCGTTGGACTAAATTTTTTCTCATAATTCCACGCAGTAAAATTACCTTTTGATACGAATTGTTTTTTTCTTTTTTTAATAATATCAACAAATTCATCAACCTTACTGTCAATTTCTCTAATATTTTTATCAAATACTTTTATTCTATGTTCCTCAAAGTCCGTTGCATCAATAATCTCTTTTTGTCTATCTTCATCTTTTGTTTTATTTTGATATGACTTGTGATGTGCTTCGTCAATTTCATAATATAATTTCAACGAGGGAAAGCATAAATCTGCCAGATATCTTTTGCCTCTTTTAGTTTTTATAAATTGCTGACACACAAATTCGATTTCGGGATCGTTAAGAAAATGTATAATTCTGGTTATAATGTATAGTTCCCATTTTTTATGTTGAATTTTAGAAAAATTTCTTAAAATGTATTCGTCTTTAGTAAATTTCATTGCTTATTTTTATCATTAAATTCAAATGTGAACGAGTCTTCTGTAATATGAAGTTTGCCTACCTTTTCTGGATGTTTTTTTACATCTTCTCTCCACTCTTTGTATTGTTCTTCCTTCCATAGATTATTAATTCCTTTTTGTTTTTTTAATGCATCTAGGTCATCTAGAAATTTATCTGGGTTGGTTGTCATATGTAGCATAAACATTTGTTGTCTAAGTTTTGTATATTTTAAATATTGAAGTTTGGCGTTTGCCTCTTCTTTTTTATTTAAATTTTCTCTTAAATCTCTAACGCACCAATCTATAACCCATCGTTCAATCTTTGGATCCTCAAGGTTCCATAGGCAACTTTGTATGGTTGTATCACACCAACTTATTGTGTCTCTTTCCTTTTCAATATCTAAAATGATACTTTCAAATTCTTTGGTTTCTTTCGTGCTATTACTAAACATACCCATGGGACCTCCTGTTGTTGAATTGTATTTGGAGCAATAAATACTGCTCTTAAGTTTAATTTAAGTGTTTTTGAATATAACAGTTCCAGGAACGCTCTTGGAATCAAAAATCTTTTCTTATTATAACACAAATATATTTTTATTCTAAACTACGAAGTCTAAAGGCAAACCTTGGACAAAAAAAGGAGACTTCTCAACGAAGTTTTCAACGAAGTAGTTTTAATAAGTGAGCAATTATGCTAATTTCTAATCTAATGCCGGGCAACAGAACGCCCCTTTCTAATCTTATCGTAAAAAATATTACTTTTAATTTTATTTTATGAATTTCGAAAAATCAGGTTTAAAATAGCTGGGTCCCTTCATAACTTTTCCAGCCTCATTATAAATCGGCTTCCCATCTTTTCCTAATTTGCTCATATTAGATTTCTGCACTTCATCAAAACATTCATCAAGATTTACACCGAAAGCGTGGCCAGCACCATAAGTAACATATAAAATATCAGTTAATGCATCAATTGCTTCTTTTAAATCATTATTTTTTACCGCTTCTTTAAATTCTTCTAGCTCTTCATTTATCAAATTAATTCTTAATTTGTTAATTTTTTCAGAACTTAAACCTGGCTTAGTTTTTACTTCTTGGCCAAATGTTGTCATAAACTGGCCCACTTTTTCAAAATTTGTCATAATGCTCCTGTATGATTTTTAAAAAAATTAATGTATAAGATTTAATAGGTTGTATTCAAACAAAATATGAAATTCAGAAAAGAATTTGACAGTCTAGGAAAAATAAGCGTTCCCTCAGATAAATATTGGGGTGCATCAACACAAAGATCAAAAAAGTACTTTGATATTGGTGATTTTTTAGTTAGACCAGTTTTAATAAAATCAATTGCAATTATAAAAAAAGCTGCGGCAATTGTTAACTATAAGAATAAAGATATTGATAAAAAAGTTTCTGGAGCAATTGTAAAGGCTTCTAACGAAATAATACAAGGAAAAATGGAAGATAATTTTCCTTTGAAAGTTTGGCAAACAGGGTCTGGAACTCAAACGAACATGAATGTTAATGAGGTAATTGCAAATAGAGCAATTGAAATATTAGGAGGAAAAAAAGGTACCAAAAAACCTGTACACCCTAATGATCATGTTAATAGATCACAATCTACTAACGATGTTTTTCCTACGGCAATGCATATTGCTATAGCATTACAAACAAAAGATCGTTTAATTCCTTCGCTTAATTTATTAAACAATCAGCTAAAAAAAAAAGTTAGGCAATTTAATAAAATTGTAAAAATTGGAAGAACACATCTTCAGGATGCTACTCCATTGTCTCTAGGACAAGAATTTTCAGGATATCAATCTCAATTAGAAAAAAGTATTGATAGAATAAAAAATGCTTTAAATGAAATTTATTACTTAGCCCAAGGTGGTACAGCTGTTGGAACTGGTATTAATACAAAAAAAAATTTTGATAAAAAAATTATAAATGAAATAAGAAAAATTACCAAATTGCCTTTTAAACCAGCAAAAAATAAATTTGCAGCTTTAGCAGCTCACGATTCTTTGGTTAATTTTTCTGGAACTTTAAATACAACAGCAGTTTGTCTAATGAAAATAGCTAACGATATTAGATTCTTGGGTTCAGGTCCTAGAGCAGGATATGGAGAATTAATTTTACCAGAGAATGAGCCTGGGTCATCAATTATGCCAGGTAAAATTAACCCAACACAGTGCGAAGCTGTTACTATGGTTTGCGTTAAAGTAATTGGAAATCATAATGGAATTACTATGGCTGGATCACACGGACATTTTGAATTAAATGTTTTTAAACCTTTAATTATTCATAACATACTTCAATCAATAAAAATTTTATCAGATAGTACAAAAAGTTTTGCTAAATATTGTATATCTGGACTAAAAGCTGATAAAAATAGAATTAAAGAATTATTAGATAATTCTTTAATGTTAGTAACAGCACTAACTCCAAGAATTGGTTATGATAATGCTGCCAAAATTGCAAAACGTGCATTAAAAAATAAAACTACTCTAAAATATGAAACTTTAAAAAGTGGTTTAATAAATGAAAAAGAATATGACAAAATTATTGATCCAAAAAAAATGATTTACCCTTCATAATAATCAATAAAAACTTTATTCACTAAATTTCTAAAATCAAT
>CACFBW010000028.1 GCA_902564565.1 uncultured Pelagibacteraceae bacterium | reverse complement strand
AAATGAAATTACTGACACGTTTTTGTAATCTAAGCATCTTTTTATTGCAGAAGCGTGTGAAAATTTTTCACCATTATAACTTTCTCGTAGGTCAGCATGTGCATCAAAATGTAATAAACATAGTTTTTTATATTTTTTAACAAAAGGACCAATGCATCCAGGAGTAATAGAATGTTCACCTCCAAGGGTTAAAGGAAAAAGTTTTTTGTTAAGAATTTCTTTATTTATATCTGATATTTTTTTTAATGCTTTTTTTATATTTTTATCAATTTTAAAAGGTTTTAAAGTTTTAATTCCTATTTTTTTGTACGGTTCACAATTTAACTCCTCGTCATACAATTCAACTTGATGAGATGCTTTAATTATTTCTTTTGGTCCATTTTTCGTACCTTGGCCATAACTGACAGTTTTTTCCAAACCAAAAGGAACAACTACTACTTTTTCTTTAAAATTGAATTTATTATCAATTCCTAAAAAACCATTTTTATTAGATAGATATTTCAATTTTACCCAAATATTTTTGAAAAATTTTTTCTAGTTCTGTTTTTCCAATAACCCTTATGATATGCGTCACTAGCAATTAAAGGTAAAACTGTGGTTGCTTCAGCAAAAACCATTTGTTCTTTAGTTACATCCACTTTTCCCCATGAACTGGCTTCTTTTAATGTGGAGCTGCTGCATGCGCCATCTCTTGAGTCTGCTACTGTAATTTGAATGGCATATTTGTGCATATCTACTTCTTTACCTAAAAGTTCAGCACATATCACTGTATCTTGAATGAAATTTTTTGGTACTCCACCACCAATCATAAATAGACCAGATCCTTTTGACTTGATTTTAATTTCAGTTAATTCTCTGAACTCTCTAATTGAATCAATGGTTATATGTTTTTTAGGGTTTTTTTCTTGATGCATAACAAGACCAAACCCTGCACTAGAGTCAGTGAAAGCGGGACAAAATATAGGAACATTATTATTATAAGCTACTTCAATTAATGAATCTTTCTTCTTTGAGTTTTTTTTTAGGAATTTTCCAATTTCTTTAATAAATTCTCTTGACGTATAACTTTTCGGTTCTAAATTGTTAGCAATTTCACAGATTTTTTTATCACACATTTGTAACTCATCTTCATCGATGTAAGTATCATAAATTCTATCTATGTAGTTTTTTCTTAATTCCGAGTCATCTTGGAATTGTGAACCTTGATAATGTTTAAAACCTAAGGCTTCAAAGAAATCCATGTCTATTATTGATGCTCCTGTAGCTACAATTGCGTCAACCATGTTATATTTAACTAAATCTTTATAAATATTCATACAGCCAGCTGCCGAAGTAGATCCTGCAAGGGTTAAAAAAATTGTACAATTTTTGTCTTTTATCATTTCATTATAGATATTTGCAGCATTTGCAGTTTCTCGTGAAACGAAAGACATTTTTTCCATTGAAGAAATAATTTTTCTAGAATCAAATGAAGTTATGTCTATATGTTCAACAGGTTTTTTTAGGAAGTCTTTTTTGCTGTTATGTCCAATATTTTTTTTGTGAGGCATTAAGCAACAAGAAATGCTTTATAAGCTTCTTTGTCATACATGGTCATTATTGGTTTATCTTCAACTTCAAAAATTTCATCTGAATAAAAACCATTAAATTGAGTTCTAAAGGTTATGCCGTAAGCACCTAGTTGTCCTAATTCAATATAATCATTTTCTTTAATATTGTTGGGAAGGATAAATGGTCCTTTCATATAATCCATGCTGTCACATGTTGGTCCATAAAAATCAAATGATGTTAGTTTTTTTGAGACAATTCTGCCATTAGTAATTAAACGGGAAGGATAAACAATATTAGGAACACCAGCATCAAAAAGTGTTCCATACGTACCATCATTAATATAAAGTTTTTGTTTTTTTCTTAGATTAACCCTTACAATTGTTGAGCCACTTTCAGCAACAATTGCTCTACCTGGTTCACAAATAATTTCAGGAAGTTTTTCTAATTTTAAATTTTGTAAGCTTTTATTGATTTCTTTAAAGTAACTATCTAAAGACTGTGGCACAAGATCGGGGTAGATAGTAGGGAAGCCTCCGCCAATATTTATATAATCAGGAAGAATTTTTGTTTTTTTAATTATGTATCCAATTTCTTCAATTCCTTTTGTATATGAAATTGGATGCATACATTGCGACCCCACATGAAAGCTTAAACCGATTTTTTTTGAATATTGTTTTGTTAATCTATATAAACCAAGTGCTTCAGAATTTAAAGCGCCAAACTTTTTTGATAAATCTATTTCAGCATGTTCATTAGAGACTGAAATTCTTACAAATAACTCTAAATCTTTAGCATGATTAGTTGACTCAATAATTTTTATTAATTCATCTTTTGTGTCCAATGAATATGCTTTGACATTGTATTTAAAATATGCCTCTTTTATGCTCTCTCTACTTTTTACAGTATGCATAAATGAGCATTTCGCCTTAGGGTTAATTTTACTTATATCCTTAATTTCTTTTATTGAAGCAACATCAAAATTATCGATACCACTTTGTAAAATTGTTTTTAATACTTCTGGGTGTGGATTTGTTTTTACCGCGTATAAAATCTTTCCAGCAAATTTATTTTTAAAAGTTTTTGCCGCAACTTGTATCGAATTTTTTCTGATACAATAAACAGGCCCAACAGGTTTTAGTTGACTTACAAGTTCGTCAACGCTCTTAAATTTTTGCATCTCATATGCCCCCAAAAAAAATTTAATAAAAAAAGTATTTTAGAATCTCTAAAAAACTTTATATTTGCGAACAATTAAACCAATACTTGTTTAATGTAAATTAAATAATAAGTATTGAATCTTAGTAATCAACAACCATATAAAGGGTATGACTGAAATGGTAAATATAGTAGATAAACTGGGCTTATTTGATGATAAATCTTTGTTAATCGTAGATGATGATAATCCTTTTAGAGAAAGGCTTTCTAGAGCCATGGAAAAAAAAGGATTTATTGTTTCTCAAGCTGAGAGTGTAAAAAGTGCTATAAATACTGTTAGAGCGCAAAAACCAGCTTTTGCAGTTGTTGATCTTAGGCTTGGTGATGGAAATGGACTAGAGGTTGTAAAAGAAATTCAAAATTTAAAAATAAATAGCAGAATTGTAATGCTTACTGGATATGGAAATATTCCAACAGCCGTAGCCGCAATTAAAGAAGGTGCTATTGACTATTTAGCTAAGCCTGCTGATGCTGAAGATGTTGAGAAAGCGCTTTTAGCAGATCCAGATAAAAAACCACAACCACCTGAAAACCCAATGTCAGCAGATAGAGTTAAATGGGAACATATTCATAGGGTTTTTGAACTATGCAACAGAAATGTATCAGAAACTGCAAGACGTTTGAAAATGCACCGTCGAACTCTTCAAAGAATATTATCTAAAAGATCACCTAAATAAATTTTCTAAGTTTAATTAGTTTTTTTGTTAAAATTGTTAATAAAGAAATCTTAAATAATTCAGCTAATAAAAATGGTATTAGACCAAGCTCAAGTACAGGTTTATCCCAGCCTATTAAATTTCCTAGCCATAAAATTCCAAAAATATAAATTGTTGAAACTGATAAAATTAATTTTAAAAAAACAATAAACATATTTTTATTTAAATTTAAATAACCCGCAATAAAAGTTGCAAATAAAAATCCAATTAAATATCCCATCGTTGGACCCATAAAATAAGCTAGCCCCACACCTTTTTCAGGTGTTCCAGCAAATACTGGCAAACCAATTATACCTTCGAATAAATATAAAGAAATTGTAGCTAAACCGATTTTCCATCCAAAAGTTATACCTAATAGAACCACAACAAAAGTTTGCATTGTCATAGGAACCGGGTAAAAGGGAATTCTAATTTTTGAGGAAATTGTAAGAAGCAATGATCCTAAAAAAATTGTTAATAAATATTTAATAATTTTTTGATTTGGTAAAACTTTAACATATTCCATCACTTATTTTACTATTTTAATAATAATTAATCTAGCTTTTTGTTATATTAATAAACACATCTTCTAAATCTGCATCATAACTAGAAATATCTATTATTTTGATTTTTTCTTTATTAAATATCTCAATTAATTCATTCATGGTTAGCGTATTTTTTTCATAAGACACACAAACTTCATCTTTATTATTATATATTATTTTGAGTGATTTAAGAGAATCATTTTTTAAATTTATTGGAGAATTGATTTTAAATACTACTTTTTTAGTTTGAATTCTATTTAATAGATTTTGAGTACTATCTAAAGCTACCAAAGATCCATTATTTACAATTCCTATTCGATTACACATTTTTTCAGCTTCTTCAAGATAATGAGTTGTTAAGATGATTGTAACACCTAGTTTATTTAGCATTTTGACATTATCCCAAAGATTTTTTCTAAGCTCAACATCTACACCAGCAGTTGGCTCATCTAGAAAAAGAATTGGAGGCTGGTGGACTAAAGCTTTGGCCACCAATAATCTTCTTTTCATTCCTCCTGATAAACTCCTAGCGTAGCTATTACTTTCTTTTTCTAAAGAAACAAGCTTAAGAACAGCATCTGTTATTCTGTCTTTTTTTTTTACTCCGTACATTCCAGCTTGAAGTTCAAGAAGCTTTCGAGGACTAAAAAATGGATCTAAATTAACTTCTTGAGGCACTATTCCTATAGAAGCTCTAACTTGTCTTGGGTTATCGTCTAGATCAAAACCCCAAACATTTACTTCGCCTGATGTTTTAGTAGTTATGCCTGATAAAATATTTATAAAAGTAGTTTTTCCAGCTCCATTAGGCCCTAATAATCCAAAAATTTCGCCTTCTTTCACGTCTAAGTTTAAATTTTTTAAAGCGTGTACATTATTTGAGCTTTTAAAAGAATTTTTAGAATAAATTTTATTTAAGTTTTTAATAGAAAGTACACTTTTTTTATTCATTGATACTTATACACATACAACATTCATTACATTTAAGATAATATTATATAAATGGATAAAATAAAAAAAAGCGATCATTTTTATTTAATTGATGGCTCAGGTTATATTTTTAGAGCATATTACGCACTTCCGCCACTTACAAGGAAGAGTGATGGACTTCCTGTAGGGGCAGTAAGCGGTTTTTGTAACATGTTATATAAATTAATAGAAGATTCAAACTCTAAGGATAATTTACAAAAACCCACACACTTTGCGGTAATTTTTGATTCCGCTAGCAAAAATTTCAGAAATGAAATTTATTCAGATTACAAAGGAAATAGAGCTGAAGCACCAGAAGATTTAGTACCTCAATTTGAGTATATAAGAAAATCTGTAGTAGCATTTAACTTGCCAAGTATTGAATTGATAAATTATGAGGCCGATGATTTGATTGCAACATATACAGAGCAGATTTTAAGCAAAGGTGCAAAGGTTACTATTGTTTCATCCGATAAAGATTTAATGCAACTTTATAAAAAAGATGTTCGAATTTTTGATCCTATGAAAAATAAGTTCATTAGTGACAAAGATGTTTTGGATAAATTCGGCGTAGATGCAAGTAAAGTTATTGACGTTCAATCTCTAGCGGGAGATAGCAGTGATAATGTGCCAGGGGTACCAGGAATAGGAGTAAAAACAGCTGCTGAGTTGATTAATCATTATGGAAATTTGGAAAAATTATTAGATAGAGCTCAAGAAATTAA
>CACFBW010000027.1 GCA_902564565.1 uncultured Pelagibacteraceae bacterium | reverse complement strand
AGATTCATATAAAAGATTAAATTTATAATAAAAAAATAATTGTTTAAAAACTATTAGATTTTTTTTAGAATTTTTAAATACTGAAGAATTTAAATTAGGAATCTCATCATTATCACTTAAAATAATTAAGTCCTGGTCTTCAGCTTCTTTAATTCCATTTTCCATAAAATTATATGAAAGTTCAATCCTTTTTAGACTATTTAATCTCTTAAAATGACTGGGACTTTCGGTTGTAATATTGTGAAGACCGTTTGGTTCGTAATCAATAACTTTATAAATAATTTTATCTTTAAATTTAGGGTAGTTATTTATATCAAAGTTTAATTTTTTTTTATTTCCACTATGAGAATACGTTGACTCTATTACTACAAATTTATGAATATTTTCATTCAATATGTTAAATCTTAAATCAAGCATCATATCTTCTGAATAATAAGTGGTACAATCGTATATTTTCATTTTAAAAATTTAAGTTTTTTTAAAGCTCTTATTTAACTATTTTTATATTGGCAATATAAAACGCAAGAACAAAGTATTGTAGCAAAGCGTATAAAGCAATAGGCGTAACATAAGCAATATCAGTAAATATTTGAGCGCTTACAATAAAACCCATAGCACCATTCTGCAATAAACATTCAACAGTGATTGATCTTTGTGCATCAATCCCATCAACAAAAAATTTAGTAAAAATTACAGCCACTAATAATACAAAAAATAAAATAATTGGAGCAACAACACCCACATATTCAAAATATCCACCAAGGTTCATTCTTTCCTGATAAATAGCAACCACTACAATAAACAAAAAAAACAACAGAGAAATTTTATCAAATAAGAGAACAATTCTTTTTTTAAAGTAATTAAAATAACGATTAGTTATAATCCCAAGAATTGTTGGAATTGTAATAATAATAAAAATTTTTATACTTATTGATTTGATATCAAAATTTTGAATTGGTTCGTGCATTACAAGTTCAAAAAGTACCGTCATCCCGACTGGAATAGTAACAATACATAACAAACTACAAATCGTTGTTAGCATAATTGAGAGCGAAACACTTCCATCTACTAACCTAGTAGCATAATTTGACATTGTAGCTGAAGGCAATAATAAAAGTAAAAGTATACCAATCTTTAATTCGTTTGGCATTGGGTAAAAACTAACTATCAATAAACCTATTATTGGAAGAAAAATTAACTGGCAAATTAACCCGCCTATTAAATTTTTAGGACTTCTTAATAGATCATAAAAATTAATAAAAGTTAATTTTAAACCTAATGAATACATAATAAAAAATATTGCAAAAGGCCCTACTAGTTTAACGAATTCCATAATTACCTAATTCAATTATAATATTTGATCTAATCAAAAAATACTTTATTAATATTTCATAAATCAAAAAAAAACAAAGATTAATGTCAAAAAAAATATTTCTTCCTTTATTTATTGTAATTTTTTTTACTCAAAGCGCTTTTTCAGATAACGTAAAAATAGTCGATGGAGACACTATAAAAATAAACAATGAAAAAATAAGATTTTCAGGAATTGATGCTCCAGAGTTAAATCAAAATTGTATTAAAAATAATGAAAAAATATCTTGTGGAATATTAGCAAAAGAATCTCTAGTAAAAAAAATTGGCAACAAAATACCTAAATGTATAAATGAAGGAAAAGATTTTTATAAAAGAACTTTGGCTGAGTGTTTTGTCAATGGTGAAAGTCTTTCAAAATTCTTAGTAAGAAATGGCTATGCATTTGCTTATAGAAAATATTCAAAAAAATTCATTGAAGATGAGAGATTCGCTAAGGAAAATAAACTTGGTTTATGGTCAATGAAATTCATATATCCTTGGGAATTTAGAAAATTATAAAGAAGCTAAAATTCCAGTAATCACTATTACCGAACTAATCAAACCAAAAAAAACTAAGTTTTCTTTTTTTTGTTTTCTTTCTTCTTCCCTGACTTTTGACATTAAATTATTAATATCTACTCTGCCAGGGATTTTAGAAGGAGATTTAATAGAAATATCAGATGGGGTCTTGATATGTTGTTCCGCCTCTATAATTCTTTCTCCACTCATGCTTTATTTAACCATGAATTGATAATGCTAACAACATAAACATTCACCAAATTGGGCTAGACCCAAAATGAATTGTGTCCAGATTGGGTTTAAGGTATACATATTGAAATTTATGCCCACAGCAATACCAAGTGTATCTAAGCAACTTACAGAAGATCAAATCTTAAATTCCATAAGTAAGAATTATTCTCAAGTTGCAAAATTTTTGTTCAACTTTCATATGGAATGGCTACGTGGTTCTTATCAGGCTTTTCAAGATCATGATAAATTTATAATTATTCAATATCTAGTTCACAAAACTCTAAATTTTTTATCTGCAAATTTTATTAAATTAAATTTTGATAGTTACTATTCAAAAAACCAATTAGAGATTGCTAACTTTAACATTGTTGACGTTGGTAGAGAGTTAAACATAACAAAAGAAACGACTAGAAGAAAAATATTAGAACTTGAAAAAATAGGCGCTATAATTAGAGATAAAAAGAAAATAATTTTAAATAGAACTGCTTTTAATTTTCAAAAACCTAACAAAACTATAGTGAATGTTTCTTATCTCTTGTCAAAAATCAGTGAAAATTTATCAAAAAATGGAGATTTAGATAAAAAATTGAGTTCAGAAAATATAGAACTACATATGAGAAAAAACTTTACACACTGTTGGAAATTATTTTATGAAATGCAATTACCTTTGGTTCAAAATTGGAAAAAAGTTTTTAATGATGTTGAGACATGGCATATTTGGGGGGTAATCGCTACACAAAAAAGTTTTAGATCTACAAATACAAAATTATTAAGTCGTGAACAATATGTAGAAGATGCATTGAAATACCCTGGGCTTGGAATTAATGCAATGTCTGTTGCTGAATTAACTGGCATACCAAGAGCAACGGTTGTTAGAAAATTAAATGGTTTATTAAAAAAAAAATTCATTTCTGTTGATGAAAAAAAACTTTATACTCCTAAAAAAACCGAGTTGAAAATATTTTCTGAAACAAACAAAAAAGGTACTCACTTATTAGCAACTTTTTTTTGTAGAATAATTAATTTGATACAAACTAACTAAGCAAGCTTTATATTTTTATCTTTTAAGGGTTTTAATTCTAGATTTACTGGATATTTTTGTTTTTCTACTTCAATAAATAGTTTTTTATTTTCAATGTCTTTTATTGAGTTATTTGAGTTAATATAACCAAAAGATATATTTTTTTTATAATTAAATGAGTAATTTCCAGAAGTAGTTTGTCCAATTATTTTATCTTCCAAGTAAATAGGTTCGTCATGTAACAATAAAGGTTCGCCAGGTCTAGAGTTTTTTAATGATAACATTACAAATTGTTTTGAAGGTTTTTGATCTTTAATTTTCAACAAAGCATCCTTTCCAATAAAATCTATATTTTTCTTATAGCTGACTGCAAAATTTAATCCTGCTTGATACTGATTCTCTTCTGGAGAAATATCATGACCCCAGTGTAAAAATCCACTTTCCATTCTCATAATATCCATCGCATGCATTCCACAATTAGAAATTTTATATTTCGCACCTTTTTCAATTATTAAATTATAAACTTTCTTTGCATCTTTAATTTTTACATACAATTCATAACCTAGTTCTCCAACGTAAGATAATCTCTGGGTCCATATTTTTGTATTATCAATAGAAATATATTTTGAAGTAGCAAATTTAAAATTTTCATTAGAAAAATCATCTTTAGATAAATCTTTCATTAATGATCTGCTATTTGGACCAAATACTCCAAGGACACAATAATCATCTGTAACATCCTTTAGTTTTAAATTATTTGATAAATTTTTATTAATATGAAATTTATCTCTCTCTCTTGTTGCGGCTGAGCTTATAATTCTAAAGTAATTTTTTTCTAAACAAACAACAGTTAAATCAGTTTCTATACCTCCATCTAGATTTAACATTTGTGTATATGTACATTTTCCAATTTCATTTTTTATATTAGCTGTGCAAAGTTTTTGTAATTCTTCATGTGCATTTTCTCCTTTTAATTCAAATTTTGAAAAAGGAGTTAAGTCAAATAGTCCGATATTTTTTGTTGTATTTTTAGTTTCAAATTCTGCTGATGGATACCAATTTTGATAGTTGTAACTATACTCATATTCAGGTTTATTATTATTTATGGCAAACCACATTGCTCTTTCATACCCACCCGATACGCCAAAACATGCGCCTACTTTTTTTAGTTCTTCATAGTATGGTGTGGTCATTATATTCCTTGATGTTTTATGTTGTTTAAAAGGCCAGTGCATTCCATACAGATCACCTAAAGTTTCTGTAATTCTATTTTTAATAAAATCTAACCCTGAATGGAATTTCTGAAATCTTTTAATATCGTAATTAAAGATATCTTCATTTATATGACCGTTCATTAACCATTCAGCGGTTACTTTTCCAACTCCTCCCCCACTTCCAATTCCAATACTATTTAAGCCTGTGCAAACAAAAAAGTTTTTTATTTCCGGAACTTCACCAAGCAATGTATTTGTATCAGGGGTAAAAGACTCAGGGCCTGCAAAAAACTTTCTAATTCCAGCAGTTTCTAAAATGGGAAATCTTTTTACAGCAGCCTCTAAATAAGGTTCAAAATGTTCAAAATTTTCAGGGAACTCGCCAAATGAAAAATCTTCTGGAACTTTGTTTGTTTTTTGAAAAGCTGGAATTGATTTACCTTCAAATATTCCAACAAGTAATTTTCCTGCATCTTCTTTAATATATAAACTATTATCAAAATCTCTTATTGTTGGCAGAGTTTTTAAAAGATTTTCAATTGGCTCAGTAATAATATAAAAATGTTCTGCAGGATAAAGCGGTATACTTACATCAGATTGTTCTCCAATTTGTCTTGACCACATACCTGTAGCTAAAACAATATATTCACATTCAATTTCTTGACCATTAACTCTAACTCCTGCAATTCTACCATTTTTAGTTAGTATTTTCTCAACAGGTGATTTTTCAAAAATTTTTGCTCCTTCTAGTCTCGCTGCCTTAGCAAGCATATTTGTAACACCAACTGGGTCAGCAGCTCCATCACCTGGCATGAAAATTCCACCTAAAATATTTTTTTCATCTATTATTGGAAAATCTTTTTTAATTTGATTTTTTTCTAAAATTTGAACATCTACATCATATAATTGAGCCGTAGTTGCTTGTCTTTTTAATTCCTGCCATCTTCCTTTATTTTCAGCAATTGATAGTGCTCCGTTTAATTTTAATCCCGCAGAATGATCAACTTTTTTTTCTAATTCTTTATATAAATCTAAAGTATATTTTCGAATTTTTGTAACCGCTGCTGTAGGGCCTAATTGGCTTACTAAACCAGCTGCATGCCATGTAGTTCCAGAGGTAAGTTGATCTCTCTCTAATAATACAACATCTTTCCAGCCAAACTTAGCAATATGGTATGCGCATGAACAACCTACAACTCCACCTCCTATAACAACAACTTTACAGCTCTCAGGAATTTCTTTTTTCATTTAGATTTCACTTTTAGCAATAATTCTTTCAAAAAGTAATCGTATAAATATACCTATATTTAAAAAGGGTTGTGGTGGTAACCACATTGGTTTTTTTTTACTTTGTATTATTGAAATTTCTTCAGAGTCTTGATCGCTTGACATTAAAGCGATTTGCTCACCAAACAAAGTTCCAACTCCTATTCCTGAACCGTTATAGCACCCAGCAACAAATATATTTTCGTCTATTTTTTCAAAAATTTGAGATCCATTTCCGCTTCTACAAACTATCCCTGACCAAGTTGAACTTATTATATTTTTAGGAAGTGAAGGAAATCTTTTTTGGATACCAATTTTATGAAAAATAGATCTTTTTTTTAATTCTAAATCTGACATTTTGTTAGGATTTTTTAATTCAGCGGTATTTCTAATTAAAATTCTTCTATCTTTTGTCAT
>CACFBW010000026.1 GCA_902564565.1 uncultured Pelagibacteraceae bacterium | reverse complement strand
AAGTTTTTAAGAGAAATGGAATTTAATCGTCTACTAAGTTCGATAATATCTGTTTACGGAGAACCTGATTTATTAAAAAATAATAAAACATCACAAGTATTGGAAAAACAAACTTCAATTAATAGTAAAAATTATTATTTAATTAATAATGAAAAATGAAATTGACAAATGGTTAAAAGAGGCTGAAGAAAATGGAGAAATTGTAATTGATACCGAAACAACATCTTTGAATCCACATTTGGCGGACTTAGTAGGCATCTCTTTAAGTACAAAAATTGGTAGAGCATGTTACATACCAATTGGTCACAAAAACGGTCAATGTTTGAATCAAGAAAAAGTTATTAAAAGGTTAAAACCAATATTAGAAGATAAAAGCATAAAAAAAATTGGTCAAAATATAAAATTTGACTTTATTGTTTTAAGAAATCGTGGGATCAAAATGAATTCTATGGAAGATACAATGCTAATGTCATATGTCCTTGATGCTGGAAAAAATAGACACAATATGGATACTCTTTCAGAAATTCATTTAAATCATAAGACAATTGCTTTTAAAGATTTAGTTGGATCTGGAAAAAAAGAAATTAATTTTAGTGAAGTTGAAATAAATAAAGCAATGTTGTATGCGGCTGAAGATGCTGATATTACATATAGACTTTATAAAATTTTCCAAAAAAATTTGAAATTAGAAAAATTAATAAATATTTATGAATTATTTGAAAAGCCTTTAATCGAAATATTAGCAAATATGGAAATTATTGGAATAAAAGTTGATAGTAATTTTTTGGAAAATTTGTCAATAAAATTTGATAAAAAAATTAAAAATTTAGAAAGTGAAATTTATAAATTGGCAAATAAAGAATTTAATATTGCTTCCCCAAAACAACTTGGAGCAATAATATATAATGATTTAAAAATTGCTGTTTTAAAAAGAACAAAAAAAGGAAGTTTTGCTACAAGCGCCAGTGTTCTTGAAGATCTAACTTTTAAAGGACATAAATTTCCAAAGCTAATTCTAGATTGGAGACAGGTTTCAAAATTAAAAAATACCTATTCTGATTCTTTAAGAGAGCATATCAACCCCAAAACTAATAGAGTACATACGTCTTTTTTATTGGCAGCAACTACAACAGGAAGATTAGCTTCTAGTGACCCAAATTTACAAAATATTCCTATTAAATCAGAAGATGGAAAAGAAATTAGAAAAGCTTTTATTGCGGAAAAAGGATTCACACTTATTTCTGCAGACTATAACCAAATTGAAATGAGAATTTTAGCTGATCTTGCTGATGTAAAAGAATTAAAAAAAGCTTTTAAAAAAAATGAAGATATTCACTCTTTGACTGCTAGCCAGGTATTTAATGTTGATATTAATGAAGTTAACCAAGATATTAGAAGGAAAGCAAAAGCAATTAATTTTGGTATTATATATGGTATTTCACAATATGGTTTAGCAAAACAAATAATGGTTTCTAATAATGAAGCTGAAAGTTTTTTAAATTCTTATTTTCTAAAATTTCCAGAAATAAAAGATTATATGAACAAAACAATTAAATTTTGTAGAAGAACTGGATACGTAAATAATATATTTGGAAGAAGATCGTATATTTCTGGAATTAATGATAAAAATTACAATGTTAGAAATTTTCAAGAAAGAGCAGCTATCAATGCTCCTATCCAAGGTTCCGCTTCTGAAATTATGAGGCTAGCAATGATTAGATTGAATAAAAAAATTAAAAATATGAAAATTAAAATGTTATTACAAATACATGATGAATTAATTTTTGAAGCTCCAAACAATGAAGTTAAAAATTTATGCAAATTAATTCAAGAGGAAATGATTAGTGTAAAAGATAGCGATTTACATTCTTTTGCAACTCCTTTAACTGTGGATATAAATACTGGCGATAATTGGGGCATACTTCATTAATAAAGAAAAGAGGTATTGCCCAAATTAAAACAATTTAGTATTTTTATATTGGTTTATATGAAACAAACTATAGCCTTGATAGATGATGATAGGAACATTCTTACAAGCATAAGTATAGCACTTGAAAAAGAAGGTTATAAAGTTCAGACTTATCTTGATGGTGAAAGTGCACTGATTGGACTTACAAGAACGCCTCCAGATTTAGCAGTGGTCGATATTAAAATGCCAAAAATGGATGGTGAAGAGCTTTTAAAAAAATTAAGAAAAAAAACATCTTTACCAGTTATTTTTTTAACATCAAAAGACGATGAGGTTGATGAATTATTAGGATTAAAACTTGGAGCAGATGATTTTGTTAAAAAATCTGGAGGATTTTCAATTAAAGTTTTAATTGAAAGGATAAGGGTTCAGTTAAGGAAAAAAAACCCGAACAATTTGGAGGATAATAAAAATATTATTTCTCATGGAAAATTAAAATTAGATCCATCCCAACTGGAATGCGAATGGGATGGAAAACATCTTCCAGATAAGCTAACAACCACTGAATTTCTTATAGTTCAAGAATTAGCTAAAAGGCCAGGTATTATTAAAGAAAGATCTCAATTAATGGATATAGCATATAGAGAAGATACTGACATTGAAGATAGAACTATAGACAGTCATGTTAAAAGAATAAGAAAAAAATTTAAAAAAATTGACGAAGGTTTTTCCGCAATAGAAACTAGGTATGGTAGTGGATATAGATGGAATGTTAGTTAATGTTCAATGCTTTACTTAAAAATTTATCAATATTAAAAAAATTTTTATTTGTTAATTTTATTTTTTTTATAATTATTGGAACGTTTACAATACTTTATTTGAACAATGTTCAACCCAGTCTACTAAAAAAAAAAGCCATTAATCACATACAGATTGTTGATAATACTATAAGCCATATAGATAGATTAAAAATAAAGTTTAATAGTCAAGATATTAGAAAATTTTTATTTTCTACAAGATTTTTATTTCAAAATTTAGATAGAGTTATTTTTTTTGATAATAAATATAATTTAATTGGAGATACAGATACACTTGATCTTGATCCGAGGTCATTTTCACAAAGATTAGATTCCATTGAACTTGGAAAAATTGATGAAAAACCTATAAAAAAAAATAAAAGTATAAAAAAATTAAAAAAAAAAACACTTTCATTAAAAGCTATTCTTTTAAATTATTCTAAGTCCAAAGAGTTTGGTAGACCTCATACCTTTGTTCAAGAAAGTTACAACCAATTCTTTTTAACAACAATTAAAAATATTAATATTAATGGAGCAAATATTGGATTTGTTATGATAACAGAAAATGCCAACGATATTAAAAATGCAATAAACGAAAGAAAAACTTTTGTAATAAGAACTGCAATTATAGTTGGAATTGTGGTTTTAATTTTTTCCATAATACTAAATAGATATTTCTTAAAACCTATCAAAAATCTAGTTGATTATACAAAAATTGTAAAAGAAAAAAGCAAAAAGAAAACAAATATTAATATATTAAAAAATAGAAATGACGAACTTGGTGTTCTGTCAAGTTCGTTAGATGACATGACCAACAATTTACAAAAAAGAATTCAAAATGCTGAAAATTTTTCTACAGACTTAGTACATGAAATTAGAAACCCTCTAGCATCTTTAAAAAGTGCAACAGAAATTTTAAATGAAACAAGTGATAAATCTGAGAGATTTAAATTATTAAATATCCTTGATCATGATATTCAAAGAATTGAAAGACTAATCACAGATTATTCTCAAATGTTAAAAGATGAGGTTGCGCTAAGCAAAGAACAAATGAATATAATTGATCTTAGTTTAATTGTTAAATCTGTAGTTGATGACTTTAATAGTATTTATGAAACAAAAAGAGGAATTAAAATCGAATTTGTTAATAAGAATAGTTTAAAGGACTATAAAATTTACGGAATTGAAAATAGAATAGAGCAAATTATTGCTAATTTACTTGATAATTCTATTTCTTTTAGCGCAGATAAAAAAAAAATATTAGTTCAACTAAGCAAAGACAATAACAAAAATATTATTTTAAAAGTTGTTGACGAAGGTCAAGGATTCAAAGAAAAGGATACTGATAAAATATTTAGAAGATTTTATAGCAATAGGCCAGAAAAATTTGGGGAACATTCTGGCTTAGGTCTTAATATTGTTAAAAATTTAGTTGATCTTCATGGAGGAACAATAAGAGCGTCAAATAACCTCAATGGAAAAGGTGCAAATGTCGAAATTTTTTTTCCAAAATCCTAATCTAAAAGTTGATTATTTTTATTTAAATTGTTAGAAACCCCAACTATGAGTGACTATAAAGTAAAAGATATTTCACAAGCTGAATTTGGAAGAAAAGAAATTTCATTAGCTGAAACCGAGATGCCAGGATTGATGGCGTTAAGAAAAGAATACAAAGGAAAAAGTCCCCTTAAAGGTGCGAGAATTTTAGGCTGTCTTCATATGACCATACAAACAGCAGTTCTTATTGAAACTCTTGTAGATTTGGGAGCTGAAGTGAGATGGTCTTCATGCAATATTTTTTCAACTCAAGATCATGCAGCAGCAGCAATAGCAAAAGTAGGAATACCCGTATTTGCCTGGAAAGGTGAAACGGAAGAAGAATATTGGTGGTGTGTAAAACAAACAATTGAAGGAAAAAAAGACTGGAAACCAAACATGATTCTTGATGATGGGGGAGATTTAACTGCTCTAATGCATAAAGAATATAAAGATTTGTTAAAAAATGTTAAAGGACTTTCAGAAGAAACTACCACTGGAGTATTGGCTCTTAAGAAAATGGAAGCACAAGGAACATTGTTAGTGCCTGCTATCAACGTAAATGACTCAGTTACAAAATCTAAGTTTGATAATTTATATGGATGTAGAGAAAGTTTGGTTGACGGGATTAAAAGGGCTACAGACGTAATGATGTCTGGAAAAGTAGCTATTGTTGCTGGATTTGGAGATGTTGGTAAAGGAAGTGCTGCCTCACTAAGACAAAGCGGTGCAAGAGTTATGGTTACCGAAACAGACCCAATATGCGCACTTCAAGCGGCGATGGAAGGGTATGAAGTAGTGCTAATGGACGAAATGATTAAAGAAGCGGATATAGTTGTTACTGCTACAGGAAATAAAGACATTGTTACAGCTGACCATATGAGAATGATGAAAGACAGAGCCATACTTTGTAACATTGGACATTTTGATAATGAAATTCAAGTTGAAGCTTTAAAAAACTATAAATGGGATGAAATTAAACCCCAAGTTCATGAAATAACTCTTTCAGATAATAAAAGAATTATTTTATTAGCAGAGGGAAGGTTAGTAAATTTAGGCTGTGCCACTGGCCACCCTAGCTTTGTGATGAGTGCTTCGTTTACTAATCAAGTTACTGCTCAGATAGAACTTTGGAATAATTCTGATAAATATGAAAAAAAAGTTTATGTTTTGCCAAAACATTTAGATGAAAAAGTCGCAAGACTACATTTAGAAAAAGTTGGAGCAAAGCTTACTAAACTTTCTAAAGAGCAAGCAGATTATATTAGTGTAACCACAGAGGGACCTTACAAACCAAATGCCTATCGCTACTAAAAGTAGCAAACACGATATTTCAAAAGAAAACGCTACAGCTAAAATATCAAAAAAACTCTCTACAATAGTTAAAAAAGGTGATGTATTATTTTTTTATGGCGAGATTGGAGTTGGAAAAACAACTTTTATAAGATATTTGATTAACAATCTCCAAAAAAAGAACCAATTAAAATTAACAGAAGTGCCAAGTCCAACATTCAACTTGTTGAATGAGTATGAGGTTCAAGAGTTATTAATTCAACATTATGATTTATTTAGAATAAAAAATATAAATGAAACAAAAAATATAGGCTTATTGGAAAATTGTAATAATGTTTTGACATTGGTCGAATGGCCTGAAAAAATTAAAAAAAAACCAAAAAATAGAATTGACTTAATATTTGAATATAAATCAAAGTTAAATAGAAGAATTTTGAAAATAAATGACTTTAGGTAAAAAATTTTTAAACAAAATAAGAGGAGATGCTTCTTTTAGAATTTTTTATAGGAAAAAAAATAAA
>CACFBW010000025.1 GCA_902564565.1 uncultured Pelagibacteraceae bacterium | reverse complement strand
ATCCAACATTGTGGAATTTTGACTTTAGTTTACAAATGTATGGTGCAATTTTCATGATGGCGGGTGCGTATTGTTTATCTACAGAAGCACATGTTAGAGGTGATGTAATCTATAGACTTTTTCCAACTCGAGTTCAAGGTTGGGTAGATTTAATTTTATATTTTTTATTCTTTTTCCCAGGCGTAATAGCACTAGCTTTTTATGGTTATGAATATGCAGCGCTAGCTTGGAAAATAAAAGAAACAAGCTGGAACAGCCCAGCACAAATACAAATTTATATGGCAAAATCAATGATACCATTGGCAGGAACTTTACTAACTATTCAAGGTATTAGTGAAGTTTTCAGAGCCATCATTTGTATAAGAACAGGTCACTGGCCACAAAGATTATCAGCAGATGCTGAAGAAACTGAAAAAGTATTAATGAGGACTTCACAAAAGGACGATAAAGCAGATGTTATTTAGTTTAACAAATCCAGAAATAGCAATTTTCATGATGTGCTTATTCCTATTTGCAGTCTTATTAGGTTTTCCAATTGCATTTACTTTACTTGCGATGGGAGTTGGTTTTGGTTATTACGCCTATTTCGATCCAACGAGGATGGAACATCTTTTAGATAATAGGATTTTTTCACTACTTGTTTCAAATACATACACCATAATGGATAATAATGTCTTAACCGCAGTTCCCTTATTTTTATTTATGGGATATTTAGTTGAAAGAGCTGGTATTGTTTCAAGATTATTTTTTGCAATACGATTGGCTTTACATGGTTTACCCGCATCAATGGCAGTAGCAGCACTAGTAACTTGTGCACTATTTTCAACAGCAACAGGGATAATCGGAGCAGTTGTTACATTGATGGGGCTTCTGGCTTGGCCGGCAATGGTAAAAGCTGGATATGATAAAAAATTTGCTTCTGGTGTAATTTGTTCTGGAGGATGTTTAGGAATATTAATACCCCCAAGCATCATGCTAATAGTTTACGCTGTTATAGCTCAGCTATCACCTTTAAGATTATTTGCAGCTGCGATATTTCCTGGTTTAATGTTGGCAGGTCTATATATAATTTATGTAATTATAAGAGCATATCTTAATCCATCTTTAGCGCCAAAACCCCCAGCAGAGGAAATTCCACCCAGAGCAGTTATTTTTAAAGAAGTTTTAGTTTCATTTGTGCCACTCTTTTCTTTAATAATTTTAGTACTTGGTACAATTTTAGCAGGACTTGCTACACCAGCAGAAGCGGCAGCGGTTGGAGCTTTCGGCTCTTTAGTTCTCTCTTTTTTTTATAAATCGCTTAAATGGAAAAACTTTAAGGAGTCAGTTTTTTTAACAGCTAAAACAAGCGCAATGATTATGTGGTTGTTTGTTGGATCATGGACCTTTGCTTCTGTATTTTCTTATCTTGGAGGCCATGAAGTATTTGAGCATTTTTTTAAATCGATGGATTTAAAGCCTTGGCAATTTTTAGTAATAACTCAGCTAATAATATTTGTATTAGGATGGCCTTTGGAATGGACTGAAATTCTAATCATTTTTGTTCCTATCTTTTTACCATTGGTTGAGTTTTTTGGAGTTAACCCATATTTTTTTGCAATGCTTATAGCTTTAAACTTACAAACTTCCTTTTTAACACCACCAATGGCCATGTCTGCATATTATTTAAAAGGTGTGCAGAGTAGAAATGTAGAATTATTAGAAATTTTTAAAGGCATTATGCCATTTCTTGGTATAGTAATATTAGCCATGGTTTTAATGTATATATTCCCAGGTATAGCATTATGGCTTCCAGAAACTTTATTTGCGCAATGATATAACAATGAGTGACTTTTTTTCACTTTCGGTTCATGAAATTATAAAAAAAATTAAAGATGGAAAATTAACATCGGTTGAAATTTGTAAATCTTATATTGAGCAAATAAATAAGTTTGAAAAAGACGTTAAGGCTTGGGTTCATTTTGATAAAAAACTTTTATTAGAAAAAGCAGAAGAAGCTGACAATCATAGAAGGTCAGGAAAAAATACAGGTATTCTTCATGGAATTCCGGTAGCTTTAAAAGATATAATTGGTACTTTTGATATGCCTACGGAATGTGGGACTGTTCTAAGAAAAGGAAAAACACAATCTCAGAATGCTGAAATAGTTGATCTACTTAAGTCAGAGGGTGCAATAATAATGGGAAAAACTGCTACTTCAGAGTTAGCTTATTTAGGTCCTCCCGGAACAAGAAATCCTCATGATTACAATAGAACTCCTGGCGGCTCTTCAAGTGGATCAGCTGCTGTAATAGCATCTCATATGGCTCCACTATCAATTGGATCTCAAACAGGTGGTTCTGTAATTAGACCCGCATCTTATTGTGGTGTCGTTGGCTATAAGCCGTCTTATGGATTAATATCTAGAAATGGAGTTTTAAGAACTTCTTACTCTCTAGATCATATAGGAGTTTTTGGTAAAACGGTTGAGGATGTTGCCTTGTTAGCAAAAGTTTTAATTAAAAAAGACTCTTACGATCAGGCAACGGTATATTATTCTACTGAAGACATGATAAATATTTGTAGAAAAGAACCTTTGTTTGAACCAAAATTTATTTTTTATAAAACAGATGCATGGAAATTAGTTGATAAAAAATCAAGAGAGTCATTTGAGTATTTTATTAAGTCATTTAAAAAAAATATAGAAGTCTTTGATACACCATCTTATTTTAAAGATATTAATAAATATCATCAAATTATTCATGAAACTGATTTAGCTAATAATTTTAGTGAATATTATAACAAAAATAAAAAGAAACTTTCAAATTATATGCAAAAAGCCATAGCAAATGGAAATAAATATTCCTCAAAAGAATATGCTGAAGCAATCGATTTTATTAAGAGAAGTTATGAGTCTTACAAAGAAGTGTTTGAAGATTACCACGGAGTGTTATCGCCTTCTAGCCCAGGTGTTGCACCAAAAGGTTTAAAAAGTACAGGTACAGCTGAATTTAATAAATTTTGGTCCTTCATGGGAACACCGTGTATTTCCCTTCCTTTACTTCAAGGTGAAAATAATTTACCTTTAGGAGTTCAGTTAATTGGTGATAAATATGATGATCTTAGATTTTTAGGCATTGCTAGATGGCTGGAACAAGAAAGCAAGGAATTCAATGAATAAAATAACAACGATAATAGGTTTATCATTTGCAATATTTTTTTTAGTTGGTCTTGCAACAACACTTACAAGATCAATGATGATTACACTTTGGGATGTTCTACCTGTTTATATATTGATGGGCATTGCAATCATTATGATGGTGTACGAAGCTTTCTTTGATAAAAAATAGTTATACTTCTTAGTTTATGAAATTTGGTAGTATGTACTTCAATGTTTTTTTTGTTATTTTTTTTGCTTATTTTTTGATTACTGTTTTTTTATATTTTTATCAAAGAAAATTACTTTATCATCCAAATATAAATAGTTTCGACACTCATTCAATAAATCACAAAATAGAAAAAGTTTTAATTTCTTCAAAAAATGATTTAATGGCATGGCACTACAAAAATAACGAAAGTTATAAAACGCTAGTTTTTTTTCATGGAAATGCAGGGGGTCTTTCAAATAGAGTTTATAAGTTGAATGAACTTTCTAAGCTTAAGCTAAATTATCTAATATTTGCTTACAGAGGGTTTAATGGAAATAGTGGGAAACCAACCGAAGAAGGTTTATATGAAGATGCAGATAGAGCTATTAATTGGCTTAAATCAAAAGGAATTTATGAAAAAGATATAATCTTGTATGGAGAATCACTCGGGACTGCAATTGCAATTCATACTGGACAATTCAAAAATTTTTCTGGAATAATTTTAGAGGCACCGTTTACATCAATGATTGATATGGGTCAAAAATACTATCCTATTTTTCCAGTTAAATTTATTCTTAAAGATAAATATGAAAGTAAAAAAAAAATTAAAAATTTAAAATCATCAATATTAGTAATGCATGGAAAAAAAGATAAAATTGTTCCTTTTCATATGGGAAAAGAAATATATGAAAATTTATCAGAGCCCAAATTTAGCTATTTTAATGATTATGATGATCATATGATGGATTATAATGAGGATTTGATCAGAGCCATTAAAAATTTTATAGAAAGTTTAAGTTAATTAGTGTTTATAAATGCACTAGCAAATTTTTCTGCTTCAAAAACTTGTAAATCATCTTCTTTCTCACCCAAGCCTAAAGCAATTATTGGTAATTTATATTTTTTTGCAATTGCAATTAAAATACCACCCTTAGCAGTTCCATCTAATTTCGTCATAATCAATCCTGTAATTGGAATTATTTTATTAAATTCTTCGACTTGATTAATTACATTTTGTCCAGAAGTTGCATCTAATACTAACAACACTTCGTGAGGAGCGTTTGGATCAATTTTTTTTGTTACGTTTGCAATTTTTTTATATTCTTCCATTAAATTTTTTTTATTTTGTAGTCTTCCTGCAGTGTCTATTAAAACATGTGTAAATTGATTTTTTAATGCTTCATCAACAGCTTTATATGCGACAGAAGCAGGGTCAGAACCTTGTGAAGATTTGATGATTTTCACATCTATTTTTTTTGCCCAATTTTCTAATTGTTCTATTGCTGCAGCTCTAAAAGTATCCGATGCTGAAAAAATAACTTTATTATTATTAGATTTTAATATTTTTCCTATTTTTCCTATTGTAGTTGTTTTTCCAACTCCATTAACTCCTGAGACAAGAATAGCATTTAAATTATTTGTATTTTTAAAAAAATTTTCGTTTTCCAGTGGAGACATTAAATCAATTATATAATTTTTAAGGATTGAGTTAATTTCATCAACTTTATTTTTATTTGGATCAATTTTTTTTTCAGCAATTATATTTCTAATTTCTTCAGATGCCGCAACACCTACATCAGATTGAATTAAAAAATCTTCAATTTCATTAAGCGTTTTATCATCTATTTCTTTTTTAATAATTATTTCTTTAAGCCCTGAAGTAAAAGTAGAGGCACTTTTCTTAAAACCTAATTTAAACTTTTCAAAAATACCCATTATAATTTTATTTTAATTTCCTGAATATCTGAAACTGAGCCTGTCATTGAAATATTTATATCATATTCAATATTTAAAAAGCCTTCTTTAAAATGAATATTTGTACTATTTCCTGCTAAACTTTTTTCATAAGCCACTACTCCTGTAGCACAAGCAGCTGTACCACATGCTTTAGTTAAACCGGCACCTCTCTCCCATACATTTACAAAAATATTATTAGCACTTTTTCTTTCAGCAAATGTAACATTTATTTTTTCTGGAAAAAGTTTGTGATTTTCTATTAATGGTCCTATTTTTTTTAAATCATATTTAAAACAATTCTCGACAAAGAAAACTATATGTGGATTACCAACATTTAGGGCAAAACCTTCTTTCAATTCTATCCCATCAATGTTCAGGTTTATTTTTTTATGATCTATATTTTCTGATAAAGGAATTTTTTCCCAATCAAAGATTGGATTACCCATAGCTAGTCTTATATTATTCTCAGAAATTTTCTGAGCTTTTAAAATTCTATTTGAAGTTTCAATAACGGCAGCTTTTGTTTTTTTTTTATCACATATAATTTTTGCAACGCATCTGCTTCCATTACCACACGCATCAACTTCATTTCCATCAGAGTTGAATATTTTAATTGAAGCATGATTTGATATTACACCATCTTCCTCAACAAATATCATTTGATCAAAACCAATATTATCTCTTTTTCCTAATTCAATAATTTTTTCTTTACTGATAGAAATAGGGTTTCTTTTTTTTGTCTCAATGATTATAAAATCATTTCCTAAACCATCCATTTTATAAGCTTTGAATTCCATATAATAGTATTTAACTTATTTATTGACTTTTTGAACCTCTATTATAGTTTATCGCAGTTTCCGCAAAATAAGCAATTTGCGGTGTCTTTGGTAACAAAGAGATCGACACCAGTCTGCGAGGGTTCGCCCACTGGTGCGATAGCTGCTGGATGAAAATATGTTTGAAAATTTGACAAATAAATTTGAAGAAGTTTTTTCTTCTCTAAAAAAAGCCCCATCACTTGATGAAAAGCAAGTTGATGAAGGTCTTAGAGGTATAAGACAAGCTTTATTAGAAGCAGATGTAACCTTAGATGTTGCTAAACAATTTATTGAAAATGTTAAACCAAAAGCTTTAGGTCAAGAAATAATTAGATCTACTTCACCAGGGCAAATGGTGGTTAAAATAGTTTATGACGAATTAGTAAAACTGTTGGGTGAAAAAAACGAAGATATAAATTTAAATGCTGTTCCACCTGTTCCTATGATGTTAGTTGGACTTCAGGGCTCAGGGAAAACAACTACAACTGCAAAATTAGCAAAATTTTTAGAAAAAAATAAAAAAAAGAAAATTATGATGGTTAGTCTTGACGTTTATAGACCAGCTGCTCAAGAACAACTCAAATCTCTTGGTGAACAAAATAATATCTTAACATTACCAATTATTCAAGGACAAGTGCCAGCAGATATTTGTAGAAGAGCAATTAGTGCAGCAAATCTAAATGGAGCAGAGATAATTTTATTTGATACCGCAGGACGAACTCAAATTGATCTTCAAATGATGAGCGAGATTAAGCAAATAGAAAGTATAATTAAACCAACAGAAACATTTCTTGTTGCAGATTCTTTAACAGGACAAGTTGCTGCTGAAGTGGCAAAGGAATTTAAAAATACCGTAAACCTTACTGGTATTATTTTGACGAGAGCAGATGGAGATGCCAGAGGTGGTGCCGCAGTAAGCATGAAATATGTTTCAAATGTTCCTATTAAATTTTTAGGAATTGGAGAAAAAATAGAAAATATTGAAGTTTTCCACCCTGATCGTATTGCAAACAGAATTTTAGGGATGGGAGATGTTGTTTCATTAGTAGAAAAAGCAGCACAAGATCTAGGAGAAGAAAATATTAAAAAGGCTGAAGAAAATTTAAAAAAAGGTCAGTTTTCAATGGAGGATTATTTAACGCAGCTAAGACAAATGAAAAAAATGGGAGGTATAGAAGGAGTCATGTCATTTATGCCAGGAGTTTCAAAAGTCAAATCTCAAATGGATGCTGCAGGAATAGATGAAACAATAATAACTCAAAATGAAGCAATAATTTTATCGATGACAAAAAAAGAGAGAGAAAATCCAAAAATAATTAATGGTTCAAGAAAAAAAAGAATTGCTAATGGCTCTGGAACAGATTCGGCCACTATCAATAAATTGCTTAAGCAATTTAAAATGATGTCTGAAATGATGAAAAAGATGTCAAAAGGGAATCTGAAAGGTATGACTGATAAAGGAATACCGCCAGAGCTTTTTAATCAATTAAAATAACAAAAGGAGAAAAAATGCTAAAATTAAGATTATCTATGGGAGGAACAAAAAAAAGACCCGTATATAAGATAGTGGTTGCAGACAGCAGATTTGCAAGAGATGGAAGATTTATAGAAAAACTTGGATTTTTTAATCCGCTATTACCAAAAGAAAAAAAAGAAAGAGTTGGACTAGAAACTGATAGAATTAAATATTGGTTAGGACAAGGGGCACAACCTACAACTAGAGTTGCAAGAATTCTTGGAGAAAATCAGTTGATGCCAATGCCA
>CACFBW010000024.1 GCA_902564565.1 uncultured Pelagibacteraceae bacterium | reverse complement strand
GAAGGTAACTTTGAAGGATCAAATATTTTAATCGAAAAAAAAAAGATCAACCTTAACAATGATGAAAAAGATAATATTAAAAAAATTGAACAAAAACTTTTAAAATTAAGACAAAAAAGAATTAAACCTTTTTTTGACGACAAAACACAAACTGATTTAAATAGTTTTTGGATTTACTCTATTTTACATTCTTCTTTCATTCTGGATGATAAAAATATTTACACTCAAGCGATAAACTATTTTAATAATCTTCAAACAATACTTAAAAATAATATTTTTCATTGCTATGATAAAAATAGAAAAGAAATTGATGTTTTTTTAGAAGATTATGCTTATTTTAGCCTACTCTTAGTTTCAATTTATGAAATTAATAAAGATGAAAATTCTTTAACAAAATGTTCAGAATTATTAAAAGAAATTTGGAATTTCTTCTATGATGAAGAAAATAACCTATTACAAAAAAATATTAAAAATTCTAACGATCTTTTTGTAAAACCTATAGATATTATTGACAACAATATACCTAATGGAAATAGCGTTTTTCTCTTGGTTTGTAATAAAGTATTTAATATTACTGAAGATAGTTTTTGGAAAGGCAAGATAGAAACCCTAAAAAAATCTTATCATTCCTCAATAAATAACAGCTATTCTCAAATGTTTAGCTATATAAAAATTTTAGATATTTGTGATCAAAATATCACTTTCACATTTAATGGTGATGACAAAAATCTTCAAGTTATAAGAAATAAACTACTCAAACAATACTTTGAAAAGGCAACTTTTATATATAAAGAAAATAATAAAGAAAATTTTGTTTTAATTTGTAAAAACCAAACCTGTTCTGAGAAGCTTAAAAATTTAAACGAAGTTGAAAATTATCTTAATGAAAAATCTATCTGATCAACAAAAAGGTTCATTGCTAGCTTTTATTGCTGTATTTTTCATCACTCCAGACTCTTTGTTTGTTAGATTAAGCAACATAGATACATGGGGTATGCTTTTTTACAGAGGGGCGATACCATTTTTTGTTGTCCTAACTGGTCTATTAATATTTTACAAAAAAAACTTTTTTAAAGTTTTGTTTTCTATGGGAATACATGGAATTTTTTATGCTTTAATTTTTTCAATAACCAACATTACTTTCATTATTTCAATACAAAATACAAATGTTGCAAATACTTTAGTAATGATAGCAATGGCTCCAATGTTGTCAGCTGTTTTGGGTGGAATTTTTTTAAAAGAAATGCCTGATAGAAAAACTTCGGCAGCTATACTTATTACCTTTGGAGCAGCTGTTTATATTTTTTACGACTCTATGCAATTAGGCAATTTTTTTGGAGATTTATTTGGTTTAATAACAGCTCTTGGTTTGGCTATTGGAGCAGTAATAGTTAGATCAGCAAAAAATAAAGACCTCGTACCTGCCGCAGTAATAGGTAAGCTTATGGTTGCAATATTTGCGGTGTCTTTTGTAGAAAATTTTGAGCTCATTGAAACAGATATAATCATTGTACCTTTAATGTGTGTAATGTGTGTAGCCTTACCTTTTGTTTTAGTAACAATTGCTCCAAGATTTATATCAGCAGCCGAAGTTAATCTATTTTTCCTGCTTGAGACTATAATAGGACCAGTTTGGGTATGGTTATTTATCAATGAACAGCCAACCTTGGAAACTATCCAAGGTGGTTCAATTATAATATTAACCATAGCAATTCACTCATTTCTTAAAATAAAAAATTCATAACTCAGACACATTAAAAGCTTGATTTAGTCTAAAATGAGAAATAATAAGCTGTCGATTTATGAATAAAGTTTTAAAAAATTCTTGGGCTCTCTTTTTAGGTATGGGTTTAATTATGATGGCTCATGGTTTCCAAGGTTCTTTGTTGGGTGTAAGAGCGGTTGTTGAGGAATTTAGTTTAGCTTCAACAGGTTTTATGATGTCTGGATACTTCATAGGATATTTCATAGGTGCACGAACTGTTCCAAATATAATTTCTGGTGTGGGTCATATAAGAGTTTTTGCAGCATTTGCATCAATTGCATCGTTAGGTATTTTAATGCATTCAGTATTTGTCAATCCATTCACATGGTTCATTTTAAGAATTATCAATGGTTTTTGTATGGTGTGCATGTTTACTATCGCTGAAAGTTGGCTCAATGATAGGTCTAGTAATAAAAATAGAGGTAAAGTTTTATCAATTTATATGATTATTTTATATGGAGCGATGGGAGTTGGAATGTTTTTTCTTAACTTTAGCAAACCCCAAAACTTTGAGCCTTTTATATTAATATCTGTAATTATGTCGGTTGCATTGATACCAATTTTACTTACAAAAAGAAAACCTCCAAATTTTAAAAAATTAAAAACTATGTCGTTAAAAGAATTGTACGAATCTTCTCCTTTAGGAATGGTAAGCGCCGTTATTTATGGAACAACTCAATCTGCTCTTTTTACTCTTTTGGCAGTATATGCGGCATCAATGAATTTTACAATTTTTGAAATTTCTTTAGTAACATTTCTTCTTGCGGTATCTGGCGCTATATCACAATACCCTATAGGTAACTTGTCTGATAGATATGATAGAAGGCTGGTTATTATTTATTCAACTTTTGGCGCGTCATTGTTTGCACTATTAGCAATTTTTTCATCATCCACTATGCATCTCCCTGGTAGTTTAGGAAGTAAATATTGGTTTTATATATTTTTAACACTTTTTGCTTTTTGTAGTTTGCCAATGTTTTCATTAATTTTAGCACACACAAATGACTTTATCACAAAAGACAAATTCGTTGCTGCAGGAGCAGGTCTACAATTTGCATTTGGACTAGGCGCGATAAGTGGTCCTTTTTTATGTTCAATTTTTATGGATTTCGTAGGATCAAATGGATTTTTTGTTTTTTTACTTTTTTTCCATGGTTTAATTGGAATTTTTGGAATTTACAGAATGAAAATAAGACCAACTAAAGAAAATCCAGACTCTCAATTCACACCAGTTCCTCAAACGATAACACCAGTTGGTATGGAATTAAACCCAACAACAGAACATATTGAAGAACCATATAGCGAAAAAGTTCAAGAAATACTGAAAAGAAAAGGTGTTAGTTATAAAAAAACAGATCAACTTACTGAGGAACAATCTAAAAAAGAAAGCAAAAAAAATAAATAATCTAGCTTAAATTAATCCACCAGAAGTTGCGCACAACTTGGTCACAAAATTTAAACTTATACTTGTGTAAATAGAAAAATTTTGTTCAAATAGTGTTTATAAAAAATGAAAAAGAAAAAGAAAAAGAGAATTAATAACAAAAGTTTAATTAAAGGAATTTTTCCAAAGTCACTAGGTAAAGCATATCTTGACTTTAAAAAACAACAAGAAGCTAGCAAGTTAAGAAGGATAAAATTTGAAGAAAGAGAAGAATCCAAAAAACTTGTTCAAGAAAGAAGAGATTTAAGATTAAGAGAGGAAAAAATCGAAAAAGAAGAAGAAAGATTAAAATTAAAAGAAGAAGAGTTAAAACAAAAAGATAGAGAGCAAAAATTTAAAGATGAAGAACAAAGAAAAAAAGATGAAGATCTAAGGTTGAAAGATTCTGATTTAAGACGAAAAGACAAAGCTCAAATTCAAAAGGATAATGAAATAAAATTAAAAAGTGAAGAACAAAAAAGAAAAGATATTGACCTAAAAGTAAGAGAAGAAGAACAAAAGCAAAAAGAACAAAAAGAACGAAAACGTAAAAAATTAGAGGACCAAAAAATAAAATTTGAGGAACAAAGAAATAAAGAACTTGAAACACAAAAGTTAAAAGAATGGGAATTAAAATTCGATGAAGAAAAAAGACGAAAAGAAAATAAAGAAAGATTAAAAGATGAACAAATAAGATTGAAAGATTTAGAGATTCAAAGGCTTAAAGAACAAGAAATGCAACAATTTAAAGAAGAGTTAACAAAAGAGCAGATAAAAAAAGACGAATTAAATTAATTTTTTTCTTGTAAATTGCATGAATAAAGAAAACGCAAGCAAACTCTGGAAAATTATTCAGGAAGCTGGGGATTTTTTGAAAAATCGCTTGCCTCAACACCCTAATCATCCAAAAGGAAGAAACTCTTATGCACATATTGCAATTTGCATAAAAAATAAATTTAATGCTAGCTATAAAGATATTGATGATGAAAAACTTGATGAAGTTTTAAGTTATATTGAGTTTTTAAAAAAAAATCCTAGTTAATTATTGTTTAGGGAAATAATCTTCTAGCTTACCTTCTCTATATACATCGGCTGTAGAACAATGAAGTCCACCTCCAAAAGCGTAGGCATCTCTTAAATCAACTGGCACTACTTCCATTCCTAGTTTATCTAATTGCTCAGCTTGATAAATTTCACTTTTTTCTACACAAACAGTTTTCGGATCTAAGACTAGAACATTCATGGATAACCATACCGATGAATAACATAATGGAGGTGGTGTATTGTGAGCTGGTTGTGCGGCATCAACTATTTTCCAATCATTGTCCTCAAAAAGTTTTCTCTGCTCTTTTGGAAGTTTTCTTTGAGGATTGTTAATAATCAAACCAGGTTTGATTGGTGTGAATGTAGCGTCAATATGTATTGGGTAAGGATCTCCTGGAAAATTAACAGCATGAACTCTATGATCTTTATAATGTCTGCTCAACCAATCAATTCCTTTGAGATTAGTTGTAAATCCATGCTGAACTATTAAATCTTTTCCAAATCTTAAAATATCTGCTGCATCAAAAAGAGGTTCTTCTTCTGTTGTTACGAAAAATTTTTTTTCCGTCCAATCCAACCTTTTTTGTATACCAATTTTATCAGACAAATAATCTTTTCTATAATCAAGGCCAGTTAATCTAGGTTTGGGTGCTGACTCGTGCTTCATATTTAGATCTTGTTCGTAATATTTTTTGATAAGTGGTCTATAATTTAAATATTCAAACCACCTACATCTATAACTCATTGTTGCTTCTAACATTTCGTTTCCAACTGTTAAAATAACATCGCGAGCTGGCATGCATCCAAACATACTTTCAGCTTTCCAATCAGGTGTTGAAATTTCTTGATTAAAATTTATGGGAACTGGTCTATCGACTTTAACTCCTCTTTTTTCTAGAATACAAACAAAGTCATCAAGTAATTGATTGGCTTTATCTACGGTATCTTTTGTACGAGGACCATGTTTGCCTTTCATATCCGAGTCTTCTGGTACTTTCGCATCTAAAGCTGGCTCTGGTGCAGGTATACAACAACCATCTGCTCTTCCAACAATTACATGTTTTAACGGATCCCATTCGTTCCAGCTATTAACAACAACTTTTTTATCTTTCATATGTTTAGTTGAGACCTATAAATCTTCTATTGGTTTTTATTGTCAAACTATAATGACTTATTGACATAAAAATTAAAAAACCCCCAATAATAGTGTTATTAGATGGCACTTCATTAATTCCAAACAGTGGGAGCCAAACCCAAAAAATTCCCCCAATAATCTCAGTTAAAGATAATAAAGTTAATTCTGCAGCTGGTATAGCTTTAGACGCTATTGAGTATAAAATTAAACCAAAGCAAACAAGTGTTCCATGAATTGCAAATAATCCCTCATTATAACTTGATGATATAAAGTTTTTTCCTTCATTAAATAAAAATGCTGAAGAAACTATTGCACAAATCAAACCAGAAATTGCAACTGTTGTAAATTTAGGTGTTTCTTTTCTCCATCTTAAAGATACTGAAAAAACTGAAAAGCCAATTGCTGAAATTAAACCAAAAATTAAACCTAAAAGGGAACCTTTGTTAGGGTTTCCCAAAGCCATAATTACTATTCCTACGGCTGCCACTATTATTGAAATCCAAACGTTATATGAAATTTGTTCTTTCAGAAATAAAAAGCCTAACAATGCAGTCATAAATGGCATGGCAGCTAAACAAAGTAAAGTAATTGCAGCACTAGTATTAGTTATAGACCAGATAAAAGTTATCATAGCAATACCAAGGCCACATCCACCGATGAAACCAGAAAGTCCAATTTTGAAGTAATTTTTGTAAAAAATTTTTCCTTCTTCAAAAAACAAATAAATGTTTAAAATAATAAATATTACAATTCCTCTGGTAAATAAATATTGCCAAGGAACAAGATTTGGTTGATCCATATAACGTACCACCAAAGGACCAAAGGACCAAAGTAGTCCTGCTAATAATACTATTGGAATTGCAATTCTTTCATTTTTTATTTCAATCATCCGCAATACTTAATCCTTAATGAAGTTTTCTACAATAAAAATGATATTTAATAAAAAATATTTTTATTTGAGGAAATTGGACTGAAACATTCAATTAATTGACCTTTTTTAAACAAAGATTTACCTGACTTTAAAATTGCCCATACATTTGATTTAACAAATGATTTAATTTTAAAAGACTCTTGTCCGCTTAAAATTTCAACTTCCAAATTTCCATTTTTAGTTGAGTTTAGCTTGGCTTTTAAAAATCTTGTAAATTTTTTTTTCTTTTCAAAGTCTTTTTTTAAAATAGCTTTAAATGGTTTTTCGTTTTGGACACCAAGTATATTAGATATATAAGGATATACAAAAAATCTAAAACAAACAGCTGATGAAATTGGATTTCCGGGTAATCCAAAAAAACATTTTTGTTTATTTTTAAATTTTGCAAACAAAACTGGTTTTCCTGGTCTTATTGCTACACCTTTAAAAAAACCTGTTAATTTAAATTTTTTGATAATTGATGGAACAAAATCAAACTTTCCAGCAGAAACAGCGCCTGAAGTTATAACTATATCAGCTTTCGAATTTAAACTTTTCCTTAACATTTTTTCAAAAAGTTTATGATCTTTATCTCTCAATATACCACCATCTATAAAATTAAATAAAAAATTTTTAGATAAAGAGTTAATGTAATAGCTGTTTGAGTTTCTTACTTGCCAATCATTTATTTTATTTTTTTCAGAAATTTCGTTTCCGGTAGAAAAAAATAAAATATTAGGTTTTGACATTACTTTTACTTTTTTTACACCCAGGCATTTAAACGCCAAAATGTGGGGGGCTTGTATTAATTGACCTTTGGAAATAATTAATTCTTTTTTTTTATAATCAGATCCTTTAAATCTTATATGATTACTCTTCCCAATTTTTTTGTTAATTAAAATATATTTTTTAATTTTATTATTTGGATAAAATTGAATTTTCTCAATTGGTATAACAGTATCAAAAGGTTTTGGAATTACTGCGCCAGTCATGACTTCAACTGCCTGAAATTTTTTTATACTTTGAATTTTTGGATTATCACCTGCAGCTATTGTTTTGATTATTTTAAAAAGTTGGATTTTTTTTTTATTTAAAAAAATTGTTTCTTTTGAATTAATTGCGTATCCATCAAATGCTGTATTGTTGGCAGCTGGATAATTTACTCTTGAATAAATATTTTTTGCAGCAATTCTATTTAATGAATCTAAAGAACTTATATCCTCTAAACGAATATTTATTTTTGATTTTCTTAAAATTTTTTTTGCTTTTAAATATTCAATCATTTCTTATAATCTTTTAATATCTTGTTTGCCTTACTTAAATCTTCTTGAGTGTTTATATTCAAAAAAGGATCGAATTTATTAAATTTTATATTAATTGTTTTTACCCCAATTTTATTTGCCCAATCTTCTACTTTTCTAAAATTATTTTGCACTAAATCTTCCTCTAATGTATCTAATAAATCAATTGACCATAAACCAAATATATTATGTCTTTTTTCACCAGATCTAACAAAATAAAGAGGGCTGCTATTACTCGTGATTTTTTTTTTATATTGATCTACTATTGTGATATCAAAAAATGGTGTGTCCGAAGGAAATGTTGCAATCCATTTATAACTAGCACCTGCATTTTTTGCCCACTTCATTCCTGTTAATACACCTACAAGTGGGCCTAAATTTCCTGCAATATGATCAGGAACAATCGCTAAATTTTGAGATGGTTGAATTTTTACATCTTTATTAGCAATTATTAAAATTTTTTTAAATTTTTCCCTTACTTTATCGATTACATGTTCAATTAAACTTTTTGATCCAAGTTTTGCTAGATTTTTATCTTCCCCAAATCTTTTGGATTTTCCTCCAGCTAGAATAACTGCTAAAATATTGTTATCATTCATATTACAAAATATAAAACATAAATATTTTAATTAAAGAATTATAATGGACTTAGAGGTTTTAAAAATTGCATCAAATACCGAAAATCATAAAATAATTGATGATCATACACATATATCAAAACAAAAAAATCCTTTATGCGGAGATGAAATGGAAATTTCTTTAAAAGTAGAAAGCGAAAAAATTGTTGATTTTGGATACCGTTGCAAATCATGCGTTTATTGTCAGGCTGCCGCGAGTCTATTATCAAAAAAATCTATAAATAAATCAGTTACAAAAATAAAAGAACTGACCGATTTTGCTTTATCATTTTTTGAAAAAAATAATCCTCCATTCCAAAAGGAATGGTCGGTTTTTAATAAATTGTTTGATAAAAAAAATGTTTCAAGAAAGGAATGTTTAATACTTCCTTTTAGAGCTCTTTCAAAAGCTTTGGGATTTTAAATGAATAAAGAAAATTTAAAGAAATCAATTATATCTGCAATATTTTCTATTATAACTATCGGTGTGTTAACTTTACTAACATATAAAACTGAATATGGAATTTTTTTAATTGCATCTTTTGGTTCATCGATGGTTTTACTATACGGCTATCCTGAAAGTCCATTCGCACAACCGAAAAATATTTTTTTTGGTCACTTATTAACTTCAGTTGTAGGAATAATTTTTCTTAATTTAATCCCACTTCCAATATACGTCACAATCCCTTTTGCAGTTGGAATAGGAGTTGGTTTGATGATATTGCTAAATGTGGCTCACCCACCTGCTGGTGGTAATCCAATAATTGTTATAATGGGTAGTGTTTCTTTAGAGTATTTAATAACACCAATAATTTTAGGGTCATTAATAATTTTAGTTTTTGGTATAATTTTAAATCGACTTATTTTAAAAAAGAAATATCCTTTATAAATGGACATTAAATATAACGTTACAAAATTAAAAGAGAACAATACTGAAGAAATTAAAGATTCTGTTTCAGTAGAAGAACCTCTGGAAATGAATTTAAAATTTAAGGCGAATGGAAGTTGGAAAGTAGAAAATCTATCAATTACAATGAGAACTCCAGGTAACGATGAAGACCTAATTGCAGGGTTCCTTTTTAATGAAAGAATTGTAGAAAATTTTTCTGATATAGAAAAAATTGAAAAACAAGGAGATGAAGTTGGAGATTACAATATACGTAATAAAATTACAGCTACCGTTAATAATAATAAAAATATTGATATAGGAAAATTAAAAAGAAATTTTCTTACCAATTCATCATGTGGTGTCTGTGGAAAAACTTCATTAGACTCTGTTGAAGTTGTTAAAAATGATAAGCTAGATTCATCTTATCCAAAAATTGAAACAAAAATTATTTTAAATTCACCTAAACTTTTAATAAATGAACAGTCAGAATTTGCAAAAACTGGTGGAATTCATGCAAGTTCATTAATTAATGATAAGGGAGAGGTTATTGCAACACGAGAGGATGTGGGCAGGCATAACGCTCTTGATAAACTTATTGGTTATACACATAAAAAAAAGTTAATTGATAGGCGATCTCAATTTATAGCATGTTCAGGCAGATTAAATTTCGAGTTGGTTCAAAAAGCATTAATGTCAAATATTGGACTTATGGCGGGCGTGGGCGCTCCTACTAGTCTTGCTATTGATTTAGCAAAACGTTTTGACATGACGCTGCTTGGTTTTGTAAAAAACAATAGCTTTAATATTTATAGCAATAAAGAAAGAGTTGTAATAAAAAGCTAAAAATAAAAGGGTAAAATGTCAAAAAATATTAGCAAGTTATCAGGTAAAGTAGGTTTAAAAAATAACTTATTTCAAAAAATCTCTGAAAGATCTTTAAAATCCAACAAAGATAAAGACATGAAGGATTTGGCTGATGAATATAATATGGGAGTATCAACTATTCATGGAGCTGAAAGTTTCTATGAATTTTTAAGACCCGCTCATAGAGAAAAAAAAGCATTTGTTTGTAATGGCAGCGCTTGCATGTGTGCTGGAACACAAGAAAATTTAAAAAAAAAACTAGAATCTAAACTTGGAAAAGAAAAAGTTGGACATATGTTTTGTTTAGGTCATTGCTATGAAAATAATTCATTTCATTATAACGGTCAAAATTATGCTGGTGATGATATAAATAAAATCGACCAAATCATAAAAGGTGAAAATATTAAGCAGAAAAAATTTGCTTCTAAAAGCTTTGCTTCAACAAGTTTTTTAATGGATGAAAGTATTTTAAACGTAGATCAATTCAAAAAATTATTAGAAAAATATATAAACACTGAAAAAAAAGAAATAATTAAATCTCTTACGGACTCAAATTTATCTGGAAGAGGTGGAGCAGGCTTTCCTACTGGTATGAAATGGGATTTTTGTGGGAGAGAAAAATCTAAAAAAAAATATGTAGTTTGTAATGCTGACGAGGGAGACTCAGGAGCTTTTTCAGATAGGTATTTATTAGAAGACCAACCTTTAAAAGTTCTATTTGGTATGGTTATTTGTGGTTATGTTATTGGAGGTGATGAAGGTGTTTTGTATATTCGAGGTGAATATCCTAGATCTATTGAATCAATTAATGGTTCAATAAATGTTTTAAAAGAATCAAAACTTTTAGGAAAAAATATTTTAGGAACAAATTTTTCATTTGATTTAAATATTTGTATTGGGCAAGGAGCATATATTTGTGGTGAAGAAACAGCTTTAATTGCATCTATTGAAGGAAGAAGAGCAGA
>CACFBW010000023.1 GCA_902564565.1 uncultured Pelagibacteraceae bacterium | reverse complement strand
CTTTTTCAAGCAAAGAATGTTTTGAAATCAAGTCTCTTACTTTGTTTATTGGAATCATTAATTATTATTTTCTATTTCTTCAGCTTTTTTTTCTACCTGTTTAACAACTTCTGATATTATATCTTTCGTCAAAACTTTTTCTGATTGAATACCAGAAAGGTAAAGCATATTATTACCTTTTCCGCCACCCGTAACACCTATATCTGTCATTGCGGCCTCGCCTGGACCGTTAACTACACATCCTATAACAGATAATGTTATAGGTGTTTTGATATGAGAAAGTTTATCTTCTAATATTTTAACAGTATTTATTACTGGGAAAGCTTGTCTGGCACATGAAGGACAAGAAATTATTTTAACTCCTCTTTCTCTTAAATTTAATGACTTTAGTATTTCATTTCCTACCTTTACTTCTTGAATTGGATCATCTGACAAAGATATTCTTATTGTGTCACCAATTCCATCCATTAGAAGCGAACCTAAGCCTATTGATGATTTTATACTTCCAGATACAAAACCACCGGCTTCAGTAATTCCTAAGTGCAAAGGATAATCACAGACCTTTGAAAGACCTCTGTAAGCAGCTATAGATAAAAAAACATCAGAGGATTTAACGCTTATTTTAAAATTAAAAAAATCTTGATCTTCTATAATTTTAATATTCCTTAAAGCACTTTCAACTAAAGCTTCGGGACATGGTTCTTTATATTTTTCCAATATATCTTTTTCTAAAGAACCTGCGTTTACTCCTATTCTAATTGAACAGTTATTATTTTTTGCAGAAGATATAACTTCTTTTATTTTTTTTTCATCTCCTATGTTACCTGGGTTAATTCTTAAACATTTTGCACCATTTTCTGCAGCTTCTATAGCTCTCTTATAATGAAAATGTATATCTGCTACCACAGGAATTGATGAATGCTTAGTAATTTCTTTTAGAGCAAAAGTAGATTCTTTATCAGGGCAAGAAACTCTAACTATATCGGCTCCCTCAGCTGATATATTGTTGATTTGATTAATTGTGGATTTAATATCAGTTGTTAAAGTATTTGTCATAGACTGAACAGATATAGGATAATCTCCTCCTACTTTAACATCACCTACATTAATTACTTTAGTTTTTTTTCTTTTTATATCTCTAAATGGTCTTAAACTCATTTTTTATACGTTTAGTTTAAATTCTTTATGTAGAGCAGAAATTGCCTTTGATACATTTTTTTTATTTATCAAAACAGATATTTTTATTTCAGAGGTAGATATAACTAAAATATTTATATTTTTTTTTGCTAAAGCTTGAAACATTCTATATGTTACACCAGGTGTAGTAACCATTCCAACTCCAATAATTGAAACTTTTGATACATTATTATCGACTATCAAATCTCTAAAATTAATTTTTGTATTTTTTTTTATAAGTTTTTGTGTTTTAATCAAATCTTCAGATTTAATTGTAAATGTTAAATCGGTTTCTTTTCCATTGGTAGATATATTTTGAACAACCATGTCAACATTTATTGCATTATTTGATAATGGTTTAAAAATAGAAGCTGCTATGCCCGGCTTATCTTTAACACCCAAAAGAGTTACTTTGGCATCATTTTTAGTAAAAGATATTCCTCTAATAATTTTATTACTTAAAATATTTTTTTTCTTTGTAATTTTTGTTCCATTTTTTTTTATAAACGAAGATTTTACATCAATATCAATTCTATTTAATCTTGCATCTTGTATGGAAGCGGGTTGCATAACTTTTGCACCCAATGAAGCCATTTCTAACATTTCCTCATAAGAAATAATTTTTATTTTTTTTGCTTTTTTTAAAATATTTGGGTCTGTTGTATAAACGCCATCTACATCTGTATAAATTACACATTTTTCTGATTTAAAAAATTTAGATATCATAATTGCACTTGCATCTGAACCTCCTCTTCCAAGTGTTGTTATTCTTTTATCCATATTAATACCCTGAAAACCTGCAATTACAGGAATTCCACCTGATTTTAAAAATTTGTTAATTTTTTTTTTATCAATTTCAACAATTCTTGAAGAGCCATACTTTCCATCTGTTATAATTGGAAGTTGCCATCCCATGTAAGATTGAGATTTATAACCAAGATGATTTAATCTTCCAGCAATTAAAGAGCATGCTATTTGTTCCCCGGACGAAACAAGAACATCATGTTCTGAGAGATTAAAATTATTACTTATTTTTTTTGATTTTTTTATTAAATCATTAGTTGCTCCGGCCATTGCAGAAGAAACTACAATTACTTTATATCTCTTTCTAAAATAACTAATAATTATATTAGCTACTTTCTTAATTCTATCAACTGTACCTACCGAGGTACCACCAAATTTTAAAACAACAATTTTCATTGATAATAATTTTTTTTAAAAATTAAAATATGTTGATAAAATACATCTTAATTGTAATGTCAACAGCCAATGAAAAGTAACACAATAAATAAACAAGAAATAGAAAAATTTTCTAAAATAGCCTCTCATTGGTGGAATCCTAATGGAAAATTTAAACCCTTACACAAATTTAACCCAATAAGAATAGAATATATTAAAAATAGCATAGCAGAACACTTTAAAATAAAAACCTCTGCTAATCCTTTAAAAACAATTAATATATTAGATATTGGCTGTGGAGGTGGCTTGCTATCAGAACCCATGTGTAGATTGGGTGCAAAAGTTGTTGGAATAGATGCATCAAAAAAAAATATAGAAATTGCAAAATTTCATGCAAAAAAAAATAATCTTAAAATTAATTATATATGTTCCTCTCCTGAGGTTTTAAAAATAAATAAAAAATTTGATGTAATATTAAACATGGAAATAGTTGAACACGTTGAAGATGTAAATTTTTTTATAAAAAAAAGTTCGGAACTATTAAAAAAAAATGGATTAATGTTTGTTGCGACTCTAAATAAAACGCTTAAATCATATATGTTTGCAATTATAGGAGCTGAGTACATTTTACGATGGCTTCCAATTGGCACTCATGATTGGGAAAAATTTGTTAAACCTGAAGATTTAATAAAAATTTCGGAAGAAAATCATTTAGAAATTAAAAATTTAGACGGTTTTAAATATGATATCCTAAACAACAAATGGAAGATCAGTGTTGATAAATCAGTAAATTATATCGCTAAATTCAAAAAGAATTAATTTTCTTCTTTGACCCAAGGAACAATCTCTGCTTCAATACCTTCTTCTTTTAATTCTTTTAATTCTTTTAACGAAGCATTTCCATATATTCCGATTGTTTTTTTTTTATCTTTATAATGTATAGACCTTGCTTCATAAGCAAAATTTTCACCAACATATTTAAAGTTATTTTTTATAAATTTTTGATATTCTTTTAAAGTTTTTTTTATATTTGCATATTTTTTACTATTTGCTTTTTCTGATCTTTTATTTTTTTTTAAATTTACAATGTTAGGTGACATTAAGCTTTTATCTACCTGTAAAGAATTACAGTTATAGCAATTAATATGTTCTAATTTTTTTAATTTTTCATACTCTTTTGATGACGCAAACCAGCTATCAAAAGATTTATTACAATTTTTACAAACCAAGTTATATTTAATCATAAAATTTTTTTAATAATTAATTTAGTTAAATATTATAATACATTAGGTTCTGTAGTCAGCGTTAATTTCTATATATTTTTTAGTTAAATCCATAGTAAAAGCTTTAAAACTTTTTTTTCCAGTTCCTATATCCACATACAATTCAATTCTTTCATTTTTCATATATTCTGCTGCTTCGTTTTCGTTATAAAAGTTAGATAATTGCCCTTTTTCAATTATTTTTAAATCGCCAAATTTAATTATTAATTTACTTAAATTAATATTAATACCAGACTTTCCAATAGCCATTATAACTCTACCATAATTACAGTCTTCTCCGGCAATGGCTGTTTTTACCAACGGAGAATTTGCAATCGAGAAAGCAACTTTTTTAGCATCTTCTTGGGTTTTTGCATTATTAACAAAAACAGTTATAAATTTAGATGCCCCTTCACCGTCGGCCGCAACTCTCTTTGCAAGATTTAAAAGCACCGAGTGTAAAGAAAGATCAAAATCTTTTAGTTTGGGATCATTCATATTTTTGATTTTAGAGTTTTTTGCTTTTGCTGTAGAAAAAATTGAAACCATATCATTAGTACTTGTGTCTCCATCACAACTTATAGCATTAAAAGTTGTTTCAATATTTTTTCTTAATAATTTTTGCAGAACATTTGATGAAAGATTTGCATCTGTAAAAACAAAGCCTAAAGTTGTAGCCATATTAGGGAATACCATGCCTGATCCTTTTGCAATTCCATATATTTTAACATTTGTAGTTCCAACTTTGCATTCTTCCATTGCAAGTTTAGGCGCTAAATCTGTTGTCATAATTCCTAATGCGGCCTTTGTCCATATATACTTATTTTGTGTATATTTAATTTTTTCGATAAGTTCTGGAATATTTTTTTTAATTTTTTCAGTAGGAAATTTTTCTCCAATAGTGCCTGTGCAACCAAAAAGTATGCTGTTTGATTTAATTTTTACTGGTTTTTCCTCATCTTTTATTTGCAGCTCAGAAAGTCTAAAAGATAACTCTTCCGCAATATCTTTTAAACCTTGATAACCTTTTTTTCCAGTAAAAACATTTGCATTTCTTGTATTTACCAATAATGCGCTGATTTTTTTATTTTTTAAACTTAAATTCCATTTGATATTTTCTGAAATTATATTTGACTGTGTGTAAACTGATGCATACTCTGCTCCATCTCTAAAATAAAACATTACAAGATCATTTCTTTCGTTATTATTATACAAATTTGCCGATATGGTAGAAATTGAAAGACCATCAATATGATCTAAATCTTGAAAGTCTCCCAGTTTTGACTTCTTATTGTTTAAATTAAGAAAATCACCAAAGTTTATTGCCATACTGTTTAAATAAGTTATTTAATACCTATATATTTAATATATTAAAACTATATATCAGAAAATAAAAATTAAGATGCTAAATCCTGTTAAATTTATATCGAAATTTTTCAGATCAAGTAATCAAAAAGAGCTTGATAGAATCCATAAAATTGTTGAAAAAGTTAATAAATATGAAGAAGAAATGGTTAAATTGAAAGATGAAGATTTTCCAAAGAAAACTGAAGAATTCACAAAAAGAATAAAAAATGAAGATGATTTAAATATAATTTTGCCTGAGGCTTTTGCTCTAGTCAGAGAAGCCTCAAAAAGAGTAAGAGGAGAACGTCATTTCGATGTTCAAATTATAGGTGGCATAGTTTTACACGAAGGAAAAATTGCAGAAATGAAAACTGGTGAAGGTAAAACTTTAACCATCACTCTTGCCGCATATTTAAATGCATTACCTAAAAAAGGAGTACACATAGTTACAGTTAATGACTACCTCGCAAAAAGAGATTGCGAAGATATGGGTAAAATTTATAGCTTTCTAGGATTGTCTACTGGATTTATAAACAATGGCCAAGAAGACTTTGCTAGAAAAAAAAATTACAATTGTGATATTACTTATGCAACAAATAGTGAATTAGGATTTGATTACCTTAGAGACAATATGTCTGCACACACCGATCAAATTGTTCAAAGAGATCATTATTTTTCTATAGTAGACGAAATAGACTCATGTTTAATTGATGAAGCAAGAACTCCACTTGTAATTTCAGGAGCTGCGGAAGATAAAACTGATAAATACCTGGCAGTTGATAAGTTGATAAAAAAATTAAAATTTGAAGATTTTGAGATAGATGAAAAAGATAAAAATATTCTACTAACAAATAAAGGAATCGATAATGTTGAAAAAATTTTCTCCAACGCAGGAGTTTTAAAAAATAACAATTTTTACGATCCTGAAAATCTAGATCTGGTACACCATGTTAATCAAGCGTTAAGAGCAAATCATTTGTTTGAAAAAGGAAGAGATTATATTGTTAAAGATAGCCATTTAAAAATTATTGATGAGTTAACTGGTAGAATTCTTGAAGGAAGAAGATACGGAGATGGTTTACATCAAGCTCTTGAAGCTAAAGAAAGAATAGATGTACAAGCAGAAAACCAAACCCTAGCTTCAATAACTTATCAAAACTATTTTAAACTCTATTCTAAAATATCAGGATGCACAGGAACTGCTTCTACTGAATCAGAAGAATTTTTTGAAATATACAATTTACATGTTGTAAGCATTCCTACAAACAAACAAATGATCAGAAAAGATTGGAACGATTTAATTTTCAGAACATTAAAAGAAAAAGATGACGCTATTATAAATAAAATTAAAGAATGCAAAAATAAAAGCCAACCACTTTTAGTATTTACTGCCAGTATTAATAAGTCAGAACACTATTCTAATCTGTTAAAAAAAAGTAGAATTGAACATATTGTGTTAAACGCAAAAAATCATGAAAGAGAAGCAGAAATAATAGCCAATGCTGGGACTAAAAATTCTATAATAATTACAACTAGTATATCGGGAAGAGGGGTAGATATTAAGCTAGGTGGAAAAGAGAACAAAAATAATGAAAAAAATGAAATTAAATCTTTAGGAGGTTTATTTGTAATAGGAACTGAAAGAATGGAATCTAGACGAGTAGACAATCAAGCAAGAGGAAGATCCGGACGGCAAGGAGACGAGGGAAATTCTATTTTTTATGTAAGTTTAGAAGATGATCTAATGAGAATATTTGGTTCTGAATCTATGAATAATATTTTACAAAAACTTGGTCTAAAAGATGGTGAAAGCATTAACCATCCATGGATAAATAAAGCATTAGAGCGCGCACAACAAAAAGTAGAAGCGAGAAATTTTGATATTAGAAAAACACTACTAAAATTTGACAATGTATTAAATGATCAAAGACATGTGATTTTTACCCAAAGAAAAGAGGTTATAAAAAGCAAGGAAATATTTAATTATTCAAATAATTTTTTATCAGAAATTATCAAACAACTAACAGAATTAAAAAATAAAGATATTGCTGGGTCTAAAAATAGTGAATTTAATAATCAATTAAAATCTATACTCGGTAAAAGCTTTAAAGAAAATGAAGTTCAAAATTTAATACAAGAAAAAAATGAAGAATTTGAAAAAAAAATTAAAGAAAAATTTGAAGAAAAAAGAAATGAAAGAATTAAACATCTTTCAAAAAACCAAGCAGAAGAATTAGAAAAAAGAATTTTTTTACAAACTATAGATCTAAATTGGAAATCACATATTCAATATCTAGAACAATTAAGACAAGTTATAGGGTTAAGATCGTATGGTCAAAGAGATCCTTTAATTGAGTATAAAAAAGAAGCATTCAATTTATTTGAAAACTTATTAAATAAACTCAAAATAGATTTAATTACTATTTTAATTAATTTAAGAATTGCAGAAAAAGAAGAACAAAAAATTAAACCTCCTAAAATAGATCCCAAATATATTGGAAAAAAAATGAGTAGAAATGAACCTTGCTTTTGCGGTTCCAAAAAAAAATATAAATATTGCTGCGGTGCTTTATAAAAAAAAATAAAAAATTAAAAATATAACAATCAAAAATCCAAAAATAGTTATTTCTTTTTTAAATGCAATAATTTTTTCTTTTACACTGCTTAAAAAACTTGCTTGCATGCTCAAAGAGGTTTCATTTAATGATTGTTTTGCAAACCCTTTATTCCTTCCAATTGATAAAAATTTATTTTTTCTATCATTTATAATTTCATCACTGTTCAAATTATTTAATTGACTTAAGTTTTTTTCAATTGAATTTTTTACATTATCCAAAATTACATTTCTATCTCTATGAGCACCACCAATTGGCTCAAGAATAATTTCATCAATTACTTTTAAATTTAACAAGTCTTTTGCTGAAAGCTTCATTGCTTTCGCAGCTTCTAAAGTTTTAGTTGGATCTCTCCAAAGGATTGTTGCACATCCTTCTGGAGAAATCACTGAATATATTGCGTTCTCTAACATAAGAACCCTGCTTGATGAGGCTAATGCTACAGCTCCTCCAGAGCCACCTTCTCCAATTATAACTGATATAGTTGGCACACCTAATCCCATGCTGCATTCTATAGTTTTTGCTATTGCCTCAGCTTGACCTCTGTCCTCAGCGCCAACCCCTGGATAAGCTCCGGGAGTATCTATAAAAGATATAACTGGAATTTTAAATTTATTAGCTAATCTCATTAACCTTATTGTCTTTCTATATCCTTCGGGCCTCATCATCCCAAAATTTCTTTCAATTCTACTATCTAAGTTGTCACCCTTTTCTTGTCCAATGACTAAAACTGAACTTCCATTGAATTTAGCAAAACCAGTTAAAACTGATTTATCTTCACCATAAAATCTATCTCCTGACAAAGGTATAAATTCTTCAAATAAATTATCTATAAAAAATTTTGATTTTGGTCTATCCTCATGTCTCGCAACTAAAGTTGTTTGCCAATGATCCAGATTCGAATAAACTTCTTTTAATTTTTGATCAACTTCTAACTGGATTTTTGAGATTTTATTAGTATCAACTTCCGATAATCCTTCATTGTTATATGGATCTTTCAGTTTTTCTATTTCACTTTCTAAACTTTTTATTTCACCTTCAAAATTTAAATAATTTCTCATAATTTATTCTCCCTAAGTTTATAAAGCAAAAAGGGGCAAGAAAATGGTAAAAATTTTGATTTATTTATAATAAATTGACTGTTTTAGGAACAAAAAGTTATATTAACACCATGGAGAACTAATTATAAACAATTCAAATGAAAGAAAAATATATAAAAATTAACAATCTTTCCGTTGCACAAAAATTTGCAAATTTTATAAACGATGAATTATTGCCGGGAACTAAAATTAGTAAAAAAAAATTTTGGAATGGTTTTGATAAGTGTGTTCATGAACTCGCACCTAAAAATAAAAAATTACTAGAAAAAAGAGAAAAATTACAAAAATTAATTGATACATGGCATAAAGATAATAGAGGTAATAAATTTAATTTAAAAAAATATACGAAATTCCTAAAAAAAATTGGATACATAAAAAAAAATGGGCCAAATTTTAAAATAAAAACAAAAAATTTAGACAAAGAAATATCAAGTATTTGTGGTCCACAATTAGTTTGTCCTGTTTCTAATGCAAGATTTTTATTAAATGCGGCTAATGCTAGATGGGTAAGTTTATATGATAGTTTATACGGTACAGATTTAATTCCTGAATCTCAAGGTGCACTAAAAGGGAAAACTTATAATCCAATTAGAGGCGAAAAGGTAATCCGTTATGCTCGTGATTTATTGGATAAATATATACCTTTAAAATATGGCAGCTGGAAAAATTTATCTAAAGTACCTGAAATTAAAAATAACAAATTAAATTTAGAACTAAAAAACCCTAAACAATTTGTAGGATACAATAAAAAATTAAACAAACTTTCTTCACTTTTGTTTATTAATAATAATCTTCATATTGACATTTTATTTGATCAGACTGGTAATATGGAAGTTAACAATCCCGAAGGTAACCAAGATAAGCTAAAAATACATGATATTATTTTAGAATCTGCAATCTCAACTATTTGTGACCATGAAGATAGTGTAGCTGCGGTAGATGCTGAAGATAAAATTCTTGGATATAAAAATTGGTTAGGTTTAATGAAGTTTAATCTAAAAGCAGAATTTTCAAAAAAAGGAAAAAAAATAATAAGGAAATTAAATTTTGACCGAAATTACACTTCTATAAAAGGAAAAAAAATTAAATTGCATGGCAGGTCTTTGTTATTAAATAGAAATGTTGGTCATCTAATGACAAACCCTGCTATTCTTTTAAAAGATGGGTTTGAGTGTCCAGAGGGAATTCTTGATGCTTTTATTACATCGCTAGCATGTCTACACGATTTTAAAAAAAAAGGAAATTCTAAAGTTAATTCTATTTACATTGTTAAACCAAAAATGCATGGTCCTGAAGAATGTTCTTTCACTAATTTAATTTTTGAAAAAGTTGAAAAAGTACTTGGTTTAAAAAAAAATCAAATTCTTTGTGGTATTATGGATGAAGAAAGAAGGACTTCCGTTAACCTAAAAGAATGCATTAGAGCTTTAAAAAATAGAGTGTTCTTCATCAATACTGGTTTTTTAGACAGAACAGGAGATGAAATCCATACATCGATGGAAGTGGGCCCTATGATTTTCAAAGGTGATATGAAATCTTCAAAATGGATCTCAGCTTATGAAAATAATAATGTTGACATCGGAATTTCTTGTGGTTTTTCGGGAAAAGCTCAAATAGGAAAAGGAATGTGGGCTATGCCTGATTTAATGAGCAGTATGATGAAACAAAAAATTACTCATCCTCTAGCTGGAGCTAATTGCGCATGGGTACCCTCTCCTACAGCAGCAGCATTGCACGTTTTACATTATCATGAGGTTAATGTTTTTAAAAAGCAAAATAAATTATCAAAAAGAAAACCGGCAAAACTTTCTGATCTTTTAACAATTCCAGTGGCAGATAAAACTAACTGGTCTATTGAAGAAATTACAAAAGAATTAAAAAATAATGCTCAGGGAATTTTAGGTTATGTAGTTAGATGGGTTGATCAGTCAGTTGGATGTTCTAAAGTACCAGATATTAATGGAATTGGTTTAATGGAAGATAGAGCAACTTGTAGGATAAGCAGTCAACACATTTCTAATTGGTTGTATCATGGTATATGCAGCAAAAAACATGTTTTAGAAATTATGAAAAAAATGGCTAAAATTGTAGATGATCAAAACTTAAAAGATCCAAGCATGAAAGGTCACGCTCCTTATCAAACAATGTCAGGCAACTTTGATAAGTCAATAGCATTTAAAGCGGCTTGTGAACTTGTGTTTCACGGAAGAACTCAACCTTCTGGATACACTGAACCAATTCTTCATCTTAATAGACTTCTTAAAAAAAATTAATCTTTATAAATTTTTCCTAAATAGTTGTTTAAAAAATTTTTATTATTAGCTAACAATTTCAAAATTAAATTTCTAAAAAGAATTATAATAGGATTTGAAAGATGGAAAGCAAAATAGTTTAGGCTTGATCTCCAATTTACCTTATTAATCTTCAAACGTCTATTTTTATAATAAGTATCAGTATTATTATTTATTTCCTCAAAAACTTCTTTGCCTGATTCTATTGACTGCGATGCACCCTGGGCAAATGATGGCGGGAAAGCAAACAATGCATCTCCAATAAAATATATATTCTTATGTTTAAAATTTTCAAATTTTTTACTTACATAAACAGGAAAAGATTTAATATTTTCCAATTTACCATTTAAATTAAGAGTGGTTTTTTTATATATTTCATTGCTTAAAGATTTTAAAAATTCACTACTTTCAAAAAGATTTTTATTTAAAACCTCATTTTTACTAAGTTTTTTTCTAACTATAGATATAAAATTAAATTCCTTATTTTGATTAACTGGATATATAACAAAATGAAAGTTTGGCCCTAAATAGAGCGAAATATCATTATTATCTAGATTTTTTATATTACCTCTTAAAGCTATTGAATTAAAAAATTTAGGACTTGTATCTTTTGCTAAAAGAATTGACTTTGTTTTAGAAAAAACTCCATCAGAAACAATTAAATAATCAAATTGTTCAGTTAAATTATTTGATAAAGAAAGCTTAATTTTTTCACCATGTTCTACACTCATTAATTCTACATTGTGTTTAATTTTTTCAAGTGGAATATTATTTAAAAGAAATTTAATTAAAAATGATCTTTTTAGAGTAGTGTATCTTTTATTTTCACTATTAAACTTAGAAATATCTATATCGCATATTTTTTTAGAAGTTTTAGCATCAAAAAAATTAACTTTTTTAGGAAAAGATATTTCTTTAACATCTATATTGTTAAAACCTATTTCGTTAAGTAATTTAATACTGTTTGCTGAAAGTTGTATTCCATACCCATCATTTAAATCAAGTTCAGATTTTTTTTCGTAAATAACATAATCGTAAATTTTTTTACTTTGTAATAAATTTGCAAAATACAAACCTGAAATCCCACATCCAATTATAGCAATTTTTTTCATTAATGTTTTGAAACAGTTTTAAAGATTTTTTTAGTAAATGAGGGTAAAATAATTTTATTAATATTATTTTTATCTAACATAAAATCGCCTTTTATTTTTTTGTTTTTGTTATTTTTATTTAAAATAATTTTCATATCCATGTTTGACATTTTAATAATTAATTTACTATCAACTGAAGACTTAAACTGATCTTTTTT
>CACFBW010000022.1 GCA_902564565.1 uncultured Pelagibacteraceae bacterium | reverse complement strand
GTTTTTTATTTTTAAATAATTTTTTTTTGATAGTAATTTAGTTTTGAGGCTAAAAGTTATTGCACTGATTATTCCCAAAAGTACAGCCTCACCATGGTTTAGTTTTTTTGAATAATTCAATGTTGCTTCATATGCGTGAGCAAAAGTATGTCCAAAATTTAGTATTTTTCTTAAATTTTTTTCATTTTCATCTAGCTCTACAATTTTTTTTTTTATTTTACAGCTTTCAATTATTGATTTTTCAATAAAAGGACTTTTTATTTTTAATATTTTTGAACCATTTTTATTTAAAAAAATAAAAAATTTTTTATTTAATATTAATGCATGCTTAAGTATTTCGGCATATCCGCAAATTAGTTCTCTTTTTGGAAGAGTTTTTAAAAATTTTGTATCAGACAGAACCAAGTTTGGCTGATAGAAAGAACCTATTAAATTTTTTCCATAGGGAGTATTTATTCCTGTTTTGCCTCCAATTGATGAATCAACTTGAGCTAATAATGTAGTTGGGACATTAACAAATTTAATTCCCCTTTTATAAATGCTAGAAGCAAAGGCAGATACATCACCAGTAATACCTCCACCAATTGATATTAAGCAATCATTTCTTTGAAAATTATTTTTTAATAAAACATTAATTATTTTATCTACATTTTTTTGATTCTTATTTTTTTCACTTGCTTTGAAAATATAAAGAATTTTTTTTTTTTTTAAATTTTTTACAATTTTTAATATTATTTTTTTTTTTATTTTACTATCAACTACAAACAAACATTTGTTGAAAGATATTGAGTTTTTAACCAATATTTTTGATAAGTTATTAGATATTCCATTTCCAATAATTATTGGATATTTTTTACTTTTTGTGTTTATATTTAATTTAATTTGTTTCATATAATTCTAAAATATTATTAACGACCTCTATTTTTGTCAATTTATCACATTGTATTTTAAATTTTGCTTTTTTGTAAATTTTTCTTCTTTTAGCAATTAATTCTATAAGTTCTTGGTTATTTAATTTATTAGCAATCGGTCTTTTTTTATTATTTCTTATTCTTCTTATTAAAGTTTTATCGTTACAATCTAACCAAAAGGAAACATGATTCTCAATTATTTCCTTTCTAATTTTTTCATTAAGGAAAGCTCCACCGCCTAAAGAAATTATACTTTTCTCATTTCGAAGATTTTTTAAAATAATTTTTTCCTCTAAAGATCTAAAAAAATTTTCACTTCTTTTTTCAAATATTTCAGCAACACTCATCTCGGCTTCATTTTCAATAATTTTATCGGTATCATAAAATTTTAATCCTAATTTTTTTGCAACCAAAGCACCAATAGTGCTTTTTCCAACTGCCATCTGACCTAGAATTACTAGGTTTTTTTTTGAATTCATAATTTTCTTTATTGAAAAAACACAAATATGTCTTAATTTGAAATTAATAAACGATATATGCAATTTCATAAAAAAACAAGTAGAGGAAAATATAGTTTTTTGATCAAAATATTAGCTATCGTGTCTTCCTTAATAATGTTTTTTTATTTAGTGATTGTATTAGTTGATAAAATAGATTTTCCAGCGCCAAATAAAAAAATAGAAAAAGATATATCAAATGAAAATCTTAAGATTGTTAAATAAAAAATATTTATCAATTTTTTTTTGTTTTTTATTTATACAAAATACATCATTATTTTCTAATGAACCCGTAGATATTTGGAATTTAGAAGTTAAAGAAAATTCTGAAGTTCAAAATACAAAGAACAATAACCAAGAAGAAAGTATTTTAGAGAATTCTATTTATGAAATACAATCCGAAAAAGATAGCATTTTTGCTATAGAACAAGATGAAACACTGTTATCTAAAAAAATAGAAATTGTAGGCATATATGATCCGTCAGATAACGATTTAACACTAGATATGTGGGTGAATTCAGACGGAGAAAAAATTTTAGATCTTTTTAATAAAATTAAGAAAATTGATTTATCAAAAGATTCAGACGAAATTCTTAAAATATTGCTCTTAACCAATTCATATTTTCCATCAAAAAATATTTCTGATGACCAATTCTTACAATTAAAACATGATTGGTTGTTAAAAAATTCTGACTTAAATTTGATAAAAGAATATTTAATTAAAAATGAAAAAATTAAAAACAAAGATGTTTTGATAAAATTTTTTGTTAATGAGCATCTTTCAAGATCCGATATTGATGAATCGTGTAAAATATTTTCTAAGATTAATCATATAACAACTGATAAATATTTATCAAAGTTTAATATTTATTGTTTAATTTATAGTAAAAAAAAAGAGCAAGCCCAATTACTTTTTGATTTAAAAAAAGAGATAGGTTTTAAAGATGATTTTTTTGAAAAAAAATTTGATTATTTAATGGGATATAATTTGTTAGTTGATGAAACGATTTCTGAGAAAAGTATTCTAGATTTTCATCTTTCACATATAACTAATCCAAATTTTATTTTTGAACCAGACAATTCTACAAGCAAAAATATTTGGCGCTATTTATCTAGTTCAAATTTATTAACAAATATAGAAAGCATTGACTTAGAAGATAAGCAAAAAATTATATCTATTGAGAAAGCGACACATGAGGGCAATTATACTGAAAAAGAGTTATTTGATCTTTACAAAAGATTTCAGTTTAATATTAACCAGCTTTTAAATGTAGAACGATCTTACAAACTTTTATCAGAATCTGAAGGTAGAGCTCTTTTATATCAAGGAATTTTACTGACTACTGATGTTGATAGAAAACTAGAATTAATTAAAATTTTAAAAGATTCTTTTATCAAAGATGGTAATGAGAATGCTTTCAATAATCAACTGACTAGTATTTTAAAAAAAATTAAAGAAGAAGATGTTCCTTCAAATTACTCTAGTTTTTATAATAAAAATATAAAAAATCAAAATTCTGATCTGAAAAAAATTAAAATTAATAATAAAGTTATACATCAGTCAAAACTTGTTAATTATTTAAGAGAAGATATTAACGAAAAAAATATTCAAAAAAACCTTAATGATATTTTGAAAAAAATTAAAAAAAATAAAAAATATTTCGTTTCAACTAAAGATGTTATTTTACTTGAATCTTTAAAATCTGATGGAATAAAATTTGATAAAAAATATGAATCTCTTTATCAGGTTAATAACTCAAATATGCCATATGATATTAAAGAATTTATTGAAAACAATGAAACCGGCCTTGTTTTGTTAAGACTGGTTCAGATTCTTGGACAAGATAATTTTGAAGATTTAGGATCGGAAACGTTATTTTTTATAATTAGTGCATTAAATCAACTAAATATAGATAAGTTAAGAAATAAAATTTTATTAAAAGTTCTGCCTTTAAAAGTGTAAAAATTGTAATAAAATAACTTTAATTATGAGTGTAAAGACAATTTTAACAGAACCAAATAAAATATTAAGACAGAAATCAAAACCAGTAAAAAAAGTTGGAAAGAAAGAACAAAATTTGATGGATGATATGCTTGATACTATGTACGCAGCGGATGGCATAGGGCTTGCTGCTATACAAATTGGTATTCCAATAAGAATTATTGTTATGGATATAAGTTGGAATAAAGGAAAAAAAAATCCTATGTATTTTGTAAATCCGATAATTCAAAAAAAAGATCAAGAAAAATCAATTTACGAAGAAGGCTGCTTATCAGTGCCTAATCAATTTGCTGAAGTAGAACGACCAAAAAAGTGCGAAGTAGAATATTTAAATTATGAAGGAGAAAAAAAATTATTAAAAGCCGAAGGCTTATTAGCAACATGCATTCAACACGAAATGGATCATCTAGAAGGCATTTTGTTTATTGATTATTTGTCAAAATTAAAAAAAAGCATGATCATTAAAAAACTTCTTAAAAATAGACCAGATAGAATAGTAGTTTAATTAATGTTAAAAAAAATTATTTTTATGGGTACACCATATTTTGCTGTACCGATTTTAAAATCTTTATACCAAAATGGCTATAATATTTCTGCAGTTTATACACAACCACCGCAAAAATCTAATAGAGGTCAAAAAATAAACAAATCTCCCATACAAGGTTTTTCAGAAACGTTAAATATAGAATCTAGAATGCCATTATCTCTTCAAGACAATAAAGAAGAATTAGATTTTTTAAAAAAATTAAATCCTGATATTGCTATTGTTGTGGCTTACGGACAAATTATTCCTAAAGAAATATTAGGTTTGGCAAAGAAAGGTTTCATAAATATTCATGCATCATTATTACCAAAATGGAGAGGTGCTGCACCTATACAAAGGTCAATTATGAATTTGGATAAGGAGACTGGCATAAGTATAATGAAAATTAATGAAAAGCTGGACTCAGGTCCAGTATGTCATTCGTACAAGACAAAAATTAACGATAATGATAACGCCACAACTTTGTCAGAAAAGTTATCTTTATTAGCTGCGGAAAAAATCTTAGATGTGATTGACGACATTATAGATGATAAAATAAAATTTGAGGAGCAGGATCATGCAAACGCAACATATGCAAATAAAATTGAAAAAATAGAAGGAAAAATAGATTGGAATAATCCAGCAAAAAAAATAGTTGGTATTATTAATGGTTTACATCCTAAACCAGGTGCGTGGTTTAATTTTAAAGGTGAAAGATATAAAATTTTGAGTGCAAAAATTTCTGAAAAAAAGGGTAAAATTGGTGAAGTTCTAAGCGAAACTTTAGAAGTTGGATGTTCAGACTTATCTCTAGAGATCTTGGAGATTCAAAGAGAAGGAAAGCAACCACAAAAGGTAAGCGAATTTATGCTTGGATCAAAAATAAAAAAAGGGCTAAACCTACAAAATGAATAGATATCAAATTTTGATTGAATATGTTGGGACAAAATTTATTGGTTGGCAAATTCAGCCCAAAGGTAAATCAGTTCAAAAATTGGTTCAATTAAAAATATCAAGATTGTTAAAAGAAAAAATAAAACTAGTGGGCTCGGGAAGAACAGATGCTGGCGTTCATGCGATAGAACAATCTGCACATTTTGATACAAAAAATGAAATAGAAAATTTAAATAAATTTTTACAATCAATTAATTTTTTTTTAAATCCAAGTCTGGTTTCAATAAGAAAAATAGGAAAAAGAAACTCAAATTTTCACGCAAGATTTTCTGCAAAAGAAAGAATTTATAAATACATTATATTTAATAGAGTTAGCGTTCCTTCTATTGAAAAAGACAGGGGATGGCACATAAGCAAAAAATTGGACCTGGAATTAATGAAAAAAGGAACTAAAAAACTTTTGGGAAAACATGACTTTTCAACATTTAGAGCTTCTAGCTGTAATGCAACATCACCTATAAGAACAATAAAATTTATAAAGATTAAAAAAGTTAAAGAAAGAATTGAAATAAAATTTATATCTCAGTCTTTTTTACAACAACAGGTAAGATCAATGGTTGGTTGTTTAAAATATTTAGCAGAAAAAAAATGGAATTTAAAAAAATTTGAAAAAGTATTTAAATCTAAGAAAAGAAATTTGTGTGCACCACCGGCGCCGTCTCATGGATTATTTTTAGAAAAAATTATTTATTAATTCTATTATTTTTTTTAAATTTCTTGTTTATTCTCCACCTTGATCCTTCTCTAACAATATAACCCACACAATTCATCGATCTACATTTACATGGAAATTGTTTATAATCGGAATCATAACTAAAACCATAGTCACAAGTTAATTCTTCATCTTTTTTAATATCTTTTATAGCAGTGACCCAAATTTTTAATCCTTTACCTTCATAATCGCAGTTATTTGCACAAGAGTGATTAATTAAGCGGGCTGTATTCCAAGTAACATCACCATCTAAATCATATTTATCATTTAAATTAAAAAGATAGATTGGTTTTTTATTGTTAAATTTGGGATTTTTATCACTTTGCTTAATTGTAATTATATTTCCCACATAATCTATAATTTTGGTTCCTTTTTTAATATATTTTGTTGCATATAAACCTTTTCCATTTTTATCAATATTGGATTTTTTTATACGATAAAGTTTCATAAAACTTTCTATAATATTTATTTAAAAATTATCAATTAAATTCAAGAAGTGCGTTAACATGCATCTCACTGCTTTCTTGAAGAGCCAAGAGATCGTATCCACCTTCTAAAATAGATACTACTTTTCCATTGCAAAAAGTTTTCGATAATTTTAGTGTTCTTTTAGTTAACTCATAAAAATCTTTTGATGATAGCTGAAGTTGAGCTAGAGGATCATCTTTATGAGCATCAAATCCAGCAGAAAATAGAATAAACTCAGGTTTAAATTGTTTTAATTTTTTTAGCACAAACTCATAAGCATTAAGGTACTCTTCAGAATTGGTACCTGCAGGTAAAGGAATATTATAAATATTATTGAATTTACCTTTTTCCTTTTCAGATCCAGATCCAGGATAATAGGGATATTGATGAGTTGAAATGTATAAAACTTTTTCATTATTATAAAATATATCTTGTGTTCCATTTCCATGGTGAACATCAAAATCAATAATAGCTACTTTATTAAATTTATAATTATTTAATAAATAATAAGCACCAACAGCCACATTATTGTAAATACAAAATCCCATAGCTTTATTTTTCTCTGCATGATGTCCAGGCGGTCTAACTGCACAAAATGCATTTTTGAATTCATTATTTTGAACTCCATCTATTGCTGCAATAATTGATCCAACAGCATCTATAGTAGCATTTTTACTACCAGGAGATATGATTGTATCGCCATCTAAAAATGATAGTCCTTTTTCAGGAAATGAGTTTTCAACAAATCTGATATAATCAAAGGTATGAGTAATTTCTAATATTTTTTTTTTTACTTTTGCAGATTTTTTCCAAACAATATTTTTATTATTTATTTTTTTAAAGTTTTCGATAATTACAGAAACTCTGTCAATCTTTTCAGGGTGACCTATTCCTGTGTCATGATTTTGATAGGTATTGGATGTTATTAAGCCAGTTTTCACTTAAAATAATCTTCCAGTATTTTTGAATATATTTTGGTTAGTTTTTTTAAATCAGATATAGAAACTGCTTCATCAACTTTATGCATAGTTTTTCCAACTAAACCAAATTCAATACAAGGAGATATTTTCCTTATAAATCTCGCATCAGATGTTCCACCAGTAGTCGAAAATTTAGTTTTTACTTTAGTAATCTTAGAAATTACATTTTTTATCATAAAAGTAGTTTTATTAGGCTTTGTCAAAAATGCCTCTCCTGACGTCATATATTTAATTGAAAATCTACACATATCTTTCTTAGTTTGTGTTTTAATGATTGAGTTTAATTTTTTTTTTAGGCTAGAAGATGAATGCTTGTTATTAAATCTAATATTAAAACTTGCTTGAGCTAATCCAGGAATAACATTATCAGCATCATTTTCAATATTGATTTTTGTAATTTCCAAGTTTGTTGATTGAAAGTTTTTTGTTCCTTTATCAAACTTCATTTCTTTAAGTTTATTTAAAATTTTAATTATGCAATTTGATGGGTTATTTGCTTTATGTGGATAAGCAACATGACCTTGGGTACCAAAAATTTTAAGGTGGGCTGTAATTGAGCCTCTTCGACCAATTTTAATCATTTCACCTAACTTATTAGGGTTAGTTGGTTCTCCCACCAAACAAAAATCAATTTTTTCTCTTCTTTTTTTTAAATATTCTACGACTTTTTTAGTTCCATTAATTGCTATTCCTTCTTCGTCTCCAGTGATTAAAAGGCTAATTGATCCGTCAAATTTTTTTTTTTTAATTATAAAACTGCTTACGGCTGAGACGAATGACGCAACTGAACTTTTCATATCATTTGCTCCTCTGCCAATTAAATGACCTTTTTTAACTGAAGGTTTAAATGGATTTGTAGTCCAATCTTTTAAGTTGCCAGGAGGCACAACATCTAAGTGTCCAGCGTAACAAAAGTTAGGACTCTTTTTCCCAAGTTTTGCATAGAGATTTTTTACAGGTTTAGTGTTTTTATCTTTAAATTCGAGAATTTTAGTTTTGAAACCTAAGGATTTAAGTTTTTTTTCTAAATACTTCATTATTCCAACGTCCCTAGGAGTAATTGTAGGAAATCGAATCAGCTCTTTGGCTAATAATAGTTCATCAAATTTTTTCATTAATCTATTCTCTTAGTAAATCATTAATAGATGTTTTTGATCTTGTTTTTTCATCTACTTGTTTAATGATTACTGCACAATATAACGAAGGTGCAGACGCATTTTTTTTATCTGGAAGAGAACCAGGAACAACAACTGAGTAAGGAGGAATTTTTCCATAAGTTATTTTTCCAGTTTCTCTATTTACAATTTTTGTTGATTGGCCAATATACATTCCCATACTTAAAACTGAGCCTTCGCCAACAATTACACCTTCAACAACTTCTGACATTGCTCCTAAAAAAACATTATCTTCTATGATAGTGGGTAATGCTTGTGCTGGCTCAAGAACTCCACCAACACCAGAACCTGCTGAAATATGACAATTTTTTCCAATTTGGCAGCAACTACCTGCTCTTGCAAAAGTATCTATCATTGTACCATCATCAATATAAGCTCCAATATTTACATAACACGGCATTAAAACTGCATTTTTTCCAACGTAAGAACCTTTTCTAACAGGAGAGTTTGGCACCATTCTAAAACCCGCTTTTTCATGATCTTCTTTTGTCCAACCAGCAGTTTTGCCTTTTAACAAATGTGCTTTATCATACCAGCTACTGTACGGTCCGTTTAAATTTTCCATAGGATAAATCCTAAAGCTAAGCATTATAGCTTTTTTAATATGCTGATGAGTTATCCATTCACCTTTAATTTTTTCTGCTACTCTTACTTTTCCACTATCTAAATCAGTAATTATTTGATTTATAGCATCTTTTAAATTTTTATCTGAATTAGGGTTTACTTTGTCTTTTTCATCCCAAGCAGAATTTATAATTTTTTCTATACTCATAAGGTTTATGAGTTTTGTAATAGCCTAATTTCTTTAAGAAATAAAGAGAGGTTTTCAACTTTAAAATCTATGAAATCTTTGTCTGATTCTTTTTTTCCCCAGTATTCGTCATTTATTAGCCAAGCGGTAATTGCACCTCTTTCTTTTCCTATAGATAAATTTTTTGCAATATCTTCTATATAAAGAGTTTCTTTAGGATTAATTTTGAATTTTTTTACCATTAGGTCAAAAGCCTTAGCTGTTGGTTTTGGGCTGAATTCTGAATCTACAATATCAAATAAACCATCAAATAAGTCATTAATACCCAAATGTGTGGTTATGTTATTTGCGTGGTCTTTGCTACCATTAGTGAAAATAAATTTTTTTAAATTTAGATTTTGAAGTTCATTTCTTAAAACTACATCTTTTGACATGAAAGATAAATCGATATTATGAACATATTTTAAAAAATCTTCAGGTTCAATATTATGATGCTTCATGAGACCATTTAAGCTTGTATTATATTTATGAAAATAATTAGTTTGCAATTCTTTTGCTTTTTTTAGATTTAAATTTAATTTTTTTGAAATATATTCTGTCATTCGCTTACTAACTTGACCAAATACAGATTCTAAGTCTTGGTATAAGACACCATCTAAATCAAATAGAATATTTTTTATATTTTTAAGTTCTTTCATTTTCTGATTAATGTTCCAGCACCCTTATCAGAAAATAATTCAAATAAAATTGCATGAGGTTTTCTACCATCCACAATAACTACGCCTGTTACTCCATTATTTACTGCGTCCAAGCACGTATTTATTTTTGGAATCATGCCACTGGTAATATCACCATTTTTTAGCATTTTTTCTGCAATTGGCGAATTAATTTCAGAAATCAAATTTTTATTTTTATCCAATACTCCTGCAACATCAGTCATAAGTAGCAGTCTTCTAGATTTAAGGTTTTTAGCTAAGGATCCGCTACATACATCAGCATTGATGTTGTAAACTTGATTTTTATACAATCCTATAGGGGCAATTACTGGAATACTTTTTTTTTTAATAACTTCATCTAAAAAATTAATTTTAATTTCAGCAGGTGTTCCAACGAATTCTAGTTCTTTATTTTCAGGTTTTACTGAAATTATATTATTTTCTTTAGTTGTTATAGATATAGCTTCGCATTTGTTATTTTTAAGAGCATTTACAATTTCTCTATTAAAATCAATCAAAACATTCTCAACAACCTCAATTGTATTTTTATTTGTAATTCTTAAACCTTTTATAAAAGTACTTTCTATATTTAGTTTTTTTAACTTTTCATTAATTCTTTTTCCCCCTCCATGCACAATAGTAGGAATTATTCCGAGCTTTTTGATAATAGCTATGTCAGATATAAAAAGATTAAAAAGATTAGGATCAATTAAAACACTTCCTCCACATTTTATTACAATTTTTTCATCATGATATTTATCAATATATTTTTTGACCTCCTCAACAGATGGACCATTAATTGGTAATATATTTTTTAACTCTTCTTCTTTAACTGATGACATCTACTTTGTTTTAACAGTCGTTTTTCTTTGTATGTAATACTGCTGAATTAAAGTAAAAATATTATTGAAAGTCCAATAAATCACTAGTCCAGCTGGAAAAGGGGCAAGTATGACAGTTAAAAAAAGTGGAAAGAACATAAAAATTTTTGCTTGCACAGGGTCTGGTGGTGCTGGATTTAATTTTTGCTGAATATACATACTTATACCCATTGCAATTGGCCAAGCGCCAATAATTAAAAATGACGGAGGATCCCAAGGAATTAAGCCAAAAAGATTAAAAACAGAAGTTGGGTCCTTATCAGATAAATCTTTAATCCAGCCATAAAAAGGCATATGTCGCATTTCAATAGTGACAAATAAAACTTTATACAGTGCGAAAAACACAGGGATCTGAACAAGTATTGGTAAACAGCCGCTCATAGGATTTACTCCTTCTCTTTTATATAGAGCCATCATTTCTTGTTGTAACTTCATTTTATCATCTTTATGAAGTTCTTTTAATCTTGTCATTTCTGGTTGAAGAAGCTTCATCTTTCCCATCGATTTAAATGAGAAGTTTGCAAGTGGAAAAAATACTAATCTAATACAAACAGTTACTGCTATAATTGCTAAGCCATAATTACCAAGTAATTTAAAGAAATAATCAATAGCAAAGAATAATGGTTTTGTTAAAAAATACATTACACCCCAATCAATTGATAAATCAAATTTCTGAATGTTCAGGTTTTTTGCATAATCGTCAATTGTTTTAACTCTTTTGGCTGCAACAATAATTTGAATTTTTTCTTCAATAGTATCATTAGGCCCAGCTTCAATTCCTTCAGCGGATATATAATTTATTCTAAATTTATTTTTATAATCAAAAGTTGTCTTAAACTCCTTGTTTCTTGGCGGAATAATGCTTGTGATCCAATATTTGTCTCCAATTCCAAGCCATCCTTGGGAAGCGTTTCTAGAAAATTTTTCTTCTTTAATATCATCATAATCTTCCTCAATTAATTCATCGTCTAGTGTTGCAATTGGACCTTCATGCAAAATATAAAAACCAGAAATTTCTGGTTTTTGGTTACGAATTATTTGGCCATAAGAATAAAAATTATAAGTTTTATCAGATGAATTAATGATTTTTTCTTTAACAGTAAATAAAAATTGATCATCAAGGCTAATATTTTTTTCAAATGTAATACCTTGGTTATTACTCCAAACTAGCTTTACAGGGTTGTTGTTTGTTAGTTTTTTGTTTCCCAAAACTTCCCATTCCGTTGAAGAATTAGGAACTTGAATGTTTTTTGAATTTGAAACAAAGCCACTTTCAATGGAATAACCGTTTTTTATATTTCTAGGATTTAAGAGAGTTACCTTTTCTTTTTTGTTTAAACTTATTTTATAGTTTTTAAAAACTAAATCATCAATAGTGGCGCCTCTAAGAGAGATTGATCCGGTAACGTTTTCATTCTCAAAAAATACTCTTTTAGTTTTGTCTAGTGCATCTTTTCTAGATATTTTGCTAAAATTTTCATTTCCATCTAAGCTAGGAGCTTCAGAATTTTCAATTAATTCTTTCTTTTCTTTTTCTGCTCTTAGCTTTCTCATTTCGTCTGGAGAAGGTTGAAAAAATAAGGAATACAACACAATTATTGCTAAAGATAATGTTACAGCAGCTATTATATTTTTAAGTTCCATTTTATTTTAGATTTTCATTTTTTTTAACTGGATCATATCCTCCATGTCCAAACCATGGATTACATTTCACTATTCTTAAAATTGATTTATATGTTCCTTTAAAAAGTCCATAAGTTTTTAAACTATCAATGCAGTAAGAGCTGCAAGTAGGTTCAAACTTACATGAATTTGGAAAAAGGGAACTTATAAACATTTTATAAAATTTTATTATGCCAATTAATAAGTAAGTTACAATTTTCATTATCTAATTTTATTCAATTCTTCAAACATATTTTTTTTTAAGTCTTCGAAACAATTTTTTTCTAAAACATTATCTTTAGCTAATATTAAATATGAATAATTAAAGTTTAATGCAATTTTTTTT
>CACFBW010000021.1 GCA_902564565.1 uncultured Pelagibacteraceae bacterium | reverse complement strand
ATAAACAAAAGTTTTATTTTTATAATTTATTGCATGCATAAAAAATCTTGAATATAGCAAATGTAATATTGCATGCTCTACTCCACCAATATATTGATCAACAGGCATCCAATACTTAATTTCTTTAATGTCATAGCCATAATCTTTGTTTGTAGGTGAACAAAATCTTAAAAAATACCAAGATGAGTCAACGAAAGTGTCTAAAGTGTCGGTTTCTCTAACACATTTTTTTCCGTTGATTTTTATATTTTTCCAATCACTTTGATGTTCAAGTGGGTTGCCTTTTGTATCCAGTTTAATTTTTTCTGGCAAATTAATAGGTAAATTTTCTTTTGGAATTTTAATAACATTATTGTTTTCATCATATGCTATCGGAATAGGGCATCCCCAATATCTTTGTCTTGAAATTCCCCAGTCTTTTAATCTAAAGTTAATTTTTTTTTTTCCTATTTTTTTTTTTTCAAGTATTTCAATTGTTTTAATAATAGACTCTTCTGGAACTTTTAAACCGTCTAAAAAATTAGAATTAAAAATTATACCTTGATCTGTATATGCCTTGTCTTTTATTTCAAAATTACCATCAAAATTTAATGGTTTAACTACTGGAGTGACTTTAAGTTTATATTTTTTTGCAAAATCCAAATCTCTTTGGTCGTGTGCAGGGCAACCAAAAACAGCACCAAAACCATAATCCATAAGTACAAAGTTTGCAAAGTAAACTGGAACTTTTATTTTTTGATTTAGTGGATTAATTGCTAGTAACTCAGTTTTAAAACCAATTTTTTCAGCTTGAGCAATAGACTCTTCGGTCGTTCCAGTTTTAGAGCAATCTTCTTTAAATTTTATGAAATTATCATTTTTTTCATAAAATTTTGAAATTGGATGATCAATCGATACAGCTAAAAAGGAGAAACCAAATAAAGTATCAGGTCTTGTTGTGAAGCATTTTATTGTATCTATAGATTTATTTCCTTCAATTTTAAAATCAATTTCACAACCAAAAGATTTTCCAATCCAATTTTTTTGCATTATTTTTACTTTTTTTGGCCATTGATCTAATTTATCAAGTCCATTTAATAATTCTTCAGAAAATTTTGAAATATTAAAAAACCATTGATTTAATTTTTTTCTTTCAACGATTGCTCCAGAACGCCAACCTTTTCCATCAATGACCTGCTCATTCGCTAAAACAGTTTCATCAACTGGATCCCAATTAACATAATTTTCTTTTCTATATACTAATCCTTTTTCATAAAGTTCTAAAAAGAAAAGCTGTTGATGTTTATAGTAATCTGAAGAACAGGTTGAAATTTCTCTATCCCAGTCTATTGATAGACCTAATTTTTTAAGTTGATTTTTCATCACTGAAATATTTTGATTTGTCCAATCTTTTGGATCTAAATTATTTTGTTTTGCTGCATTTTCTGCAGGCATACCAAATGAGTCCCAACCCATAGGATGCAATACATTGTAATTCTGCATTATTTTGTACCTAGCTAAAACATCTCCTATTGTATAATTTCTAACATGACCCATATGAATTTTTCCAGAAGGGTATGGAAACATTTCAAGGCAATAAAATTTTTTTTTGTTTTTATCTAATTTAGATTTAAAAGTTTTATTCTTTTCCCAATAACTTTGCCATTTATTTTCAATGATTTTAAAATTATATCTATCCACTTTAAAACTTATTATTTAAAAAATTATTTGCTTTCCATAATTAATGAATCGATTTTAGCAAATTATTCTATCGTCTCCACACCAAGTTATTTCGCCTGTTTTTTTATTTTTATAATTTTTTGTTGGATCTTTTTCGTCTTTTGCTTTTTTCATCAATGTTGCTTTTCTCAAAATTGCAGCTTTAATTTCTTCGTTTAAACCACTTTCTACTTGTTTTATTGCGCAAGAATTGTTTGATCCACAAATTCTTTGATGCAGAGTTATTTTAAGTCCATCTGCTCTTATTTCATTACTTAAAAATCTAACTGTGATTTTAATTGACTGGTTATTTTCTTCTTCAGAATACCAATCTGTAATTATTAAACCGCCAGAATAATCTACGTTTGAAAATGACATAAAATCTAATGTATCTAAACTTGCTCTCCAAAGTTCATTTGAAGATGCAAATTCAAAAGCACCTCCTCCTATTTTTTTATTCCCGCTACCGAAAATTCCACCAGGTTGTGTTATGCCTTTTCCTTCTTTAACATTTTTTCTAGCTCTTTTTTTTCCATCAGGTTCAAAATCTCCTTCCCAATCAATTTTTTTACACCCGCTCAGAGGTGTCAAAAGAACTATTATTACTAATAAATATTTAAGAAATTTTATAAAATTCATTGCAATTGATGGTTTAGCGCAATAAATGGCTAAATCAAAAGACTTATTTAGTGTGATATTATTGCAACAAATACAGAAATAATGCAAATATTATAAGAAAATAAAGCTTTATATAGTCCAATAATGGTAAAAAAACGCCATTCATATGAATAACTTAACAATAAAGGAGAAATTATGAATAAACTAACAAAAGTTGGTATTTCAGCACTAGCTGGATCACTTGCTGTTGTTGGTGCTAACGCATCTGAGTACTCTGTAACAGGAGATTCTCAAGTTGTGTATTCATCTGCTCAAGGTAACGAAGCAGATGCTGTTGCATCAAACGGTAAAGGTATCGGTGTTGATACTGACATTTATTTCAATGCAAGTGGAGAATTAGATAACGGTTGGACTGTTTCATTCTTCAGTGCAATGGATATGGAACAATCAAATGCTGCAACATCTGGTGGTTTAAACTCTTCTGCTCAAGTAACAGTTGGAATGGGTTCACTAGGTACTATCCAGTTTAACGATATATCTGGATCAGCTGCAAATGGAATAGACGACGTTCTTCCAAAAGCTTATGAAGAAGTATGGGATGGTACAACTCACTCATCTTCTTTCCATTCATTTGGTGCAAGCACGCAGTCTGGATCAGTAGACTATAGAACACCTTCATTCGATCTTGGTGGTGCATCTATATCAGCTACATATACTTACGATCCAAACGCAGGTGCTGGCGCTCCAAGTGCTGGTGGAGTATCTTCTACAGCTCAATCAGGACAAGCAGTAACAGCAAAAATTTCTATGGCTGGCCTAACATTAGGTGGCGGTTATGAAGAAATTAATACATCAAAACAATCAGGTGATGATAACTCTGTTGCTACTGGATACGTTTTATATAGCAACGGTCCTTTGTCAATTGGTTACCAAGAGATGTACAACAACGCAGAACATGCAAGTGGAACAGTTGGAAGAGACAACGAGGGTGATGGATATGGTATTTCATTCTCACAAGACAACTACTCACTTTCATACGCTGAAGTTGAAGAGACTGAAAAAGCAGTTGCTGCTGTAACTACAGCTAACTCAACTGTTGAGATGGAAGCATTACAAGCTACTTATACAATGGGTGCTGCTACTTTAGGCGTGTCTATGTATGAGACTAACAATCCAGAAGGTACAACTGGTAAATACGAAGAAACAGAAATTTCTGTATCTTTCGCGTTCTAGTTAATACTTTAAGATTATTTAAAAAACCGGCCTATATTTTTAGGCCGGTTTTTTTTTATCCACGAAATAGAGGACAAACCATTACTTTTAGTTAATTTTATTTTTTTATAATTTGAGTGATTAATACCCCCTAGTGCTACGATTTTTTTTTTTGTATTTTTAGCTATTAAATTAAATTTAATTATATCTAAAAAGTAATTAGATTTTTTTGTTTTAAATAATGGAGTAATAAAAATACTTATACATCCCTGATTCTCCTTGTTTTTAAGTTCAAATATATTGTGTGCAGAACCTATAATTTTAAAATTTTTCTTGGAGTTTAGATTTTTAAAGTTGCATAATTTATTAAATGATGGAATATAAACACCATCTAAACTAAGTTTTAAGGCTAATTTGATATTATTAGATAAATAAAACTCTCTTTTTTGTGCAAAACAAAAATCTCTTAATTTTTTTATTATTTTTAAATTATAGTTTTCTTTATAATTTCTATAGATTATAGAAATATTTTTATTTAATTTTTGAATTTCTTGCCTATTAAATTCATCTATAAAGTAGTAAATTTTAAAAAAATTATGCATGATATTGTCGATCAATTACTATTAATTAAAAAAGAAATAGAGTCAAATAATAGCAATGCAGAAGTTATAGCTGTATCAAAGACCTTTTCTATAAATAAAATATTGCCTTTAATTAACCATGGACATGTTCATTATGGAGAAAATAAAATTCAAGAAGCTGTTGATAAGTGGACTGATATAAAAAAAGATTTTATAAATATTAAGTTACACTTTTTAGGAAAACTACAAACTAACAAAGTTAAATTTGCTATTCCTTTATTTGATTATATTCATTCCTTAGATAGTTTAAAATTAGCTGAAAAAATTGCTAATGAACAAAGTAAAAAAAAATTTAAACCTAAAATTTTTATTCAAATCAATATTGGTAAAGAAAATCAAAAAAATGGGATAAATATTGAAAATTTGGATAAATTTTATTCTGATTGTATAAAAGATTTTGATTTAAATATTGTTGGATTGATGTGTTTACCGCCACAAAATGATAACCCCGGAGTATATTTTTCTGAAATGCTAAAACTTATAAATAATACTGAACTCAAAGAATTAAGCATGGGAATGTCAAATGATTATATTGAAGCACTAAAATATAAATCTACATTTTTAAGAATAGGATCAAAAATATTCGGTTCAAGAGTTTAGCTTAATTTTATTTTTGTTTTTTTATTTATTAATTTTATCATTATTAAAAAATCTTTTTCATTTAAAGCAATGCATCCAGCAGTTGGTTTGTAATTTTTTGTTAAATGTATAAAAATTGCACTACCTTTATAGGGTATCTTTTTTGTATTATACTTAACTTCTAATATATAGTTATATTTATTATCTTTTCTAAATAATTTTTCATGTTTGATTTTTTTTTTAATTCTAATTTCACAATTATAATATTTACTTCTTGAGTCATTACACCAACCTATTTTTTTTGTAATTTTTTTTATATTTATTTTGGTTAATGGTTTTTTAACCCTATCCGCTCTATAATATAATTTGCCTAAGGAAAAAATACCTTTTGGTGTAGATTTATCTCCTTCTATTTTGGTCTTTTTAATACCATTTTTTCCTACACAGCATTTAAATTTAAAATCATCGATTATTAATCTATCTTTATTTTTTAAATTTATTAACATAAGACTTAATTTTATGAGTAAACAAATTGTTAATTTTATTGAGCTTACAGAATTATATAATATTTTAAATGAAATTAAGAATTTTTTATCTTTTGATTTAAAAAACTATAAAAATAAAGATGTTTTTTTTAAAGATTTAGATAAAAATAGTGTCACCAAAGAGTCTTTAATTGTAACAAATTCAATAGAAAATATAAAATCGAATATAAAAAAAATTGATATAAGAAATGTTTTAGTTTTTGAGAATTTTCCAATTCAATTAAGGAAAATAATTGATCAAATTAACATTCAACTTATTAAGCAAAGATATGATTTTCAGTCAAAAATAAGTATTAAAAATTACAATTTAAACTTAAATTCAAGAATAATCTCAAAAAATAAAAAAGATTTAAAATTAACTGAACGAGAAATAGACATAATACTTTTTCTTAAAAAGCAAAATAAACCAAAGACAATAGAAATTTTGCAAAACGAAATATGGCATTACTCATCCGATCTTGAAACTCATACGGTTGAAACTCATATTTATAGATTAAGAAAAAAAATTAAAGACCAATTTAATGATAAAAATTTTATAGTAAGTTATAAAGATGGTTATTCTATAGAATGAAAAAAAAAAATTTAGTTGCTAAAGAGCTTAGAACTCAAAAATATAGACCAAGAATAGTTAAACCAAAAAAGGGAAAAGGTAGTTTTAAAAGAAAAAAAAGATAAATTTTTAATATTTTGCATCTTTATAAGTTATTATATCAACATTAAAACTAATAATAATTCTATCTTCTGAAGATAAATTTTTGCCTACAGAATGATATAGATAAGATGGAAAAATTAATAAATTTCCTTCTTCAGCTTCTATACTAAAACCTGATGAATTTAATTCATTTTTTTTTTCAATTACAGGATGACGAAATTTTTTAACCTCATTAGGTTCGTGAAATTGAATACTTCCACAATTATTTGGAGCCTTAACATAATAAGCTGCACTTAAATAACTATTTGGATGATTGTGGATCTGGTTAAAGCTATCTTTTTTATTTATTATTCCCCATATTTCAGTGACTCCTACTTTTTCAGGATTAAACTTCCATCCAAATCCATCAACCATCACCTCTTTAACATGTCCATGAATTGTCTTAATAAACTTGTGTGGAATATTGTCTTTTTCAACTTTAAAATTTTTTGAATGCCATCCACCAACATTAGATCTTTGTGCTCCTTCCTTATCATTTTTATAAAGATCATAAATGTATTTTGATAATTCAGTATTTAATTTTTCATGGTCTTTAACTTTAAATTGAAAAACTGGAGTAGCAAAAAGTTTGTGTATAAATTTATTACTCATTTATGTTTAATCTCGCCCCAATCTGTTGGATGATCTTTGACGACATTTCAGTACCTTTTTCTAGGCTTTGACCTAATGAAAGATTATTTATGTGACCGTGTAAAAACCCTGCTGCAAATAGATCACCTGCTCCTGTAAGATCAAGTATTTTAAGATCTTTTTTTACACCAAACTCAGCAACTGCATCACCTTTTATTGCAATAGCTCCTTTTTCTCCTCTTGTAATTACTAAAAGTTTTCCAAGTTGTTTTGAAAAGTTAATTACATCATTAAAATCTTTTGCATCAATTAATGATATTATTTCTTGTTCATTTGCAAAAGTAATATCAAGTTTGTTTTTAACTAAGTCTAAAAAATGAGGCTTATGTCTATCAACACAAAATTGATCAGATAAAGACATTGCAACTTTATTTGCATTATTTATTGCTTTATCGAATGCTCTCTTAGGATCGCCTTCATCCCAAAGATAACCCTCTAGGAATATTATTTCACTTTGTTTGATAGCATCTGTATTAACGTCATTTTCGTTAATTTTTCCAGCAGTTCCTAAGAATGTACACATGGTCCTTTCTGAGTCCGGGGTAACTAAAATTAAACAAGTACCTGTAGGCAATTGTTCTTTTTTTTTTGAATAAAAATATTTCACATTTTCTTTTTTTAGTCCTTCTTCATATTTTTTTCCTAGATTATCATCACAAACTTTACCAATAAACCCAACTTTATTTCTAAGTTGAGATAAACCAACTATCGAGTTTGCAACTGAACCACCAGAGACTGTTTTTTCAATTTTTAGATTAGATAGTAATTTTTTAAATTTACTTTCATCAAAAATTAATTTCATCGTACCTTTTGTTAAATTATTTTGTGAAATAAAATCATCATTAACTTTACAAATTACGTCTACTATTGCATTTCCAATTCCTAAAATTTTCATATTATGCCTTCTTTGTTTTAATAGGTGATTTTCTTTTAGGATAACAAGTAGTACAAATTTTACAAGTTAAACCGTAGCATTCTCTAGCTTTGCAGTATTCTCTTCCATAATAAATTATTTGAAGATGTAGTTTGTTCCAGGATTTTTTAGGAAATAATCTTTTTAGGTCCTTTTCAGTTTGAATAACATTTTTACCATTAGTTAAACCCCATCTTTGAGCCAATCTATGAATGTGAGTGTCTACAGGAAAAGCTGGATAACCAAATCCTTGTGCCATAACTACACTTGCAGTTTTATGACCTACGCCGGATAACTCTTCAAGTTCTTCAAAAGTTTGAGGAACTTTTCCATCATGTTTTTCTATTAGTTGTTTTGAAAGTAAATAAACACTTTTAGCTTTCATTCTAAAAAAACCTAAGCTTTTTATTAACTTTTCAATTTTTTTTCTTCCCAGTTTTACAAAATGTTCAGGCTTATTATATTTTGGATATATATTTTTTGTTGCATTGTTTACGTTAACATCTGTAGTTTGTGCTGATAAAGCAACAGATATTAAAAGAGTAAATTTATTTTTATGTTTTAAAGGAATTGTTGTTTTTGGATAAATCTTATTTAATATTTTTAATATTATTTTAGATCTTTGAACTTCATTCATTTAAAATTCAAAACGTCTCTCATTGAATAAAGGCCAGGTTTTTTATTCATTAACCATTTGGCTGCAGTAAATGCTCCTTCCGAATAAAGAGCTCTATCAAATGCTTCGTGATTTAATGTAATTATTTCTTTACCACTTGAAAAAGTTACTTCATGTTCACCGACAACCTCTCCTTTTCTTAATGAATTAAAATTAATTTTTTTTCCATAAGGAAAAGATTTTTTGTTTAAATATTTTTTTCCTATTAACTTATAAAAATCCTTATTCTTTCCAACAGCTATACCTCTTCCAAGCATTAAAGCTGTTCCTGAAGGATGGTCTTTTTTATGTTTATGATGGATTTCAAAAACTTTACTTAAAAAATTATTTCCAAGAGATTTTGATGCAATCTCTGTCAAATACATCAATAAGTTTATACCTAAACTCATATTTCCAGCTCTAAGTATAGGTATTTTTTTTGAATATTTTTTAATTAAATTTTCATCTTTTTTAGAAAATCCGGTTGTTCCAATAACAATTCTTTTTTTTAGTTTAGATGCAATTTTAAGCACCTCAAGTGTGCATTTAGGAACTGTAAAATCTATTATTAAATTTGATTTTTTAAAGGTTTCTTCATTATTTAAGCTAGGTTTAATTCCATTAATTTTTTTATTTATTATTCTATTTTCTGTAAGAGCTACTAATTTAAAATTTTTATTAGATCTTGCAGATTTAATGATCTGTTGACCCATTCTTCCCATACATCCTGTAATAGCTAAGTTAATTTTTTTCATTTAAAGATAAGATATGAAACTACCATAACAACTAAAACAATTATAGTCCAAATGGATAAATTTGTTAATAACTGCTTTAATTTTGAATTAGATCTTAGAAATGCTGGGAGAACTAATATTAGCACAGCAATCAAAGATATTGCAGGAATTATTTCTTCTAATCCCATTTTTTAATTTTTCCAAAAACTTTTGGCCTTTTGAAAGAATTTTTTTATACTTGGATTTGATTTTTCATTTTCAATTTCTCTAAATTTCTCAAGCAATTCTTTTTGCTCCTTATTTAAAGATACTGGAACCTCAGTATTAACTTGTACATAAAGATCTCCAGCTCCACTTCCTCTCATATAAGGCATACCTTTACTTTTTAATCTAAATTGTTTTCCACCCTGTGTACCTGCTGGTATTTTTATTTTTGCTTTTCCACCATCTATTGTAGGTATTTCAATAGATGTACCTAGAGCTGCATCTGCAATTGAAATTGGACATTCAAAAAATAAATTTTCATCTGATCTTTTAAATAAATCATGTGAGTAGACGTTTACAAATAAATAAAGATCACCGTTTCCTCCACCTTTAGAACCAGCCTCACCTTTTCCAGCTAGTCTTATTCTAGTTCCATCATCAACCCCTTTTGGTATTGTTACGGATAATCTTTTAGATGCTTGTTTTTTTCCTTGTCCATTGCAACTAGAACATGGATTTGTAATTTCTTCACCTGATCCCGAACATTGAGGACATGTTTGTTGAACAGTAAAAAAACCTTGACTTGATCTAACCTGTCCATGACCTCCGCACATTGAACATGAACCTACATCATGTCCAGGCTTAGAGCCACTTCCTTTGCAGCTGTCACATTTTTCTGATGTTGAAAACTTAATATCTTGTTTTTTGCCGGTATATGCTTCTTCTAAAGTTATAGACAAATCATACCTTAAATCTGATCCCCTATTATTTGTTCTTCTACTTCTTCTGCCGCCCCCACCGAATCCTTCTCCAAAAAAATCTTCAAAAATGTCTGAGAAATGACTAGAAAAGTCAAAGTTGCCAAACCCCCCTCTTCCACCTCCGCTGTTTTCAAATGCTGCATGACCAAAATTATCGTAGTTTTGTTTCCGTTCAGAATTAGATAAAACATGATAAGCTTCAGAAGCTTCCTTGAACTTTTCTTCAGCAGCTTTGTCACCCTCATTTTTATCCGGATGATATTTAACGGCTAATTTTCTATAAGCTGATTTAATTTGATCTGCTGTGGAACTTTTATTTACACCTAAGACGTCATAATAATCTCTTTTTGCCATAACTAATTATAGACAAGCAGTTGTTAGCTTAGGCGCTTTTTTCTTTATTTTCGTCTTTTACTTCCTCAAAGTCTGCATCAACAACATTATCGTCTTTTTTTCCTTCTTCTTTTTTTGCGTCTTTTGGCGCATCACCAGGCTTAGCACTTTGTTGAGATTTATAAATTGCTTCACCTAATTTCATTGATGCTTGAACTAATTCTTGTGTTTTCTTTTTTATATCCTCAACATCAGTTCCTTTTAAGGAGTTTCTTAAGTTAGCAGAGGCTGTTTCTATAGATTTTTTATCGGTGTCTGAAACTTTTGCTCCATGTTCTTTTAAATTTTTTTCAGTAGAATGTAATAAAGTATCAGCCTGGTTTCTTGAATCAACGGCTTCTCTTTTTTTCTTATCAGATTCTTTATTTGACTCTGCTTCTTTAACCATTTTATTAATTTCTTCTTCACTTAAACCACCAGAAGCTTGAATTTGAATTTTTTGCTCTTTTCCAGTTCCTTTGTCTTTTGCAGAAACATTAACAATACCATTAGCGTCAATATCAAAGGTTACTTCAATTTGTGGCACTCCTCTTGGCGCGGGTGCTATTCCTACAAGCTCGAAATTTCCTAAAATTTTATTATCTGATGCCATTTCTCTTTCACCCTGTAAAACCCTGATAGATACAGCTGGCTGGCTGTCTTCAGCGGTTGAAAATACCTGACTTTTTTTAGTAGGTATTGTTGTGTTTTTATCTATTAGTTTTGTAGATACTCCACCCAGTGTTTCAATTCCTAAAGAAAGCGGAGTGACATCAAGCAAAAGAACATCTTTAACATCTCCTTGTAGTACTCCTGCTTGAATAGCTGCACCCATAGCAACCACTTCATCTGGGTTAACACTTTTATTTGGATCTTTTCCGAAGAAATTTTTAACCACTTCTAAAACTTTTGGCATTCTGGTCATACCACCAACCATTACAACTTCACTAATGTCATTTGCAGTAAGTCCAGCATCTTTTAGAGCTGTTTTACAAGGTGGTAAAGTTTTAGTAATTAAGTCTTCCACAAGAGCTTCTAATTTTGCTCTAGTCATTTTTAAATTAATGTGTTTTGGTCCTGTTTTGTCTGCAGTTATAAAAGGCAAGTTCACATCAGTTTGTTCTGCTGAAGATAATTCTATTTTAGCTTTTTCTGCTGCTTCTTTTAATCTTTGAAGAGCTAGCTTGTCTGATTTTAAATCAATACCGTTATCTTTCTTAAATTCTGAAACTAGATAATCAACAATAGTATTATCAAAGTCCTCACCACCCAAAAAAGTATCTCCATTTGTAGATTTAACTTCGAAGACACCATCTCCTAATTCAAGAATAGAAACATCAAAAGTACCTCCTCCTAAATCATACACTGCTATTTTTTTATTTGTTTTTTTATCTAAACCATAAGCTAACGAAGCTGCAGTTGGTTCATTTATAATTCTTAATACTTCAAGGCCTGCAATTTTACCCGCATCTTTTGTAGCTTGTCTTTGTGCATCATTAAAGTAAGCAGGTACAGTAATAACAGCCTTTGTTACTTCTTGTCCTAAATATTTTTCAGCAGTCTCTTTCATTTTTTGTAAAATAAAAGCTGATATTTGTGACGGCGAATATTTTTGCCCTTTTGCCTCTATCCAAGCATCTCCTTTTTCTGAATTTACTATTTTAAATGGTGCTGATTGAATGTCTTTTTTTACCGTTGGATCCTCAAAATTTCTTCCAATTAATCTCTTAACAGCAAAAATTGTATTTTCCGGATTAGTTACTGCTTGTCTTTTTGCTGGCTGGCCAATTAATTTTTCGTTTTCTTCTGTGAAGGCAACAACCGAAGGAGTAGTTCTTGCACCCTCAGCATTTTCTAATACTTTAGCTTGTGCCCCTTCCATTATAGCAACACATGAGTTTGTTGTTCCTAAATCTATACCGATTACTTTGCTCATAATTCTTTAATTCCTTGATCTCATATATGTGCTAATTCTTAATGTACAAGTTTATTTAGCACTTATTTTAACTCTTTTTTTTCCTTATTTTCCTTGTCTTTTTTATATTCATTTACATTAGCTTCTTTTTTTTCAGTTTTTTTTGAAACACTAACTAATGCTGGTCTTAATAATCTATCTTTCATAGTAAAACCTTTTTGAATTTCTTGTATTATTGTTCCTGGTTCTTTTTCATCATCTTCCATTTCCATCATTGCTTGATGATAGTTTGGATCCAGCTTTTTATTTACTGAAGCTATAGGTTCAATATTATTTTTTTTAAAAATGGACAAAATATCCTTATGAATAATTTCCAAGTGTTCTAGATTTTTTTTTAAACTTTCAGAATTTTTTAAACTTTCATCATTTTTTAAAGATTCTTTGGCTCTCTCAAGATTATCTATAAGGTTTAAAGTTTCTCGTGCAAAAGAAAAACCACCATATTCAAAAGCTTCATCTTTTTCTTTTTCATAC
>CACFBW010000020.1 GCA_902564565.1 uncultured Pelagibacteraceae bacterium | reverse complement strand
TTAGAGGAGAGATATTGGTTTAAGAAATCACAAACTAAAATTATTCCTCAATATGAAAATTTGCTTGATCCTTTTCTTAAAAGTGGACTAAAAACAAAAAAATTTAATGATATTTTAATTGGCACTATAACTTCTGATCAAATTTTTCATACTTATGAAAAAATTTTAAAAAAGGACCCTTTGTTTACTATTAAAAATAAAAAAGAGGTTCAAAAAAAATATTATTAAATAAATTAAATGTTGTAATTATAGTTAATACAATCTATTAACTATAAAAAAATTATTATCCATGGACAACTTTGTTAAACAAAAAATTGAGCTCGCAGCAGCTTTTAGATGGACAGCAAGATTAAATATGCATGAGTCTGTTGTAAATCATTTTAGCGTATGTGCGAAAAATGATTCATCGAAATTTTTAGTGAATCCTGGAGGAATGCATTTCAGTTTATTAAAAGCTAGTGACTTAATTTGTATTGACACTAATGATATCAAAAAATCGACAAAACACTTACATGAAGATAAAAAGCCCCTAGAAACAGCTTTAGATCTTCATTCTTCTATACACCGTAAAATTAATAATGCAAAATGTATACTTCATGTTCATTCAAAATACGCAACTATCGTATCTACTTTAAAAAAAGGAAAAAATTCTAAATGGCCAGGATGTATACCTCCAATAGATCAAAATACTATGAGATTTTATAAAAGAGTTGCAGAATACAATAGTTATGGTGGTATAGCAAAAGGTGCTGAGGCTAAACGTATAACAAAAAAAATTGGTGATAAAAATATTCTACTTTTAGCTAATCATGGAGTAGTCGTTATAGGATCTACGATTGCGAAAGCATTTTATGATTTATATTATTTTGAAAAAGCCTGTGAAACTTATGTTAAAGCTCTTACCACTGGTTATGATTTAAAAATATTACCTCACAAAGTGGCAGAAAAAACAGCAAGACAAATGGAAAACTATAAACCATCAAATATTGCAGATCTTTACTTTAAATCTCTCCTAAAAATATTAGACAAAGAAGATTCTGATTATAAAGAATAGTGCTGCAAAATGTTATCTGGCTTATTTAATTTAAGTTTTCCAAACATTTTAACAGACGTAAAAGTAAATGCGTCAGGCTGATAACCTGAACGTCGAGGTTCAAATCCGTCCATCGCAACCAATTTAAATAAACTTATTACAGAAATTTAAATACCTTTTTGATTGAGGTAAGACAGAAAATCGACAAATTGTTTTTTTGGAGTTAACTATTTTTTTTTTATGCAGCTTATAGTTGCTTGCTACGTATTTAATTTTTTTCCCCAAATCATGAGAATTTTTCATTTCAAAGAAATTACCATATTTAACAGTAAGAATATCTTCGGCACCGCTGCATTTTGTACTTATTACAGGAATTTCAAAATTGACCGCATCAATTAATACATTTGGTAGGCCTTCATACAATGAAGTTAAAATAAAAATTTTTGAATTTAATAAATATTTATCAGTTTTCTTAATCCAACCTTTAAAAAATATTTTCTTATTTAGTTCTAATTTATTTGTTAAATTTTGTAACTTTTCAAGATAATTACCATGTCCAATTATCACCAACTTATAGTTTTTATAAGATTTTTGAAACAAGTGAAATCCTTTGATTAGTGTTTCATAATCTTTCTGTTTGCATAAACGTCCGATACTTAAAATAATATTTTTTTTTTTTGTTTTTTTTATTTTTAAGTTTTTTTTTAAGTATGGGTTATAAATAAGTTTTACTAATTTTTTTCTTATTAAAATTTTTTCTAAAGAATTTTTGGACTTAACTGAGTTTGCTATAATACCATCAGCAAAATTATATATTATAGATTTCAAAACTAACACTAAAACTGCAAGAAGATATTCATCTGCATATTTAGTTGCTTCTAAAGCATCTTCTGAATTTCTTATTATAACTTTTCTAAAAAAAATTTTAGATATTATTATTGGAAAAATATTACTTTGAAAAGAAAACAAAAGAGTATTTGATCTTTGGGTAATAAAAAAAATTTTTACTATTTGAAAAATAGATAATATAGATGTAATTAAACGACTTGAAATGAATGGTAATTTATATTTTGGAATTTCAAATAATTTTATTTTTTTTTTATTTTTGAAAAAATCCATATTTGGATTTTGTGAAATAAAATAAATATTATAATTTAAAGATGTTAAATAATTAACAAAATTAACTAAATTAGCTATTACACCACCACGTTCAAATGATGGAAAATAAATAATTATATTTTTCTTCATTTAAATTTGAAACTTTGATTTTTTGCTATCGCTCAAAAAAGCTTGCACAGTTTCTTTTGTAAGTTTATCAAAAGATTTTCCAAAATTTTCAATTTTTTCAATAATACTGGGTGGTATCGTTATTATCTGACATCCTAATTGTTTTGCTTGCAAATAATTATAAGGTTCTCTTACACTTGCCCACAAAATTTCTACATTTTTGTATTTTTTTGCCATTTTTAAGCTTTTTTTAAATTCTGGAACTGGATCTTTGCCAGTATCTGCTGCTCTTCCTGCAAAAATAGAAATAATTAATTTAGTTTTTTTATTTATTTTTCTTAAAATTTTTTTTGTTTGGCTGGCAGTGTAAACTGCGGTAATATTTAATTTAATATTCTTATTATTTAACTCTTTAATAACCTTTCCCATAAAAATACCTTTAGAATTAACTACTGGAATTTTAACATAAACATTTTTTCCCCATTTGCTAATTAATAAACCCTGCTTTCTTATATCTTGAAAATTGTCAGCAAAAACTTCTAAAGAAACAGGTTTTTTTTTACATATTTTTAAAATTTTTTTTGAATATTGTTTATAATTTTTTGCACCAGCTTTTCTCATTAAGCTGGGATTTGTTGTAAAACCTTTAACAATTTTTTTTTTGTTAAATTTCCTTATTTGTTTTAGTTCAGCAATATCACAAAAAATTTTTGTGTTCATAAATTTTAAAGATTCTTACTTATATCCTCAGTCATTTTTTTTGCATCAGAAAATAACATCAAAGTATTATCTCTGTAAAATAGATCATTATCAATTCCAGCATAACCTGGTGAAAGGCTTCTTTTTACAAACAATACTGATTTTGATTTTTCAACATCCAATATTGGCATTCCATAAATTGGGCTTTGTGGATCTGTTTTGGCAATAGGGTTTGTAACATCATTTGCACCAATTACATATGCTACGTCGCAATTTGCAAAATCGTTATTTATTTCCTCTAATTCAAAAACTTCATCATATGGTACATTTGCTTCTGCAAGCAAAACATTCATATGACCTGGCATTCTTCCTGCTACAGGATGTATCGCGTATGATACTTTTACACCATTCTTTTTAAGAGCATCTACCATTTCTCTTAATGCATGTTGTGCCTGAGCAACTGCCATACCATAACCTGGAACAATAATTACTGATGAAGCATTTTTCATTAAAAAAGCAGCATCATCAGCATTTCCACTTTTCACAGGTTTTTGTTCTTTGCCTTTACCTTTGGAGGTTGAAGATTGATCGGTTCCACCGAATCCTCCTAAAATTACACTAAAGAAAGAACGGTTCATACCTTTGCACATTATATAGGATAAAATTGCTCCTGAAGATCCAACTAAAGCACCTGTAATTATTAAAGCTGTATTTTCTAAAGTAAAACCTATTCCAGCAGCAGCCCAACCTGAGTATGAATTTAACATTGAAATTACAACAGGCATATCTGCACCACCGATTGGTATAATTAATAAAATTCCCAATAAAAAAGAAATTGCAATTATTAGCCAAAAAAGACTAGCTAATTGTATTTTACAAAGATAAAAAATTAATACGGCGACTGATAATCCTAATAATAAGTTAAGATAATGCTGGCCTGTAAAAGTTATCGGGTTACCTGACATTATCCCTCGAAGTTTTAAAAAAGCTATTATTGATCCAGTAAACGTTATTGCACCAATCGAAGCTCCTAAAGACATTTCAATTAAACTTGCTATTTTAATATTGCCTGGTGAACCTAAATTAAATACTTCTGGATTTAGAAAAGCTGATATAGCAACAAAAACAGCTGCCAATCCTACCAAACTATGAAAGCCAGCTACAAGTTCTGGCATGGCTGTCATTGGTATTTTAAATGCAATAAAGGACCCTATTGATCCACCGACCAAAAGTAAAATTAATAAATATAAAAACCCAGTTGAGAAGTTGCCAACTGAAACAATGGTAACACTAATAGCTATTGCCATTCCAATTATACCAAATAAATTACCTTGTCTTGAAGTTTCGGGTGATGAAAGACCCCTAAGAGCTAGAATAAATAGCACTCCTGAAATAAGATAAAAAACTGCTAATAAATTTGCTGAAATCATTTTTTATCTTTCTTTTTTTTTTTATACATAGCCAACATTCTTTGAGTAACCAAAAAACCGCCAAAAATATTGATAGCTGCTAAAACTATAGCTAAAAAACCAAAAATATTTGGAGTATCAAATATGTTTCCTGCTTCTCCTGCAAGAGCTGCAATTATTGCTCCAACTATAATTACTGATGAAATAGCATTTGTGACAGACATTAAAGGCGTATGTAAGGATGGTGTTACACTCCAAACAACATAATATCCTATAAAAATAGAAAGTATAAAAATACTAAGTCTAAATATAAATGGGTCTATTTCCATAATTTTATTTTATTATTGTTTTAGCAATAATTTCATCCTCTAAATTAATATTAATTTTTTTACTTTCTTTATCATATAAATTTGAAACAAAATTAAATACATTTTTTGAATAAAGACTAGAAGATGACGCTGGTAATTTGTTTAAAATATTTCTTTCACCCATGATCTTAACTCCATCTTTTTCAATGATTTTATCTACTTCGGTAAATGCTACATTTCCACCTTGCGATGCAGCCAAATCATAAATTACAGACCCGGGTTTTATATTTTTTAACATTTTTTCTTTTATAATTAATGGAGCTTTTTTACCTGGTATTAAAGCTGTACAAATTACAATATCAATTTTTTTCAACGTTTCACTTAAAAGTTCTTCTTGTTTTTTTTTAAATTCCTCAGATGCTTCCTTTGCATACCCGCCTTCTGTTTCTAAATTTTCAGCTTCATCTACAGTTAAAAATTTTCCTCCTAAACTTTCTACTTGTTCTTTAGATGCTATTCTTACATCTGTCGCAAAAACAATTGCGCCCATTCTCTTTGCTGTAGCAATAGCCTGTAGACCGGCAACTCCAGCGCCAACAACTAAAACTTTTGCAGCTGGAATTGTTCCTGCGGCAGTCATCATCATTGGAATAGCCTTTTCAAAAGTTGAAAATGATTCTACTACAGCTTTATATCCAGCCAAGTTTGCTTGTGATGAAAGCACATCCATAGATTGTGCTCTTGTTATTCTAGGCAACAGTTCTAGAGAAAAAAGATTAATTTTTTTTCTTGCTAATTCCTCTAGTTTAATTTTATTTTCATTCGGATTTAAAATCCCAATATAAGTTTGGTTTGACTTTAAAATAGAAATTTTATCTTCATCCAATAAACCCATTTGAATAATAATATCTGCACTTTCTATTAATTTTTTATCGTCACTAACAAACTTGACTCCAAGTTTTATATATTCACTTTTTTCAAAACCTAGATGTTTTCCGTAATTTTCACTTAATTGTATTTCAAATCCTAAATTTATATATTTTTTTGCTATCTCTGGAGTAATCGAAACCCTTTTCTCTAAATCTTTGTTTTCTGATACCGAACATATTATCATAAAACTTTAAGATTATTTTTGTCTTGCTTTAAATTTTGGATTTTTTTTATTGATTATATAAACTCTTCCTCTTCTTCTAACTAATTTAGAGTTTAAATCACGTGATTTTAGAGACTTGAGTGAGCTTTTAATTTTCATAATTTTATAGCCTGGCAATGTCCTACTCTTCCATGCCTTAAGACAAAGTACCATCGGCGCAGAAGGGCTTGACTTCCGAGTTCGGAATGGGATCGGGTATTACCCCTTCGCAATAATCACCAGGCGCAGATTTTATACTTAAGAAAACTAAAATTGTAAAGCAAAGAAAGACTAATTTGCATATTTTCTATTATTATTTAAATAATCCTTATAGGTCCTTCTAATTGCATCTTTTAATGAGATTTTATACTGCCAACCATTTTTTTTTGCTAACGAAACATCTAAGACTTTTCTTGGTGTACCATTTGGTTTGAATTTATCATATTTTATTTTAATTTTTTTATTAGGTATTATTAGTTTTAAAATAATTTTTGCATATTGATTGATAGAAAAATCCTTTCCTGTTCCTATGTTAATTACTGAACCTTTAAACTTTCTATTCATAAAATGAATACATGCATCGGCTATATCGTCTACATAAATTACTTCCCTTTTTGCTTTTCCATTTCCCCAAATAATTAATTCTTTTTTATTTCTTATTTTTATTTCATGTATTTTTCTTATCAAAGATGGAAAAAAATGAGAATTTAGTTTGTCATAATTATCATTTGGACCAAAGGTATTGGTTGGCATCAAACATTTATAATTAGTTTTATACTGTGAGTTGTAACTTTCGCACATTTTAATTCCAGCAATCTTAGCTACTGCATATGCTTCATTTGTTTTTTCAAGCTCTCCATTTAATAAATAGTTTTCTTTAATAGGTTGTTTGCACATTCTTGGATAAACGCAACTTGAACCAAGAAAAATTAAATCCTTAATTCCGCACAAATATGCAGAATTAATTATATTATTTTGAATTAGTAGGTTGTTATAAATAAATTCTGCTGGATATTTATTATTTGAATAAATTCCACCAACTTTTGCTGCTGCAATAAAAATAAAATTTGGTTTATTTTTTTTTAAAAAATTAAAAACTTTAGATTGATTTGTAAGGTCTAATTGTGATCTATCTGCACATAATAAATTATTATATCCTTTATCTTTTAATCTTCTTATTATAGAGCTTCCAACCAAACCTTTGTGACCAGCTATAAAAATTTTTGATTTTTTTTTAATCATTGGTTAATTTTTTTAACTCAAAATTTACCATCTCTTTTACAAGTTCTTTTATGTTTGTTTTCGGTTTCCATTTTAGTTCTTTTCTTGCTTTCTTAGAATTGCCTAACAAAGTATCTACTTCTAAAGGTCTAAAATACTCTTTATCGCATGCAACTATACATTTTCCTGCATCGTCATAACATTTTGCTTTAATGCCTTTTCCTTTCCATTTAAACTTAATATTAAGTTCTTTCAAAGTTAAATCCACAAACTGCTTAACAGTGTATTGTTTGCCTGTAGAAATTACATAGTCCGATGGATTTTTTTTTTGCATCATTTTCCACATGGCTTCAACATAATCCTTAGCATGGCCCCAATCTCTTTTGGCATTAATGTTTCCTAAGTATAAAGTTTTTTGTAATTTTAATTTGATCTTACAAAGTCCTATTATTATTTTTCTTGTTACAAAAGTTTCTCCTCTTCTGGGGCTTTCGTGATTAAATAAAATTCCATTACAAGCAAAAATTTTGTAAGCTTCTCTATAATTAACCGCTATCCAGTGAGCATATACTTTTGCAACACCATAAGGACTTCTTGGATAAAAAGGAGTTTTTTCATTTTGAGGTGTCTCTTTAACTTTGCCATACATTTCTGATGTTCCTGCTTGATAAAATTTTGTTCTTTTTTCAAATCCATGAAATTTAATTGCTTCCAAAATTCTTAATGCACCAATCGCATCTGCATTAGCTGTATATTCAGGAACTTCAAATGAAACAGACACATGGGATTGTGCAGCTAAATTATAAATTTCATCGGGTTGAATTTTTTTTATTAACGTTGAAACTGATATCGCATCAGTTATATCTCCATAATGTAAAAAAAAATTCCTTTTTTTTTCAAAACGATCCTGATAAATATGATCTACTCTGCTTGTGTTTAAAGAAGAAGATCTTCTTTTAATTCCATGTACCAAATATTTTTTTTTAATTAAAAAATCTGCTAAATATGAGCCATCTTGACCAGTAATCCCAAAAATTAAGGCTATTTTTTTTTTCATAAAAATTCGTTTAAACAACTGATAACATAACTATTTAATTAATACCAAGAAATTTAAATAATACGGACATAATTATTTTTATAAACATAAAGTTTGAAGTAAAAAAATGAGTAAAGAATTACACTAAAGAGAATTAAAATTACTTGAATATCAGTTTTAGACACAAAACTTGCTCCAATATAAAAAATAACTAAATTGTAAAAATTTAATATTTGTGCAGTCAAAATATTAGCAGCTAATAATTTTGATTTATATTTTTTTTTAATAAAAAAAAATATTAATTGATGAAAATGGTTATTGTCTGGGCCCATCGGTGAACGATCAAAACTTTTTTTTCTGAGAATAGAAAATAAGTTTTCATAACAAGGATACCAAAGTAGAAGTATAATAAAAAATGGTGAAATATGTTGATTTGAATTATAAATATCTATTAAAAAAAAGGCAAAACTAAATCCAAGTAGATAAGAACCTGAGTCACCTAAATATAGTCTATTAAATAAGTTAAGAATAAAAACTAAAGCTAAACAAAATAAAATGAAAATAATAGAGATACTATTTATTTGAATTATATTATTTAAACTTAGGAAATAAATGGTAAGTCCAACTAAAAGATAATAACCTATTACTAGTGTATTCATGCCATCAATAAAATTTGAACCATTTAAAACAATTAAAATACAAAACAACACAAACAAATAATTAAATATATCATTTTGCAATAATCTATTTAAAAAATTAACTCTTAGGTCATATAATTGAACATCATTAAATATTATAAAAGACAAAACTAAAATAATTTGTGCTATAAATCTAATATTTGCAGACTTAATAAATTTTAAATCTGATAAAATTCCTAAAATAAGAATTAAAAGTGAAAAAAGAATAAATGAATATATGTTGTCATTTATTAAATAAAAATACGAAGAAAAGATAACAATTCCTCCTGTTAGTGGAACTTTTGATTTAGATGCAAATTTTTGATGAACATCACCTGTTTCACTTAATAGTAATTTCTGCTTTATAAAAAAACTATTCAAAATAAAAACAAATAAGGTTAAAAGAAAAAAATAAAAAAATAACATATTAGTTTTTTAATATAAAGTTAATCGAAAGTCTGATTAAACAATAAAAAGATTTTAACTTTCCATATCTTAAAAAAACTCTATAAACTTTATATCCATCTAATAATTTTTGCAAAGTTGATGAGGAAAGAGAATTTTTTATTTTTCTCCAGCTTGTAAGATTTGCATTAATACCTTTAATTACAACATCATTTTTTGCCATAATGATCCATAAAACATAGTCTTCTTTAGTGACCAATCTAGGAAATTGATATTTGTTATTCTCAAAAATTTTACGTCTAATCATTACAGTTGATAATCCAATATCGCATGAATTAACAAGTTTTTTAAAACTAATAATATTTTTGGCCTCTCTAAAACTTATAATTTTATTATTTTCGTCAATAATATCATACGAAGTGTGACTGAAATCTAAATTAGAATTTTTCATAAAGTTTAATTGAGTTTCGAGTTTTTCTTTTTTCCACAAGTCATCGCAATCACAGAAAGCGATATATTCTCCCTTAGCATTTTTGATTGCTTTATTTCTGGACTCGCCTGCACCTTCATTTTTATCATTTTTTATTAGTTTAATTCTACTATCCAAATTTAAGATATCTCTTAAAAAAAAAAAGCTTTTATCATCTACTTGATCATCAACTAAAATAATTTCAAAATTTTGATGAGTTTGATTTAATATAGATTCAATAGTGGATTTTAAATAATGCTCTTTTTTATAATAAGGCATTATTATACTGACAAGGGTCATGATTTATTAAACTCCATATGAATAATAAAAAATTGAAAATAATAAAAAAGATAAAAAATAACCATAAATTAAATATAAAGATATAGTTTTGTTAAGTAGCATATTTTTAAGATATGTCGATTTGACTAAACCAAAGAAGAACAAATAAAACAAAGGATCAAAATATTTTTGATATATCGTATATATTGGAAAAGAGGCAACAAGTACTATTAAAAGAACATAGTTCTCAAGTCTTTTTTCTTTAAACAAATAATCAATATAAACTAGAGAAATTAATGAAGTAATTGTTAAAAAAAAGCTAGTTTCTAAATTAAATACTTTAGAAAGCTTCATGAAGACACCCCCGCCTCTTGGAGAAAAATCAATCAAATTATAAAAATAAAATTTATCAATAAAATATATTACAAAAAATAACAGAAAAACTATAAATATTGTTTTACAATTTTTTATGCAATAGGATAAAAAATCACTTTTTTTGGAAAAAGAAAAGGGTAATAAATAAAATAAGATTATTGATAAGATAACTAAAAAATTACTATAATAATTTATTTGACTATAATTAGAAAATTTTTTTAAAAAATCATAATTGATTGATACATGATAGAAATAAAATATTGCTGGAAGGGATAAAAAAACACCTAAAAGAAAGATCTCAAAAAATATTCTATGTTTTAAATTTCTGTAAAAAATAAATAAAAAATATAATGAAAAAATGCAGTAATAATATCGAATGTAAGTGCATAAAATTAAAAAAATAAGACATAGATAATAATTGGAAACTTTTTTTTTATCTTCAGATATTTTTATAAAAAATAAAATTGATAACGAAAATAATAATAAAGCAAGGTTATCACCTAATAACCAAATTGCAGAAGATCTAAAATATGGAGATAAAAAAATTATTAGCGAAAAAATAAAAATATAGTCAGTATTTGTTTTAAATTTTTTTTTAATTATTAAATAAAAAATATAAGGTATTAAACAACTTGATAGAATATATAAAATTTTGATAAAAAAAATACTTTGCGAAAATTTTATTAGAAAGCCGATTAAAATATAAAATACAGGCGAATGTATTAAACTTGCAGCATTTTTTGCAAAGATGTCTAGTCCATAATTAAAATCAGTACTAAAATTTTTAATAAATATTATTAAAAAATCATGATCAATTTTAGCTCCACCACTTGAGTTTTCATCTAAAAGAAAACCAAAAAATAAAGTAAAACTTGCAAAAATATAAATAATGACTCTTTGATTTTTAGACATTAAGTTAATCTTTAAATTTTTATCTTTAACTTTGCGTTAATTTTAAGTATCAAATTAAAAATGATTTACATCAAAATTATGACGGATTTATCTAAAAATTTTATATAATTAATTAAAAAAAAATGAGTAATTCAAAGGTTTTAATCGCAATATCTACGTATAGAGAGGCTGAGAACATCGAAAACCTTATTTCTAAAATTAAGAACTATTCCCCACATTCAAATATTTTAATTATAAATGATTATTCAGATGATCAAACTAAAGAAATAATAAATAAAATTAGTGATTCAAATCTTGTTTACCTGGAAAGACCAAAAAAGTTAGGCTTAGGTACGGCCCATAAGTTATCAATTTTTTATGCAATAAAATTCAACTATGATTTCTTGCTCACTATGGATGCTGACTTTTCTCATGATCCAAGTCATATTCCTGTATTACTAAAAAAAGCAGAAAAAAATGCTTTTGTTATTGGTTCAAGATTCTGTGAAGGAGCCAAAAGTGATTATACAGGCTTTAGAAAATTAGTTTCAAATCTTGGAAATTTTGTTGCTAGGACTCTTTTAAATATAAAACTTTTAGAAATCACAACTTACTACAGAGTTTATAGCGTAAAGCTTTTAAAAAAACTTCCATTTGATGAGTTAAATGCCCAAGGTTACAGTTTGGGAGTAAAAATTGTTTGGTTTATGAAAAAGTTAAAAGCAAATTTAATAGAAATACCAATTCATTTTAAAGATAGAAAAAAAGGAAAATCAAAGATACCAAAATTACAAATATTTATTAGTTCTTTTGATTTATTAATTATAAAACTTAAAGATATATTTAAAAAATACGATTTTAATAGACCAAATTATACATATAATTTTTCATTGATATGCAATAAATGTGAAAATTCTTTTTTTACTTTAGTAAAAAAAGAAAAATTTAAATGTTTACTATGTGGCAAAATAAAAAATAATAAAAAAAATTAAACTTACAAATATTATTATTCAATTTTTGTTATTATAAATTCCTTTCCTAAAAAAAGAGATTTTTTATAATTTGTTTTATTTTTATTAATGTTATCAAAATATCTATTATAAAACTTTTTATCATAATTAAATTTATAACTTATTATAGGATTAAAGTTGTAAAGTTTATTTTCTTTAATCAATCTATTTATATTCCTAGATATAAAAATAGTTATAACTAACATCATCATTATTGTTGCATTTGTCATAAATTTTCTAAAATCTATTTTTACACTCATTAAATATATGGATAATGGAATAAAACAGAGAATCGCTATAATATGATATCCTCCATATCTTAAAGCAGGATGTTTAAAAAACCATTCTAATAAACATAAAATGAAAAACAAATACAACAATCTAAATTTTATTTTAGAATAATTTGTTTTTTTTTTTTTTCGTTTAAACATAAATATAAACCAAAAAATAATCAAAAATAAAGACAAACTTAGAAGATAATCACTAACTTTGTTAAAAAAATAATTTTCTGTCCAGTTTGGCAACCAATTAATACCACTAACATAATTGGCTCTATCGTTAACTATATAATTTGGTGTAGCTCCAGCTTTTGCCCAAAGTTCATACCACTGATTAAGAGTTTTAATTTCGTCACTATCAATTGACCAATAAAAATTTTTGAAACAAGTAAATTCGGCTGGATATACTAAGCAACTAGAATTAATAAAATTAAAAAATAATACAAAAGATATAAATGCAATACAGTAAAATGTTGTTTTTGATTTTAAAATTTTAATTAAATTTTTTCTAAAGTTAAAAAATAATAAAATTACAATTAATGGAAAATATATTATATAAAATGGCTTTAGAGACACTAACATCGCCATTATTACACAAAAAAAATAAAATAAATTTAAATTCCTTTTTTCATTATCATTATTTTGAATAAATAAAGCTATAACCATCATAACAAAAATAAGAATCATGCCCGATCTATCCGTGCCATGCTCCGCTAGACGATAGAAAAAAACATTTATAAAAGACAACGACAAAAGACTAAAAAAATTTATAGATTTAAATTTTTCGTATATTGTTCTTTCTTTTATAAAATTATAAAAAATTAAATTTGAAAAACCTAAAAAATAAACTGGTGAAATGTGTAATAAATAAAATTCTATTTTTGGAAGATAAAATAAAGAATTTAAAAAAAATAGAGATGATGGGGTTCTAAACCCATGATTTAATTGACCTAAACCAATTGGGTGTTCTATTTGGGTGAGTAAATGTGAATATGGGAAATGATAATATGGGAAATCATCATGATTTTTTCCAACATAAATAAAGATAATTAATATTAAGAATACAATAATATGTTGCTTTAAATTTATTTTAAAATTTTTATCCAATTTTAAGGAGAAAAGAAAAACCAACAAACCAATTAGCAATATTAATAAATTAAATTGATATCCGTGATGATAAAAAAGAGTAGTTGAATATGAAATAAATATTAAAAAACTCAATCCAATCAAGCCTAAATAACCATAATGAGTACAGTCAATTTTTAAAATCCTTGATAATAAAAAGCCGTATCCAATCAAACTAAAAGAAATTAAAAAATAGTAAATTAAAAACATTATTTTATAAACTTTATTGACTTAAAAAATAACCTAGTAACAATACTGTCCAAGGTAATACCAAGTTTTTCATTTTTATATTTTAAAATATATTTTAAATATTCATATGCTTGATCTCTTCTTAACCACCATCGTTTTGAAAACTTCTTGATTTTTGAAGTAATACCATAAAAATCTGTATTATATGTAGTTAATTGATCCATAATTAATTTATATTCGTTGTTATAGAATTTAGAAAAAATTACAAATCTTGCATCTACCTCTAAAGAGGGAAAATCTTTTGGTTTAATAAATTTTGTAAATTTTTTAAAATTATTTCTTCTTGTTGAAATACAACTAGTTGGAAAAATTGTAGGCCATAAATTTTTTTTATTTCTTTTTTTAAATTGAAAATTAGATTTAGTTGATTTTGGAAAATTAAAAACACTTTTTACATTCTTATTATTAAGAAAATATTTATTTATTTTTACCAATTTTTTAGGATGAAAATAATCATCACCATCTAACAAACAAATAATATCTCCTTTAGATTTTTTAAAGCCTTGCAATATTCCATTTATTTGATTAAG
>CACFBW010000019.1 GCA_902564565.1 uncultured Pelagibacteraceae bacterium | reverse complement strand
TCGATTTATATCAAGTTCAAAAGCTTTTTTAATTGCCTCACTTAAAAGATAACCACCTAATTTTTTACCAAAATAATCTTCTAAAATTCCAAAATATGCAATCTCAGCCTCTGCTTTAGTTTTATGAAAAATTAACTCAAAATATCCAACGATTTCTTCATTATTTTTTAAAACGTATGTTGAAAGTTTTTCATCTGAAACGTATTTAATCCATGTTTGATTTGACCATTCCAGTCTATCTTTCCAAAAATACTTTTGACCAATTTGTTTATAAAAAAATTTATTTAATTGAAAATCTATTGGATCAACCAAATTAATTGAATAATTTCCTATTGGTTTTTCAACTTCATTTAAATCATCAATAGATTTTATTTCTAAATAAGTTCTAAAAATTTTTTCAATCACTGGACCATTTTACCAACTTTTTCACCTCCAAATAAATGAAAATGTAGATGAGGAACTTCTTGACCTCCATCTTCACTAATATTTGCTAATGCACGGTAACCTTTTCCAGTATCTACTGATATACCAAGTTTTTTAGCAACAATATTAATACCTTTTATTAAACCAACCATTTCCTCTGGGGTTGCTCTAGAAGAAAAATCATCCAGATCAATATATTTTCCTTTTGGAATTACTAAAGCATGAATTTTTTTTTGAGGGCTAATGTCATGAAATGACAAAACAAAACTATCCTCATAAATTTTTTTACAGGGTATTTCTCCTCTCAAAATTTTTGCAAATATGTTGTTATCATCATATTTCATTCTAAGACCTCTATTTCCTCTATTATACTCAATATTTTTTTACCCTTAATAACTGCATTGACTTTTGCACACTCATAGTAAGCGTTAGAATTTTCTTCGGCAGTTTCTTTAAGTTTTAAACATAATGATCGTGATGCAGTAAAAAAATGTTCTTTCAATTCTGGCGGATCACCCAAATACATCATAAGACCTATAACTTCTCCCTCTTTTTCAAAATCTGCTAGTTCTTCAATTTTTGCAGTTCTATCGCTAACTCCAATCTCGAAGTTTTTAAACGCTACAAATCCTTTATAAACAATAAAGGCTAATATAATAAAAAAAATAATTTTTATCTTACCCATAAAGTTTTATTTTCTTCTTTTATTTAGTTCTGACACTACTTCCTCTATATTAATATTATTTGCCTCTAAATAAACTAATAGATGATAGATAACATCTGCACTTTCATGAATTTTATTAGAATTATTTTCAACAGATTCTATTAATTCTTCTATTTCTTCTCTTATTTTTTTTGTAACTAACGTATTATCTTTTAATAATTTTGCAGTATAAGAATTTTCTTTTGAAAATTTTTTTCTATCCCGGATTAATAATATCAGTTCTTCTAAATTTTTTAACATAAATTAATCTAATTTTTTATATTTAGCCTGTCAATTAATCTTAAAAATTTTTACTTTTAAAAATAAGATAAATTTTTTTTTTAATAAAACGTTTAAAATATCTTACAAATCTTGTCTCTTTATCAGACAATTTTATATAAGGTTCAATAGATAGCGTGTTTTTTTTATTTTTTTCATACTGCTCAAAATTTTCAAAAGTATAATTAAATGTTTCTAGATCATTTTTATAAATTTCTGATACTAAATTTATATTATCTTTATCTTTATAAAAATTAAGATAATTTATTTTTTTAGAAAAATTTAAATTGTCAGAAAAATTTTTATTTAAAAATTCAACATTTATTTTTTTACTAAGTTTATCTAAATCATTTTTATAATCTTCAAATCTTCCTAAAAAATCTAAATTATTAATAGAAAAAAAATTAACCATGGGCATCCAGTGAGTATGATGATTTTTTTTAATTAAATTTAAAAATTTTTTAAATGAACTATCTTTATGAACTATTAAAAAATCTCTTAAATCTTTTCTATATTTCATAATTTCGCAATATAAACTAGCTGCTCTTGAAAAAGGATTTCTTACAAAAGAAAATTTAAAAAAATCTCTTACTTCGTTTGGGTATATCATGCTTATATTTTTAAAAGTTAAATGTTGCAGTCCGTCAGATTGATACTTGTTGCCATACTTATTTACAAAACATTGTAACAAATGTTTTTCATCATTATTTTCAAAAGAAAAATACTTATTAAATTCATTTTTCCATAAATTTTTTTCTATTGAAGTGCCTCCACATCTAGGAACATGAACAAAAATTATTTTTTTTTTAAAAAAAATCATAATTTAACTTATTAGTAGATTATTTAAATCTAACAGGTATTCCTTTAGACTCCAAATATTGCTTGGCTTCTAGTACTGAATATTTTCCATAATGGAAAATTGATGCTGCTAGTACAGCACTTGCATTTCCAATTTTTATTCCATCTACTAAATGATCTAAATTTCCAACGCCTCCAGATGCAATAATTGGAATATTTACTTTTGAAGATATTTTTGACATTAAATCAATATCGTAGCCTGCTTGAGTTCCATCTCTATCCATAGATGTAACTAGTAATTCACCTGCTCCGTTATCCTCCATTTTTTTTGCAAATTCCAATACATCAATTTCGCTATTATTTCTTCCACCATGGGTAAAAACTTCCCACTTATTACCTTTTTTTTTTGCATCAATTGCAACAACAATACATTGAGATCCAAATTTTTTAGAACTTTCTAAAACTACTTCAGCATTTTGAACAGCGGCTGTATTAATTGATACTTTATCTGCGCCACAATTTAATAGCTTATTAATATCTTCAACGCTTCTAACACCCCCACCAACTGTTAAAGGTACAAAACATTTTTTTGAAGTTTTCTTAACAACATCATAAATTGTATCTCTATTTTCATTTGAAGCAGTTATATCCAAAAAACAAATTTCGTCTGCTCCACCATCGCTATAAATTTTTGCTTGTTCAACAGGATCGCCAGCATCTTTTAAATCTACAAAGTTAATGCCTTTAACAACTCTTCCATTTTTAACATCTAGACAAGGTATTATTCTCTTTTTAAGCATTTGTTTCTTTCACAAGTTCATCTAATTTTATATCGTCATCATATATTGCTTTACCAACTATTATTCCCTCAATATTCTTATTATTTAATTCTTTAGCTTTTTTAATATCGTTAATTGAAGAAACTCCACCAGATATAACTACAGGACAGTTAGACACATTCGCTATCTTAACTGTTTCTTCAAAATTAGGACTTGCTTTAGTGCCATCTCTATTAATATCAGTATAAATCAATCTGCTAGCACCGTAATCATTTACCTCTTTTAAAAAATCTAAAGTTAATTCGTTAGAATTTTCTTTCCATCCAGATACAGATAAATATCCATCTTTTGCATCTAATCCTAATGCAATTTGATTTGGAAATTTAAGACAAGCCTCTTTTAAAAAGTTTTTATCTTTTATTGCAGCACTTCCCAAAATAACTTTCTCTACACCTACATCAATGTATTTTTGAATGCTTTCAAAATTTCTTACACCACCACCTATTTCAATTTTTAAATCAAATTTACTTACTATTTCCTGAATTAGATTTAAATTTACTGTCTCGCCAGTTAAAGCCCCATCCAGGTCAATAATGTGTACATTTTTAAAACCATAATCTTTGTATTTGCCAGCTTGGTGAAGTGGGGACACGGCATATTCAGTTTTATTATCAAAGTCACCTTTGACTAACCGCACACACTTTTTATCTTTTATATCTATTGCTGGAAATATTTTCATATTTAAAGATTTATAAAGTTCTCAATAATTTGTAGACCTGTTTTATCACTCTTTTCAGGGTGAAATTGTGTCCCAAATAAATTTTCTTTTTCAACAGAACAAACAATATTTGAAGAATAATCTGTTGTTGCAGAAATTACATTTTTATCTTCTGGAATAAATTCATAGCTGTGGACAAAATACATGTGAGAATTATTTTCAATATTCTTAAAAATTTTACTTTCTTTAATAATTTTTATTTGATTCCAACCAATATGAGGAAGTTTATATTTGCCATTTTGATTATCAATTTTAGAAACCTTTCCCGAAATCCAGCTTAATCCTTTTGTTTCTGTTTCCTCATATCCCTTATCAGCAAACATTTGAAGACCTACGCAAATGCCCAAAAGAGGTTTTTTATTACTTATCGCAAATTCATTCAAACTATCTACTAAACCGTTAATGCTATTTAAAGCATCAACACAGCTTTTAAATGAGCCCTGTCCTGGCAAAACAATCTTATCACTTGATTTAATTTTATTTAAATCAGAGGCAACTTCAATATTAACTTTGTTTTGAGCAACTTCTTTAAAAGAATTTATTACAGAGCTTATGTTGCCTGAATTATAATCGACAATTGTTAGTTTCATTAATTCTTTTTTTTACAAAGAACCTTTTGTAGATGGTACAGTTTTTTTATTTTTAGGGTCAATTTCGAGCGCTGCTCTTAAAGACCTAGCCAAACCTTTATAACATGATTCTATGATGTGGTGACTATTATCTCCATAAATATTTTCAACATGAAGAGTAATCCCGGCAGATTGTGAAAAAGCTTGGAACCATTCTTTAAAAAGTTCTGTATCCATTTCTCCAAGTTTTTCCACTTTCAAGTTTACTTTCCAAATTAAATAAGGTCTGTTTGACATGTCAATTGCAACTCTAGTCAAAGTTTCATCCATTGGTATCACCGCATGAGCATATCTTTTTATTCCAACAAATTTTTTTGATGCTTTTCTCAAACATTCTCCTATAGCTATACCAGTATCCTCTGTTGTGTGATGAAAATCTATGTGTGTATCTCCCTTAGCTTTTACTGATATATCCATTGATGAATGTTTAGATAGCTGCTCTAACATATGGTTTAAAAAACCAATACCCGTATCAATTTTATATTTTCCTTTTCCATCAATATTTAATTCTACATTGATTGATGTTTCTTTAGTTTTTCTTGAGACTTTTGCTTTCCGTTTCATGATTTATAGCTAGGTATATATGCATTATTTCCTTATATCAACAAGGCTAATAAAGCCCTTGAACTATAAAAATTAATATCCATCTAACCACTATGACAACAATAGTATTAGTAAGAAAGAATAAAGATGTTGTGGTTGCTAGCGATGGACAAGTTAGCATGGGCAATACTGTAATAAAAAGTACCGCTAATAAAGTTAGAAAGATTGAGAAAAGAAATGTGATTGCTGGATTTGCTGGTTCAACTGCAGATGCATTAACTTTATTCGAAAGACTAGAGTCAAAATTAGAAAAACATGCTGGCAATTTAACACGAGCGGCTGTTGAATTAGCCAAAGATTGGAGAACAGATAAATATTTAAGAAGACTAGAGGCATTGATGGCAATAGGAGATAAAGAAAAAAGTTTTATTATTTCAGGTACCGGCGACGTTTTAGAACCCGAAGGAGATGTGATTGGTATTGGCTCTGGAGGGAATTATGCTCTAGCCTCAGCTAAAGTTTTAATGGATACAGATTTATCTGCTGAAGAAATTGCAAAAAAAGCGATTAAGATCGCTTCTGAAATATGTGTTTTTACAAACAATAATATAAGTATAGAAAAAATTTAATGGAAAATTCAAACGTTACACCGCTAGTTCAAAAGGACAAAAATAAAAATCAAAATAAATCTTATATAAGTTCTTTGTCTCCAAGAGAAATAGTGTCCGAATTAGATAGATTTGTAGTTGGACAAAATAAAGCGAAAAGAGCAGTTGCAATAGCATTAAGAAATAGATGGAGAAGACAGGCTCTTGAAGGTGAAATGAAAGATGAAGTTTTGCCAAAAAATATCTTAATGATAGGGCCTACCGGAGTTGGAAAAACAGAAATTTCTAGAAGATTATCTAAGCTTGCAGAGGCACCTTTTGTAAAAGTGGAAGCAACTCGTTTTACAGAAGTTGGTTATGTTGGAAGGGATGTTGAACAAATTGTAAGAGATTTATTAGAAATTGCAATTGCAATGGAAAAGGTGAAAAAAAGAAAAGAAGTGTATACACAAGCACAAAAACAAGCTGAAGAAAAAGTTCTTGATGCTTTAGTAGGTAATAAAGCAAGTATAGCCACAAGAGAAAGTTTTAGAAAAAGACTTAGAAATGGTGACCTAGATGACAATGAAATTGAAATCGCAGTTAATGAAAATAGTGCGCTCCCATCTTTCGAAATACCAGGAATGCCTGGTGCAAATGTTGGAATGATCAATTTAGGAGAAATGCTTGGAAAATCAATGGGGAATAAACCAAAAAAGAAAAAAATGACCGTTAAAGAATCTCATGAAATTTTAATTAACGAAGAGTCTGATAAACTAATTGAACAAGATAAAATTATTAAAGCAGCAAAAAACTCAACAGAAAATAATGGAATTGTTTTTTTAGATGAAATTGATAAAATTTCTGCTCGTACAGATCGTGTTGGTGGTGATGTTTCTAGAGAAGGTGTGCAAAGAGATCTTTTACCGTTAATTGAAGGAACAACTGTTAGTACAAAATATGGGCCAATAAAAACTGACCATATTTTATTTATAGCATCAGGTGCCTTTCAACTTGCAAAACCATCTGATCTATTACCAGAACTACAAGGACGTCTACCAATAAGAGTTGAGCTTGATGCCTTAACTAGTGAAGACTTTAAAAGAATTCTTAAAGAACCTGATAATTCTTTAATAAAACAATACAAAGCACTTTTAAAAACTGAAAACGTTGAATTAGATTTTACAGATGATGGGATAGACACAATTGCAAATTTAGCAACTGAAGTAAATTCTACAGTTGAAAATATTGGAGCAAGAAGACTTCATACAATTATTGAAAGAGTTTTGGATGATATAAGTTTTACAGCAACAGATAACTCAGGAGAAAAAATTACTATTAATTCAGATTATGTTGAGAAGAATTTAGGTGAACTAGTTAAAGATACTGATTTATCTAAATTTATTCTTTAAAATTTTTTAAATAAATAATAAAAGCTCCACTTCCACCTTCTTCTTCGTCAGCCATTTTAATTTCTTTGACAAGTTTTATTAAATCCATATTAGATTTAATAAATTCAGGGACCGAATGCTTTAAAATACTTAGATCTTTTGAAACATAAGGATTATTTTGCGTGTTAGATCTTAAACCTTTTCCAGTAATAACAACTAGTCTTTTAATATTATCTGAATAACACTGTTTTATATATTCACTAATAGTTTTGTTTGCATTTTCTAAAGAATATCCATGTAAATCAATTGTTTTTGTTAATATTTTTTTATTTAATTTTTTTTGTTCTGATGAATCTTTATTATATATTTTCTCGTTACTTTTAACGAAACTTTCCCAATCTTTTTTATCTTTATCTGAAAGTTTTTTAATCAATTAAGTTAACGTATCAACTAATTGCCAGTTAGGATTGGTAGATCGTGTATCTCTTGAAAAAACCCACGTATCATAAATCTTTTTTATTTTTTTAGGATCTCCTGAAATAATTTTCTTATCTTTATCTTTAATGCATGTGATAACTTCACTAACAAAATCAACAGTAACTTTTAAAATTTGATCAATTTTTTTATGCTCTTTAATAATAGCTGAATTGATTCCAATAAAAGTTATCTCTGCAACATGACCTCTTTTGCTTCTATCCTTCAAAGCTTCATTAAATTGATCATGCATTTTTTTGCTAAGAAGTGGTTTACTTTCAGTAAGTTTATTATCATTGTCACTAAAATCTGTAATTATTGTTTCATATGCAATTTTTGCACCTCTTAAAAAATCATTTTTTGCATCTTCATCAAAAATTTCATAATTTTTAACAGTATTTTTAGGGATTGTTTTAGAAAACTCTTCTTTAAAATCTTCATTTAGTTTTCCCTCAAAACCTGTTCTTTTGCCTAATATCCCTCTTAGTCTCAGGAAAATAAATCCTGCAATCATTGCTAAAAGTATAATATCAATGTATTCGAAACTATAATTCATACGTTAATTAATAATATGTACTATGTTGCTTTATTTCAACTAGCAATTTACACTGAAAATAAATGAACACACTATTAATATTAATAATTTCAATACCAATTATTGAAATTTACTTATTTATTAAAATTGGATCTCAAATAGGTGCTCTAACAACAATTTCTCTTATTTTTCTTACTGCATTTATTGGTGTTCTTTACGCAAGATATGAAGGTTTTAACACTCTAAAGTCTGGAATGTCACAAATAATAAAAAATGAATTACCAATATATGAAATTATTTCTGGAGCAGCTCTTGCTTTTGCCGCACTGCTTTTAATTTTACCTGGCTTTGCAACTGATATTTTAGGCTTATTAATTATCTTTCCTCCAACAAGAAGAATTTTTTTAAAAAATGTTAGCAAAAACTATTCAAAAAAAGTAAAAGAAAAAGAAAATTTTATTGAAGGTCAATTTGAAGATATAGAAGAAAATGATGACAGAAAATTATAAAATATTATCAGAATTTATTAAAGACATATCTGCTGAAACACCAGATATAGAAAGTTATTTATTTGTTAAAGAAAATATATCTAAATATCATCTTACTATAAACATAAACTCCAAAGCATTAAAAAATAAGATGATAGAAGTGTGCACAACTTTAAAATATCAAGATAAAGATGCTAGTGAAAAAAAATCGTATTTTGAAATTAATTATGCCACAATAATAAAAATAATCGAAGAAATAAAAGATAAAAAAGTTTTAGAAAAAATTTTATTATGCGATGTTCAAAAAAAAATTTACCCAAGGTTGGAAAAAGCATTATTAAATCTTATTCATGATAGCGGTTTTCATAGCGTTCAATTTGAAAAAAAAATTGACTTTGAAAAGCTATATAAAGAACAATTTAATTAAAATAATTTTTTTTTAAACTTTTTTTTAAAAATTTTTTATGTAATTCTATTTCTTCTGATGATGGTTTAATTACTTTTTTATAATACAAATTATTGTTAATTAAATTTAAATTATTTTTTTTCTCTTGATTGTAAAGATTTAATGTAGGTTCTTTTTGATCTATTAAATTTATATAAACCTTAGAAAGTAATTCACAATCAACTAAAGCTGTATGTTTGGCTCTTTTTGAATTATCTATTCTAAATTTTTTACAAAGTGCATCTAGATTAATAGCAGAACCTGGAAATTTATCCTTTGCTAACTCTAATGTGTCTATAACTTGCTCTCTACTAATTTTTTCTTTATTTAAAATAGCAAGTTCATTATTAAGATGACCCAAATCGAATTCTGCATTGTGAATAATTAATTTTTTATTTTTTATAAAATTCAAAAAATCATCTGCAATTTCTTTAAATTTTTTTTTATCAGATAAAAACTCATCGGTATAACCGTGAATCTCAAAGGCTTTTTCAGAAACTTTTCTTTCAGGATTTAAATAACAATGAAATTTATTTAATGTTGGTATTTGGTTATTGAGTTCAATACATCCTATTTCAACTATTCTGTGTCCATCTTTTACAGATAGTCCCGTTGTCTCAGTATCTAATACCACTTCAATCATTTATAAAATTTTAGACAAAACTCTTTTTATATCTTTTTTTAAAAATTTATTACTAAAATTATTTCTAACAATAAATTGGGATTTTTTCTTTTTAAATTCTAAAGGAAGTTGAATTTTTTTAAACTTATTTTTTAATTTTATATTAAAATTTTTTCTTTTTTTAAGTCTTTCTAAAATTTTATTATTTTTTGAATCCACAAAAACTATAATATCTTTTTTTTTATTTATTTTGTTTTCTAAAAAAAGTGGAATATCTAAAATTACTGCCTTTTTATTTTTATTTTTAACTAAAAATTTATTCATTTTTTTTTTAACCAAAGGATGAACAATTTTGATTATTTTTTTTAAATTAGAATTTTTTTTTAAAATAGCTAAACTAATAGACTCTTTTGTTATTGGAAAATAAGAAATATATTTAGGTAATACTTTATTTAATTTTCTAAAACAATTTCTATCAGTTTTATATAGTTTGTTTACTTCTAAATCAGCATTAAATACTGGATAACCAAATTTATTTGCTACAAAAGTTTTACCAGAACCTATATCCCCGACTATTCCAATTCTTATCATCAATCTAATAATTTAATAGTTTCACTATCTATATTTGGCATAATTTTATGCCACAATGTAAATGCTTGATGAGCTTGATAAACAAACATCATTTTTCCATTTTCAACCCTGTGTCCCAAATCTTTTGCCTTTTTTAAAAATTTTGTTTCTATAGGATTATAAATAACATCATAAAAAATTTTATCTTTTCCAATATTCGAAAAATTTAATTTAATTTCATCATCTTCTTTAAGGCCTAAACTTGTAGCATTAATTATCATATCAAAATTTGGTATTTCACCCCAATTAACAATATCTATATATTTAAATAAATTTTTCAAATTTTCTGCCTTTTCTTTGGTTCTATTGCTTAAAATAATTTTTGAAGGTTTCATTTTATTAAGTGCAAATATTATAGAAGAAACCACTCCACCAGCTCCTAATATAAAAATTCTTTTATTACAAAGATTATATTTTGAATACTTTAAAGCTAATTCAAAGCCAGAAGCATCGGTATTGTGACCAACTGTTTTTCCATTGTTAAGATAAATTGTATTAACTGACTGTGTTTCGTTTGCTTCAATACTTAATTCGTCTAGAAAAGGAATAATCGCTTTTTTAAAAGGAACAGTTACATTAATTCCATTTATTTTTTCTTTTTTAACTTCAAAAATAATATTTTTCAATTCATTCTCATTAATTTTTTTCTTATCATAAACAGCGTCAATATTATTTTTTTTAATCCAATAATTATGGAGTTGAGGTGATAATGAATGCTCTATAGGATTTCCAATAACAACATATTTTTTCATAATAAAAATTCTTTTATTTTTTTTATTGGTAAACCCATTATTGTATTCTTGTCGCCTTCTATCTTTGAAAATAAAGCTCTTCCCTCACCTTCAATTTGATAAACATTATAAGAATACAAGGCATCATCTGTTATTTTTGACAAATACTTTTCAAGATCTTCATCAGACATATTTTTCATCGTTAATGACGCTTTATCAGTATAATTCCAAATCATTTGACCATTTTTTGATACACAAACAGAGCTAATTAAATAATGCATCTTTCCATTTAATTTTTTAAGAATTTGCATTGCTTCTTCTCTACTAGATGGTTTAGATATTATATTACCACCTAAATCAATAACACTGTCAGCTCCTATAACAACTGCTCCATTTAAATTCTTACTAATTTTATTTGCCTTAAGTTCAGCTAGATTTTTAGAAATCAAAAACGGTGTTGCCCCTTCTTTTATTAGGCTTTCTTTAACTGTTTCTTCATCAATATTTGCTGGTTTTACATCACATTTAAAACCATTTTTTTCTAAAATATTTTTCCTTACTTTGCTGTTTGAAGCTAATACTATCTTATTATTCATTATTTTTATAAATTTCGTGAATTTTAATTATTGATGCAGCCGTCTCTTCAACTGATTTTCTAGTAACATCAATAACAGGCCAATTATATTTTTTAAAAGTTTGTTTTGCTTTTTCAACTTCTTTCGATATCGTTTCTAAATTTGTGTAATTTATTGAATCATTTTCTTTTAAAGAATTCATCCTGTTTTTTCTTAAGTCTAATAATCTACTTGGTTCCGTAGTTAACCCAATTACACAAGAGATTTTTGGTTTTTTTTTAAGTAATTCTGGAACTGAATTTTCATTTACAAGAGGAATATTAGACGTTCTTAATCCTCTGTTAGCCAAATAAATAGAAGTTGGTGTTTTGCTTGTTCTACTAACTCCTAATAATATTACATCTGATTTTTCTAAATCATTAATTGAATTACCATCATCATGATTCATTGTAAATTGAATCGCATCAATTCTATCATAATATTCTTCATTTAAAGTGTGTTGACCACTAGGTACATGGGTTGCTTTTTTATTAAGTATTTTTGAAAAATTAATTATTAAGTCTCCTAAAACACTAAAGCAAGGAATTTTATATCTTTCGCTTTGTTTTAATAAAAAATTAGCAAGATCAACATCTACTATTGTATAAAGTATTATAGAATTTGCTTGATTGCTTGAAACATCAATTATTTTAGATATTTGGTTTTGGGTTCTTATAAATGAGTATGAGTGTATTTTATAATTAAAGTTTTTAAACTGTGCTTTTAATGCTAAAAAAATTCTATCCAATGTTTCCCCAGTAGAATCTGATATTAAGAAAATTTGATATGTATTATTCATGTATAAATTGTTGATAATTTAATATTATTAAAATCATTTTTACTATTCTTTTTAAAAAATTTTAATTAATGTAAAACAGTAATTTTATAAACATTATTATCAACGTTAATAAACAATATACATTTAATATAATAAAATTAAATAGTACTTCAAATTAGCAAATATACAGTATTTTTAATAAGATTTATTTGTTAATAAAATATGTATAAGTTGTTGATGATTAATAATTATCTTTATTAACATATTATACTACTAATACTAAAATATATTATTAAATATTTAAATGACTCCAATTCAAAAATGCATAAGAAAAAAAGAATTAAGTTTAAAACCTATTTGGTTAATGAGACAAGCAGGTAGGTATTTACCTGAGTTTAGAAAGTTAAGAAAATTAAATACTAATTTTATTAAATTATGTTTGAATAGTAATTTATCATCTAAAATTACTTTGCAACCACTTAAAAGATTTAATTTAGATGCTGCGATAATTTTTTCTGATATATTAATAGTTCCTTATGTTTTAGGACAATCAGTTGAATTTAAAAAAGATTTTGGTCCAAAATTAAATAATTTAGATCTAGAAAAAATATCCCAAAACAAGGAATTAGATTTTTCTAAAAAACTATTGCCAGTTTATCAATCAATAGAAAAAGTAAATAAAAGTGAATTAATTTTACAAAAAGATATTATTGGATTTGTTGGTGCTCCTTGGACACTATTAGTTTATATGATAAACAAATGTTCTCCTAAAAAAAAATTAGAAGAAAATTTTTTTAAAGATAAAAATTTAATTAAAGAAACACTTTTAATATTAGAAAAATTTCTTAAAATTCATATAAAAAATCAGATAAAATATGGAGCAACAATTATTCAAATATTTGATAGTTGGGCGGGATTATTAGAAGATAAAAACTTACAAGATTATATTTATACTCCCACTTTAAATTTAGTTAATTTTGTAAAGTCACTTAATGTTCCGGTTGTATGTTTTCCACGAGAAATTAAAAATTATAAAGAATATTGTAAAATAATAAAACCAGATGTAATTAATATTGATTATAAAATAAATCCTGAAACAATAAGGAAAGAAATAGATATAGTCATACAAGGAGGCCTAGACCCAAAAATTTTATTAACAAATAAAGACAAATTAAAAGTTGAAGCTAAAAAATATTTAGAAATTTTTAAAGATCATCCCTATATTTTTAATTTAGGACATGGAGTTTTGCCAGAAACAGATCCACAAATGGTGGATTATTTAATAAAGTTTGTAAAAAGCTATTAATAGAGTTAATTTTTATTTTAATGAAAAAAGATCACCCGAATATTAAATTTGGCAAAACAGGAGTTCTTTTAGTTAATCTTGGAACTCCAGATTCAACCACTTGGTTTGATATAAGAAAATATTTAAAAGAGTTTTTATCAGATAAAAGAGTAATAGAGGTTAATCCTATTATATGGAAAATAATTTTAAATTTTTTTATTTTAAATTTTAGACCTTCAAAAACAGCAAAAGCATATAAAGAAATATGGATGAAAAAAGAAGACATGTCTCCATTAAGATATTTTACTTTAATGCAGAAAAAAAAATTATCAGAAAAAATAAAAAATGAAAAAATAATTATTGATTTTGCTATGCGCTATGGGAATCCAAGTATAAAAAGTAAAATGAAAATACTTCATCAGGAAGGTTGTGAAAATATTATAGTTTTGCCTTTATATCCCCAATATGCTGCAGCAACAACAGCTACAGTTTGTGATGAAGTTTATAGAACTTTAATGAAAATGAGATGGCAGCCTAGTTTACAGATTATTCCTCATTATGAATCTGAACCATTATATATAGATGCACTTGTAAACAGTTTAAATAAAAAAATTTCTGAAATTAAGTGGATTCCAGATTTAATTTTAGCTTCTTACCACGGTATACCAAAAAGGTATTTTGAAAATGGAGATCCATATCATTGCTATTGTCAAAAAACATCACGTCTTTTATCAGAAAAGTTTAATAAAATTCCAATTATAACAACCTTTCAATCTAGATTTGGACCTCAAGAATGGCTTCAACCTTACACTGATAAGACTCTAGAAAATCTTCCAAAAGAAGGTAAAAAAAATATTTTGGTAATTTGTCCAGGATTTGCATCTGATTGTGTAGAAACTTTAGAAGAAATATTAATTCAAGGTAAAAAAAGTTTTATTGATAGAGGCGGTGAAAATTTTGATTTGGTGCCCTGTCTAAATTATAATGAAGATCATATTCTCTTACTTCAACATTTAGTAAAAAAATATCTTATAGAAAAATGAACACTTACTTAATTTTAAAATCAATACACTTAATAGCGATTATATCGTGGATGGCAGGCTTGTTATATTTACCTAGAATTTTCGTTTATCATGTGGAAAATAAAAATGACCATAACACATCTAATACTTTTAAAATTATGGAGAAAAAGCTTTATTATTATATAATGGTGCCAGCAATGGTTCTTTCATGGCTATTTGGATTATTATTAATTTTTAATATTGGGCTTGATCATTTAACATCTAAATGGTTACAAATTAAACTTACATTGGTAATAATTTTAACATTTTATCATTTTTTTTTAGGTTTGTGTCTTGAAAGGTTTAAACTTGATACTAATACTTATTCTTCTAAATTTTATAGAATTTTTAACGAAGTTCCCACTATTTTGCTTATTTTAATAGTTTTTATAGTGGTTTTTAAGCCTATCTAGTATTGAAATTTTTAAAAGAGTATATATATTAATCTTATCTTACTAATCACAATTTAATCTCCAAACATGAATATACAAGAACTTAAAACAAAAACATCAGAGCATCTTATTAACCA
>CACFBW010000018.1 GCA_902564565.1 uncultured Pelagibacteraceae bacterium | reverse complement strand
GAATTTTTTCCTGGTCCTTTATCAAAAGGACTTTACGGAAAAGCGTTAGAAAAGAAAATATGGAATTTGAAAGTTGTAAATATAAGAGATGCTACAGAAGACAAACATAAAACTGTTGATGACGCACCATTTGGTGGAGGAGCTGGAATGCTTTTGAAGGCTGATATTTTAGCAAAATCTATTGATAGTAATTTAGAAGAAGGAAGTAGAATTTTTTATTTGTCTCCAAAGGGTAAAAAATTTGATCAAAAGCTTGCAAGAGAACTTTCAAAGGAGAAATCAATAAATTTAATTTGTGGCCATTTTGAAGGAGTTGATGAAAGACTATTATCAACAAGAAATATTGAAGAAATAAGTATTGGAGATTTTATTTTGTCTGGAGGAGAGTCAGCAGCTTTTGTAATAATTGATAGCATTCTTAGATTATTGCCTGGAGTATTAGGAAACGATTTATCAAAAAAAAATGAAAGCTTTGAAAATGGGTTATTAGAATATCCACAATATACAAAGCCTCAAATTTGGGAGAAAAAAGGTGTTCCAGAAGTCTTATTATCAGGTGATCATGCTAAAATTAAAGACTGGCGTTTGTCTCAATCTGAGGCTATAACACGCGACCGAAGACCAGATTTATGGCAAAAATATAAAAAGAATTAACTTGATAAATATTAAAATGAAAACAATTGAAGAAATTAACAATTTGAATGTTAAAAAAATCCAGGCTGAGAAAAAATTACCTCAATTTTTTCCAGGAGATATTGTTAAAGTTGGAGTTAGAATTACCGAAGGAAAGAGAGACAGAATTCAATATTTTGAAGGAGTTTGTATTGCAAAGAAAAGTCGAGATATCAACTCCTCTTTCACTGTAAGAAAAATTTCTTTTGGTGAAGGTGTTGAAAGGACTTTTGCTTTATACAGTCCAATAGTTGATTCTATAAAAGTTATTCGATCAGGAGAAGTTAGAAGAGCAAAATTATATTATTTAAGAGATAGAACTGGAAAATCCGCAAGAATTGCAGAAAAGATTAGAAAAAACATAGGAATAGAGGTTGATATTAAACCCGAAACCGCAAATGAAGAAAGATTGGATCCAATCGATTCTGAGGTAGACAAAAAAGAAGAAGCTAAGAAAGTAGAAACTAAATCTGAGCCTAAGAACGAAGGTTCTAAAGAACCTAAGAAAGAAAGCTCAGAAGAAAAAAAATAATTTTTTTTTCAATGCCACAAACTCTTTACGATAAAATTTGGAATGAACATTTAGTTCATCAACAAGAAGATGGTACTGCATTGTTATTTGTTGATAGACATTTAATACATGAGGTTACAAGTCCCCAAGCTTTTGAAGGTTTAAGAAATTCAAGCAGAAAAGTAAGACAACCAAGCTTAACTCTGGCTGTTGCAGATCATAACGTTCCAACAACTGACAGGAGCAAGGGTATAGATGATAAAGAATCCAAAATACAGGTGGATACTTTAGAAAACAATTGTAAAGAATTTGGTATTAAACTTTTTGGAATGAACGATAAACGTCAAGGAATTGTTCATATAATTGGTCCTGAACAAGGATTTACTCAGCCTGGCACCGTAATTGTATGTGGTGATAGCCATACCGCTACACACGGGGCTTTTGGAGCTTTAGCTTTTGGCATTGGAACGTCTGAGGTTGAACACGTATTAGCAACTCAAACATTAGTTCAAAAAAAAGCAAAAAATTTTAGAATTAATGTAAATGGTAAGCTTCCTCTTGGAGTAACATCAAAAGATGTAATTTTACAAATTATTGGTAAAATTGGAACTGCTGGCGGCACAGGTAGTGTTATTGAATATTCTGGAAGTTTAATATCTTCTCTAAGCGTTGAACAAAGAATGACGATTTGCAACATGACTATTGAAGGTGGTGCAAGAGCAGGACTTATAGAACCTGATCAAAAAATTTTTGATTATTTAAAAGATAAACCAATGTCTCCAAAAAAAGAAAACTGGAATAAAGCAATAGATAACTGGAAAAATTTAAAATCAGATAAAGATGCTAAGTTTGATAAAGAAGTTAATTTAAAAGCCGAAGAAATTATACCGATGGTCACATGGGGCACCTCCCCTCAAGACGTGATTACTATTGAAGGTAAAGTTCCTAATCCAAATAATGAAAAAGATTTAGATAAAAAAAATTCAATCGAAAGATCATTAAAATACATGGGTCTCAAGCCTGATACTGCTGCCAAGGACATAAAGATTGATAAAGTTTTTATTGGCAGTTGTACAAATGGAAGAATTGAAGATTTAAGAGAAGCGGCAAAAATATTAAAAGATAAAAAGAAAGCATCTCATATTCAAGCAATGGTAGTTCCAGGGTCAGGATTAGTTAAACAACAAGCTGAACAAGAGGGACTAGATAAGATTTTTGTTAATTCAGGCTTTGAATGGAGAGAGCCAGGGTGTTCAATGTGTCTTGCAATGAACGCTGACAAATTAAAACCGGAAGAAAGATGCGCATCTACTTCCAATAGAAATTTTGAAGGAAGACAAGGTCGTGGAGGAAGAACTCATTTAGTTAGTCCTGGAATGGCAGCAGCAGCAGCTATATCGGGGAATCTTGATGATGTTAGAAAGTATCAAAGCTAAATGCAAAAATTTATTTCTATAAAAGGTGTGCCTACATATTTACCTATTTTAAATATTGATACGGACATGATTATTCCAAAACAGTTTTTAAAAACTATAAAAAGAACAGGATTAGGAAAAAATTTGTTTTTTGAATTAAGATATGACGAAAAAGGCAATGAAGTTAAAGATTTCATTCTTAATCAAAAACCACATAATAATTCAAAAATATTAATTACTGGAAAAAATTTTGGTTGTGGATCTTCAAGAGAACATGCTCCCTGGGCATTGTTAGATTTTGGAATAACTTGTGTTATAAGCTCAAGTTATGCAGACATTTTTTATAACAATTGTTTTAAAAATGGAATATTGCCCATTATTTTAAAAGAAGAAAAAATAAAGGAACTATCAGAGTATTCTAACAGAAAAGAAGAAATATCAGTTGATTTAAAAAAACAAAAAATTATTTATGGTAATAATGAAGTTGAATTTAATATTGATCCATTCAAAAAAAAATGTTTATTAGAAGGGCTAGACGATATTGCGCTTTCTTTAGAAAAATCAGATAAAATTACTTCTTTTGAAAAAGATTTAAAAAATAAAAAACCATGGATATTTAATGATTAAAGTTAAAAAAAGAAAAATTTTACTTTTACCCGGAGACGGTGTTGGGCCAGAGGTAATTAATGAGGTCAAAAAAATTATTACATGGTTTAACTCAAAAAAATTTTTAGATTTTGAAATAGACGAAGATTTAGCCGGAGGAGCATCTTACGATAAGCATGGAACTCCAATTACTGATGAAGTTTTTTATAAAGCTTTGGAAAGCGAGGTTGTAATGCTAGGAGCAGTTGGTGGACCTAAGTGGGACAATCTTGAATTTTCAAAAAAACCAGAAAGAGCATTATTAAAATTAAGAAAAGAGTTAAAACTTTTTGCAAATTTAAGGCCAGCAATATGTTTTAAACAATTGGTGGATGCATCTACTCTTAAACCTGAAATTGTTTCAGGATTAGATATTATGATTGTAAGGGAACTTACAGGAGGAATATATTTTGGCGAACCAAGAGGAATTAAACCTATAGATAAGGGTGAAAGAAAAGGGATTAATACCCATACTTACACTAGCAGTGAAATTATAAGAGTAGCAAGGGTTGCTTTTGATTTAGCAAAAAAAAGATCAAACAGAGTTACATCTTGTGAAAAGTCAAATGTAATGGAGGCAGGACAACTTTGGAAAGAAGAAGTCCAGACATTACACGACGAAGAATATAAAGAAGTTGAATTAAACCATATGCTTGCTGATAATTGCGCAATGCAATTATTAAGAAATCCTAAACAGTTTGATGTTATAGTAACGGACAACCTATTTGGCGACATGTTGTCAGATCAGGCATCAATGTTAACGGGTTCATTAGGTCTTCTACCTTCAGCATCGTTAGGAGAAAAAAATAAAGATGGCGAAATGAGAGCAATGTATGAGCCTATACATGGTTCAGCTCCAGACATAGCTGGCAAAGGAGTAGCAAATCCAATAGCAACAATTTTAAGTTTTGCTATGGCGTTAAGATATTCGCTAAACTTAGATAAAGAAGCAGACAATTTAGAAAAAGCAGTACAAGATGTACTAAATGATGGGTTAAGAACAAAAGATATAATATCAAAAGGAAAGAAAGAAATATCCACATCACAAATGGGTGATGCTATAATTTCAAAATTGCAATAATTAATCATTTATTCTAAACTTCTAAAATGCCAAATTACTCTGCTCCATTAGAAGATATGATGTTTCTTTTCGACAAGTTAAGAAATAATAAACACTATAATGAGATTGAAAAATACAAAGAAATTAACTCTGAGTTGGTTAAGAATATTTTAGAAGAAGCAGCAAAAATTAATCAAAATTTAATTCTTCCACTTGCAAAAGCTGGAGATGAAAACCCTACGGTTTTAGAGAATGGAATTGTTAGAACTCCGCCTGGTTATAAAGAGGCTTATAAAAAATTTATTGATGACGGCTGGACATCTTTGTCTTGTGATCCTAAATATGGAGGGCAAGGAATGCCTAGAACTGTAAGTGCATTTTTTGATGAAATGATGTCATCATCTAGCCTTGCATTTAAACTTTATAGTGAATTAACACTTGGTGCCTATAATTGTATTCACCATCATGCTACAGATGAAATAAAAGATAAGTATCTTCCAAAAATGGTTGAAGGAAAATGGAGTGGCACAATGTGTTTAACTGAGCCAGTATGCGGTACTGACCTTGGGTTGCTTAAAACAAAAGCAACAGAGCAACCTGATGGAACTTTTAAAATAACGGGACAAAAAATATTTATTACATCAGGTGATCACGATCTTACAGAAAATATTGTACATTTAGTAATTGCAAGAGCTTCAGACTCTCCGCCAGGAACAAAAGGAATAAGTTTATTTTTGGTGCCAAAATTTATTGTTAAAGATGATGGAAAGATTGGTTCAAGAAATGGAATATCTACAGGATCTATAGAAACAAAAATGGGAATAAAGGGCTCGGCTACATGTGTGTTAAATTTTGATGAAGCAACTGGCTATATAATTGGCCCAAAAAATAAAGGACTAAGCCAAATGTTTACAATGATGAATTTAGAAAGAATTGTTGTGGGAATACAGGGTTTGGGATTGTCAGAAATTGCTTACCAAAATTCATTAAACTACGCAAAAGAAAGAAAACAAGGAAAAAGTAATAATAGCAAATCACAAAATGGAGGAGCCGATTTAATTATTGAACATGCAGACATCAGAAAATCTTTGTTAAATATGAAATCAATTATAGAAGGAGAAAGAGCTTTGTGTTTTTGGTTATCACAACAAACCGAAGTAAGCTTGAATCATAGTGATCAAAAAATTAAACAAGAAGCATCTGATTTAGTTTCATTGATGACTCCAGTTGTAAAATCTTTGTTTTCAGACATGGGAATGGAAATAACAAGTGATGCAATGCAGATATATGGTGGATATGGCTACACTAAAGATCAAGGAATTGAGCAATTATATAGAGATAATAGAATTACTCCGATTTACGAAGGAACTAACTCTGTTCAAGCAATCGATTTAGTCTTTAGAAAATTAGTAAATAAGAACGGAGATGTAATTGATAATTATATTAAAATGATCAAAGGTGATTTAAATGAGAATAACGATAATTTGAAACCATTTATAGAAAAATTAAAAATATATCTTGAGAAATTAAATGCTTTTTCAAACTGGATGAAAGATAAGATAAAAAATTCAAAGGATGACGCAAATGCAGCTTCAAATGATTATTTAAGGGTGCTTGGTTATGTTGCAATTGGTTATTCTTGGCTTAAAGTACTTGAGGTTAGTTTTAAGGATTATTCAAATAATAAAGATTTTTATGAAGACAAAATTCAAACCGCAAATTTTTATTTCAATAGAGTTTTACCTAGAGTAGAAAGTCATTACTTGTCAGCAATTACTGGAAGTAAATATATAATGAATTTTAAATTTAATTAATTATGAGTCATTACGAAAAAAATTTAAATAAGAATAATGCCAATTTTGTTCCATTAACCCCTCTTTCTTTTTTACAAAGAGCAAAAGATATTTATCCTAATTATGAAGCAATTGTATATGAAGATAGAAAATATACTTGGAGTGAAGTGTATAAACGATGTATTAAATTTGCAAGTGCATTAGAAAAAATTGGAATTGGCAAAGGAGACACAGTTTCATTTTTAGCTTTTAATACCCCCGAAATTTTTGAAGCTCATTATTCTGTTCCTATGACTGGTGGAGTATTAAATACAATTAATATTAGATTAGATGCCAAGACTATTGCCTACATTTTAGATCACAGCGATGCCAAGGTTTTGGTTGTGGATAGACAGCTTCATACTGAAGTCAAAAAGGCATTAAGCACTATAAAAAAAAAAATTACTATAATTGATATAAATGATAAATATGCAGATCAATCAAAATTAGAAAAAATCGGTGATTTAGAGTATGAAGAATTTTTAAACACTGGTGATGAAAATTATATTTGGAAAATGCCAGAAGATGAATGGCAAGCTATCTCGTTAAGTTATACTTCTGGAACAACGGGAAATCCAAAAGGAGTTGTTTATCATCATAGGGGATCATATTTAATGTCTACTGGTAGTGCTGTAGCTTGGAACATGCCTAATAGATTAAATTTTTTGACTATCGTACCTATGTTTCATTGTAATGGATGGTGTTATCCTTGGACTGTACCCATGTTAAATGGAAGAACAATTTGTCTTCGAAATATTGATATTAAAAAAATCTTTGAACTAATCGAAAAATATAATGTAACTCATTTTGGAGGCGCACCAATTGTATTAAACATGATTACCGGAGCGCCGGAAAGCGATCGTAAAAAATTAAAGCACAAGGTTTATGTATTAACTGCTGGAGCCCCGCCACCAAGTATTATTTTTAAAAAAATGAAAAGTCTTGGTTTCGAAGTAATGCATGTTTATGGTTTAACTGAAACCTATGGACATGTAACACAATGTGCATGGAATGAGGCATGGGAAGAATTAGAAGAGGAAAAACAAAATGAGATTAAAGCTAGACAAGGAGTAAGATATCCTAATACAGAAGGTGTAACGATTATGGACCCAGAAACTATGAAGGAAGTTCCAAGGGATGGCAAAACAATTGGCGAGATAATGATAAGAGGAAATGTAGTAATGAAAGGCTATTTTAAAGATAAAGATGCTACGGATAAGGCAATGAAAGATGGATGGTTTCATACCGGGGATTTGGCAGTAATGCATCCAGACGGTTATGTAAAAATACAGGATAGATCTAAAGACATAATTATTTCTGGTGGAGAAAATATATCATCAATTGAGATAGAAAATACATTAGCGAAACATCCTTCAGTATCTATTGCTGCAGTAGTTGCAAAACCCGATGAAAAATGGGGAGAAGTACCTTGTGCATTTATAGAAATGGTTAAAGATAAACCAGTTACAGAAAAAGAGTTAATTTCTTTTTGTAAGGAAACTCTTGCAAGCTTTAAAGTTCCAAAAAAAGTTGAATTCTGTGAGCTTCCAAAAACATCTACAGGAAAAATCCAAAAATTTGAATTAAGAAAAAAGGCTAAGGAGTTCAACTGAATTTAAACGTCGATAATAAAGACGTATTCGTGTCCACTAGCGGCATGAATATTGATAAAAAAAAGCCATCAATTTTATTGATGCATGGTAGCGGACTTACACATATAGTTTGGTCCCTTCATGAGCAATTTTATTCGGCTAATGGATTTAATGTTCTATCTGTAGATCTGCCAGGTCATGGAGAATCTGAGGGTCCCTCTTTAAAATCTATTGAAGAAATTTCTGATTGGGTAAAATCTTTAATTAATGTTTTAGATATTTCCAAAATTAGTTTTATGGGACATTCACAAGGAAGCCTCGTAGGAATTGACTTTTCTTACAGATATCCAGAATTAATTGATAAGTTAATTTTAGTTGCTGGATCGAACAAAATGCCAGTCAACAAAGATCTTATAGATTTGGCTGAATCTGGAGACGAGAAAGCAGTTTTGCTAATGATGAAATGGGGTTATGAAGGCTCGAAAGCTTTTATAGGAGGGAATCCAGTTAAAAAAATTGTCAATTCTGCAAGAGCTATCAGAGAAGTATTAGCAGTAGACTTAAATGCCTGCAATAATTATAAGGATGGCGAAAATGCAATTAAAAAAATTAATTGTTCAACATTATGTATTTTTGGAGATCTAGACAAAATGGTGCCAGTTAAGGTTGGAGTTAAAATGTCAGAGCAGATAAAAAATTGTGAAACCAAAATTATTTCAAATTGTGGTCATATGATACTTTTTGAAAAAGCATTTGAAATGAGACAATTAGTAAAAGAATTTATAAAAAAAAATAAATGAAAAATTATTTTGTTGCGAAATCAAGAAGACTTAGAAGTACACCTTATACTTCAAGAATTGAGAATCAGGGTGTAACCGCATACTCAGTTTATAATCATATGCTTTTACCTGCTGCATTTGGCTCGTTAGAAGATTCATATCATCATTTAAAAGAATATGTACAGGTTTGGGATGTTGCAGGGGAAAGACAAGTTGAAATTTTGGGAAAAGACTCTGCAAAATTAGTTCAATTGATGACTTGTAGAGATCTTTCAAAATCTAAAGTAGGAAGATGTTATTACTGCCCAATTATTGACGACAGAGCAGGAATGATTAATGATCCAGTAATTTTAAAGTTAGGAGAAGATCGTTGGTGGTTATCAATAGCAGATTCAGATGTAATATTATTTGCAAAAGGTTTGGCCATTGGAAATAATTTTGATGTTAAAATATTGGAGCCCAATGTAGATATATTAGCAGTTCAAGGGCCAAAATCTTTCACACTTATGGAAAAGATATTTGGTAAAAAAATTACCGAAATAAAATTTTTTGGTTTTGATTATTTTGAATTTGATGGAGCAAAACATTTGATTGCAAGGTCTGGCTGGTCAAAACAAGGCGGTTATGAAATTTATGTCGAAAATACAAAATCTGGATTAGCTTTATATGACAAATTATTTGAAGTTGGGAAAGAATTTAATGTAAAACCCGGATGTCCAAATTTAATTGAGAGAATTGAAAGTGCCTTACTATCATATGGAAATGATATGGATAATAATGACAATCCACTTGAATGTGGTTTAGATAAATATGTAAATTTAGATACAGAGGTAAATTTTCTTGGCAAAGAAAAATTAAAAGAAGTTAGAAAAAAGGGTATTGCAAGAAAGTTGATGGGAGTAATAATTGAATCAAAAGAGATAAATGTATCAAAATCTATTGATCTTACTAATGAAAAAAATTTAAAGATTGGCGAGTTAAGATCAGGAGTTTATTCACCACATTTTGAAAAGGTAATAGGAATTGCAATGTTGGATAAACCCTATTGTGAAATTTCCCAAACATTTAAAATATCAATAAACGGTGATGTTTTTGAGGGAAAAGTTTGCGATTTACCTTTCATTTAGTATAACTAAATCATCATGAATATAGCGATAGTAGGAGCAACAGGAAATGTTGGGAGAAAAATTATTGAAGTTTTAGAAAAAAAAAATTTTTCTATAGATAATTTATATCTGGTTGCATCATCTAAAAGTGCGGGATCAAAATTAAAATTCAAAGGTAAAGAAATTGAAGTTGAAAATTTAGAAAGCTTTGATTTTTCAAAAGCTAAAATTACTTTTTTTTCTGCAGGAGGAAAAATTTCTGAAAAATATGCTCCAATTGCAGCAAAACATTCGGTTGTTATAGATAATTCAAGTCATTTTAGAATGGACCCTGATGTTCCTTTAATTGTTCCTCAGGTTAATTCAAATGATATAAAAAATATGAAGAAAAATATAGTTGCAAACCCAAATTGTTCGACGGCTCAACTTGTTATAATTTTAAAACCATTGCATGATTTATTTAATATTAAAAGAGTAGTTATTTCTACTTATCAATCTACGTCTGGAGCTGGAAAAGCACCAATGGACGAATTGGTAGCACAAACTAAACTTTCATTAGAAAATAAAAAAATTAGTTCAAAAAATTTTACTAAACAAATCGCATTTAATGCGATTCCTCATATCGATATATTTGTTGAAGAAGGGTATACTAAAGAAGAAGTAAAGATGGTTAATGAAACAAAAAAGATTTTAGATAATAAAATAGAATTGACAGCAACATGTGTAAGAATTCCCGTGTTGGTTTCACATGCAGAGTCATTAAATATAGAATTTGAAAAATCATTTACTTTAGAAAAAATTGTTGAAGCTTTAGATAATGCCGATGGATGTAAAGTTATTGATGATAGAAAAGACGGTGGATACATTACCCCAGTAGAAGCTGAAGGAAAAAATGAAACTTTCATTTCTAGAATTAGAAAAGATAATACTAATAAAAATACAATTAATCTTTGGTGTGTTTCTGATAATTTGTTAAGAGGGGCAGCTTTAAATGCTGTAGAAATAGCTGAAGCTTACATAAAAAATAAATAATGAAAGACAACAACCCTTTATCACCGCATATTCAAATTTATAATTGGCACATATCATCTTTGGTTTCAATTTGTCATAGAATAACTGGAATTATAAATATAGCAATTATAACTTTAATTTGTTTTTGGGCAGCGCTTTTACTTTTAGGAGATTCTAATTATGAATTAATACAGAATTTTTTTAAAACTTTTTTTGGAAAATTTATAATTATAGGTACAGTTTGGTCTTTTTCTTTTCAAATTTTAAGTGAAATTAGACATTTATTTTGGGATTTAGGATTAGGGTTTGAGTTAAAAACTTCAAATATAACTGGCCTTATAGTTATTTTTGGATCTTTTATTTTAACAGTTTTTATTTTTATTTTAGGAAAAAGTTTATTTCTATGATTAATGCAACTAAGAAATGGATATTTTTAAAAATAAGTTCGATCATACTAGTTCCATTAATGATATGGTTTTTGCTTAATCTAGTATCGTTCTACGATAAAACTTATGAAGAAGTTTTATTATTTTTTAATAGTCAACCAACAAAATTTTTATTTTCATTATTTGTTATTTTTGCTTATTTTTATTCTGCGCTAAGTATTAGCGAGGTTTTTGAAGACTATATTGAGAATGAAAAATTAAAAAATGTCGCAAATAGATTGCTTTATTTGTTTGCTATAATAATTCCAATATTAACAATACTTTTATTATATAAATTAAGCTTATGAACTCATATCAAATTATAGAGCACGAATATGACGTTGTTGTTCTTGGAGCTGGAGGTGCAGGCTTAAGAGCTGCAGTTGGTCTTAGTGAGGCTGGATTAAAAACAGCATGTATATCAAAAGTTTTTCCAACTCGAAGTCATACTTCGGCAGCCCAAGGTGGCATTTCAGCAGCTTTAGGAAATATGGGAGAAGATGATTGGAGATGGCACATGTATGACACAGTCAAAGGATCAGATTGGTTAGGCGATCAAGACTGTATTGAATATTTATGCAAGGAAGCCCCGAGAGCAGTTTTGGAATTAGAAAGATATGGAGTTCCATTTAGCCGAACAAAAGATGGAAAAATCTATCAGAGACCTTTTGGTGGAATGACTAAAAATTATGGAAATGAAACAGTTCAAAGAACTTGTGCAGCAGCAGACAGAACTGGTCATGCAATACTCCACACTATGTATGGTCAAGCATTGAAACATAATACAGAGTTTTTCATCGAGTATTTTGCATTGGATCTTTTAATGAAAAATGGAGAGTGCAAAGGCTTAATAGCTTGGAATTTAAATGATGGAACCATTCATAGATTTAGGGCTCATATAACGATAATTGCTACAGGGGGATATGGAAAAACATATTATTCTTCAACATCTGCTCATACTTGCACAGGAGATGGAAATGCTATGGTTTTAAGAGCAGGATTACCTTTACAAGATATGGAATTTGTTCAATTTCATCCAACAGGAATTTATGGCCATGGCACTTTAATATCAGAAGGTGTTAGAGGAGAAGGTGGATATCTGTTAAATTCTAAAGGAGAAAGATTTATGGAGCGATATGCTCCAAAAGCTAAAGATCTTGCATCTAGAGATGTAGTAAGCAGATCTATAGCTGTTGAAATTAATGAAGGAAGAGGAGTGGGAAAAGAAAAAGATCACGTTCATCTTCATTTAAATCACTTGGATCCAAAAGTTATTGAGGAAAGACTGCCGGGAATCTCAGAGTCTTCAAGATTGTTTGCAGATGTTGATGTAACTAAAGAACCAATACCCGTTGTTCCAACAGTACACTACAATATGGGAGGAATTCCTACAAATTATAAAGCTGAAGTTATAACTGTAGATGGATCTGAAAAAACAGTTCCTGGACTTATGGCAATTGGTGAGGCAGCATGTGTTTCTGTGCATGGAGCAAATAGGTTAGGATCAAATTCGTTAATCGATCTAGTGGTTTTTGGAAGAGCAGCAGCAAAAAGAGCTGCAGAAATAGTAAAAACGGGAACTCCACATGAAGAAATTTCTAAAACCGAAACTGACAAATGCTTAAATAGATTCGAGAAATTAAGAAATGGCAATGGAGTTAACAGAACAGCAGATTTAAGGTTAGCCATGCAAAAAACAATGCAGTCAAAATGTGCTGTGTTTAGAACTGAAAAAACTTTGAAAGAAGGTGTTCAAGAAATCAGAAAACCATATGAGGGGATGGATTCAATATCGGTAAAAGATAAGTCTTTAATTTTTAATACTGATTTGGTTGAAACTCTGGAATTTGATAACTTAATTAGACAGGCTATAGTCACAATAGATTCAGCATATGAACGAAAAGAAAGTAGAGGAGCTCACGCAAGAGAAGATTATCCTAAAAGAGACGATAATAATTTTATGAATCACACATTATCTTTTTGTAAAGGAAGTGAAACGAAAATTTCCTATAGACCAGTGCACAAGTCTACGTTGTCAAACGAAGTACAGTACTTTCCTCCACAAGAAAGGGTTTATTAATGGTACAAATAAATTTACCTAAAAATTCAAAAATTCAAAAAGGAAAATATTACAAAGATAAAACTGGATCCAAAAATATCAGAAAAGTTAATATTTATAGATGGGACCCTTCTACTGGTGAAAACCCACGCATAGATACTTATGAAGTTGATATGGATAATTGCCCATCAAAAATATTAGACCTTTTAAATAAAATTAAAAATGAAATTGATCCATCTATAGCCTATAGAAGATCATGTGCCCACGGTGTCTGCGGCTCATGTGCAATGAACATGGATGGGAAAAATGGTTTAGCGTGCACAAAACCTCATAAAGAAATAAAAGGAGATATTAACATTTATCCTTTGCCCCATTTAAAAGTTCAAAAAGATTTAATAGGAGATTTAAACACTTTGTATAAACAGTACCATTCTGTTGAGCCATGGTTAAAAAATTCTAAAAAAGATGATAATAAGGAAAATTTACAATCAACAAAAGATAGATCAAAATTGGATGGGCTTTACGAATGTATAATGTGTGCATGTTGCTCTACATCTTGCCCCAGTTATTGGTGGAATGGAGATAAATATTTAGGTCCTGCTGTTTTACTCCAAGCCTATAGATGGATTATAGATAGTAGAGATGAAGATAGAGAGCAAAGATTAAAAAAAGTAGCTGATGAACTTAAACTTTATAGATGTCACACAATAATGAATTGTACTAACGCTTGTCCAAAAGGACTTAATCCAGCAAAAGCAATTGCTGAAATAAAAAAAATGTTAGTTACAGGCTAATTATTTAATTTAAGATAAAACAGGTATAGTGAACTCTGGACCGGCATTGTCTTCGTTCCAGGTAATTGTTGCTGTTTTTAATTTTGTATAAAATCTAACACCATCTGGACCGTGAATTGAATGATCCCCAAATAACGATCTTTTCCATCCACCAAAGCTATGATAAGCAACTGGAACAGGTATTGGTACGTTTACTCCTATCATACCAATTTTTGCATTTTCAGTGAAATGTTTGGCTATGTTTCCACTTCTTGTAAAAACAGCAGCGCCATTACCCAATTCATGATCATTAACCAGTTGTAAAGCATCCTCATATTTTTCAGTTGTCATCATGCTTAATACTGGGCCAAATATTTCTTCTTTATAGATTTTCATATTTGGTTTTACATCATCAAAAATTGTAGGTCCGACAAAATATCCATTTTCATAACCCTGTTTTTTAAAAACTCTTCCATCCGCAAGTAATTTTGCCCCCTCTTTTTCTCCACTATCAATATATCCTAAAACTTTTTTGTAGTGTGCTTCACTACTGAGTGGACCAAAATCAGTTTTTTCATCTGTATATGGACCTACATTTAATTTTGCAGTTTTTTCTAATAAATTATTTTTTATTTTTTCTTTTGTTTGTTTTCCAACACATACTGCAACTGAAATAGCCATACATCTTTCTCCAGCTGATCCAAAAGCTGAACCAATAATAGCATCTGTTGTTTTGTCTACATCTGCATCTGGCATGATAACCATATGGTTTTTTGCACCACCAAGCGCTTGAATTCTTTTATTATTTTTTGTTCCTGTGTGGTAAACATATTCGGCAATTGGAGTAGAGCCCACAAAACTAATAGCTTGTATGATTTTATTTTCTAGCAATGAATCAACTGCTTCTTTATCTCCGTTAACTAAATTTAATACTCCAGCAGGAAAACCTGCTTTAATTGCAAGTTCAGCGAGCTTTAAGGGACAGCTTGGGTCTTTTTCAGAAGGTTTTAGAACAAAAGTGTTACCACATGCTATAGCTACAGGAAACATCCACATTGGAACCATAGCAGGAAAGTTAAACGGCGTTATTCCGGCACAAACCCCGAGGGGTTGACGCAATGTATGAGAGTCAACATTTGTTCCAACATTAGACGAATGTTCACCTTTTAAAGAAGATGTAATTCCAGTTACATATTCAACAACTTCAATTCCTCTCTGTATAGAACCTTTTGCATCAGGGATAGTTTTACCATGTTGTTTTGAAACTAGCTCAGCTAACTCATTCATATTTTCAACTAATAAATCTTTATACTTTGAAAAAATTCTTGCTCTTGTTATTGGAGTAGTTTTTGACCATTTCAAAAAAGCTTTAGAAGAACTTTCAACAGCCATGTTAACAACTTCCTTGCTTGCTAACTCAACTTCAGCAATTTGTTCTCCTGTCGCTGGATTGAATACTTTTCCTTTTCTTGATTTATTATTAGTGTAAATTTTACCGTCAATGAAATGACTTATTTTTTCCATGAAGTTTTTTTTATTTATAATTAAACTTATAGCAAGAATTTTACCGTTTCAACTCCTTTTATACTGTTGACTCCTAATTTTATATAGGCTTAAATTATAAAATTTTTTTTTGTGGGGGAGGAAAATTTTGAGAGACAATGTAAGAATTTGCGTACCTAGATATCTTCAAATAGGAAAAGGAAGTTTAAATCAGCTCCCCGAGATTATCAAAATTATAGGATCTGTAAAATCGCTATTAATTGTTACTGACAAACAAATGGTGCAATTTGGATATGTTAAAAAATTGCAAGATGTTTTAAATAAAGCAGGCTTGAAGTCCAATGTTTTTGAAGAGACAATTCCAGATCCTACAGATAAAGTTGTTTTAAATGGAATAGATGTTTTAAAAAAAAACAAAAATGATGCTGTTATAGGCTTTGGGGGAGGAAGCCCAATAGATACAGCTAAAGCTATAGCTGTTCTTTCGCAGTACAGCAATGATATACAAGATTATAAACCACCAGGAACTTTTGATAAAAAAGGTTTACCAATTATTGCTATACCAACAACTGCAGGAACAGGATCAGAAGTTACTCACCATGCAGTTATTATTGACACAAGAACTAACAATCTAGAAAAAATATCATGTAGAGGAGAAGGGTTTGTTCCAATAGTTTCTATAATAGATTATGAATTAACTTTATCCAAGCCAAGAAGACTAACAATTGATAGTGCAATTGATACTTTAACCCATGGTATTGAGGCTTATGTTAGCAAGAAGGCAACTTTATTTTCAGATAGAATGGCACTTGATACAATAAGACTTGTTACTGAAAATATATATGCTGTTGAAAAAAATCCTAAAGATATAAAAGCTAGAGAAGGTTTAATGCTTGCAGCAACTTTAGGAGGCTTAGCTTTTTCAAATGCATCAATATGCTTGGTACATGGCATGAGTAGACCACTTGGAAGCAATTTTAAGGTTCCTCATGGATTAAGTAACGCAATGTTATTACCAACAATTACTGAATTTTCAGTTGAGCATGCTAAAAGCCGTTATGCAGATTGTAGTCGAGCAGGAAAATTTGCTTTAAGTGATGATGATGATGATATTGCATGTAAAAAATTGTTAAGTGGTCTTTATAAAATGAATAAAGATTTTGAAGTACCATCAATGAAAGATTTCGGAATAGATCAAAAGAATTTTGAGGATCAGCTAGAAAATATGGCAACAGATGCAGAAATATCTGGTGCTCCTGGCCTCAATCCAAGAGTGCCCTCTGTAAAGGAAATGGTTAATCTTTACGGAGAAGCATGGAGAGCATTTTAATTTAGAGTTGGAAATGTTCTTCTATT
>CACFBW010000017.1 GCA_902564565.1 uncultured Pelagibacteraceae bacterium | reverse complement strand
TTATGTTTTAAGTCAGGAAACGCCGTGATTTTAAGAGGTGGTTCAGAAGCAATAAATACTAATAAAATTTTATCTTCACTATTTAGAAAAGCCTTGATGGTCAATAAAGTAAACCCAAACTTTATTCAATTTATAAATAATAGAAATAGAAAAATAGTAGACTTCATGCTGGCCAAAATGACCGACGAAATTGATGTCATTATACCAAGAGGTGGTAAAGGTTTAGTTAAAAGAGTTCAAGCTATATCTAAGCTGCCAATAATTGGTCATTTAGAAGGAATTTGTCACACATATATTGATAAAGATGCAGATTTAAAAATGGCTACCAAAGTTCTTCATAATGCTAAACTAAGAAATACTAGTATATGTGGTGCAACAGAAACAGTTTTGTTCCACAAAAAAATTGCTAAAAAATTTTGCAATACAGTTTTAAAAAATTTGCAGAACAGTAATTGCAAAATTATAGGAGACAATTTGATAAGAAAATTTTTTAAAGGAAAAATATACCCAGCAAAAAAAAGCGATTGGTCTACAGAATATTTGTCTTCTACAATATCTGCAAAATGTGTTAACAATTGTGAAGAAGCAATAAAACATATTAATAAATATGGTACAATGCATACGGAGTCTATAATTACAAAAAATAAAAAAACTGCACAAAAATTTATTAAAAATATTAACAGTTCAATAGTTATGCATAATACGTCAACTCAATTCGCTGATGGTGGAGAATTTGGATTTGGAGGCGAAGTTGGAATTTCAACAAATAAACTACCACCAAGAGGTCCGGTTGGTTTAAAGCAATTAATTTCATATAAGTATGAAGTCCATGGAAAAGGCCATATCAGGAAATAAAATTGAAAATAAAGAATAAAAAAATAATAAAAAATATTGGATTATTGGGTGGTAGTTTCGATCCTCCACATAAAGGACATCTTGCAATATCTATAAAGGCTAAAAGAAAATTTAAACTAAACAATATAATTTGGGCAATTACTAAAAAAAATCCTTTTAAAAAAAAAAGCAATTTAAGTTTGAAAGAAAGGATTAGATTATCAAAAAAAATAACAAAATTTAAAAAATTTATTATAATTAGATATTTTGAAGATAAAATTAAATCAAATAGAACAATTAATTTAATAAATTACATAAAAAGTAAAAATAATTGCAAAATATTTTTAATTATTGGTGCAGATAATCTTGTTAAATTTCACAAGTGGTACAAATGGAAATTAATTTCACAAAAATGTAATATTTTAGTTTTTGATAGAATGGGCTATAAATTAAAATCTTTAAAATCAATTGCTTTTAAACAGTTAAAACAAAAGAATTTGAAATTTGTGAATTTTAAAAAAGTTAATATTTCATCTTCAAAATTAAGAAAAATTTGATAAGGTTTTGTTAATTAATGGATAAAATTAAAAATCTAAAAGAAACAATTTTAAAGACCTTAGATAATAATAAAGCATTAAATGTAATTAGTATAGATCTTGCAAATAAAAGTTCAATAGCAGACTACATGATAATAGCAAGCGGCACATCTTCTAGACACATTCAAGCCTTGTCAGAACAAGTTCTAGAAAAATTTAAAAATAGCGGAATTAAAAATTGCAAAATAGAAGGCTCGGAAAGTAATGAATGGAAACTAATTGATGGCATAGACTTAATTGTTCATATTTTTAACCCGGAAAAAAGAAAATTTTATGAATTAGAAAAAATGTGGTCTGAATTAATACCAAAAGAAAAAATTACAATATGAAAAAATATATTAAAATTATACTAATTTTATTTTTATTTTATTTTAGTAAAAGTTTTGCCACTAACAATACAAAGCTCTATCAAAAAATTGATTTGTTTAGTGAAGTACTAAATAAAATCAACAATGAATATGTAGAAGAAATTGACCAAAGTGAAGTTATGGATGCAGCTATTGATGGTGTCTTACAATCACTAGACCCATATTCATCCTACATGTCACCAGAAATGTTATTGAATATGCAGACCGAAACTAGTGGAGAGTTTGGTGGTTTAGGAATTGAAGTTGGGATGGAAGCTGGTGTAGTAAAGGTAATTTCACCAATTGATGATACTCCAGCTTCTAGAGCTGGTGTAAAAGCAGGTGATTACATCGTTAAAATTAATGATACTCAAGTTCAAGGAAAATCATTATCAGAAGCTGTGGAGTTAATGAGAGGAAAGGTTGGAACTGATATAGAAATTACAGTAAGAAGAAAAGGAGTTAAAAAAGCATTAATTTTTAACATAAAAAGAGAAATTATCAAAATTCAGTCTGTAAAATCTGAAATCTTAGACAATGAAGTAGGTTATTTGAGATTAAATGCGTTTAATGAAAATAGCAGCGATCAAATTAAAAATAAACTTAATGAAATAAAAAAAAACAAAAGTGTAAAAAGTTATATTTTAGATCTAAGAAACAACCCAGGTGGATTGCTTTCGCAAGCTATAAAAATATCAGATTTTTTTTTAAATGAAGGTGAGATCGTATCTACTAAAAGTAGAAACAAATTAGAAAATAAAAAATTTTTTGCAAAAAAAGGTGACATAATCGATGGAAAAACTTTAATCGTTTTAATTAATTACGGATCAGCTTCAGCATCAGAAATTGTAGCTGGTGCCTTAAAAGATCATAAAAGAGCTATACTTCTTGGTGAACAAAGTTATGGCAAGGGATCTGTTCAATCGATTATTCCTTTGAAAAACAAAGGAGCTATAAGATTAACTATATCAAAATACTATTTGCCATCAGGAAAATCTATTTCGGAAGTAGGAGTAGTGCCAGATATTGAAATAGCTGAAGAAACGGACGATTTCAAAATAAACACGAAAAGCGATAATCAACTTAAATTTGCATTAAAGCTTCTCAATGAATAAAAAAGAAAAAAACTTTAAAAAACTCCCTTACAGAAATGGAGTTGGTATTGTTCTATTAAATAATGAAAATAGAATATTTGTAGCTAAAAGAATTGACAACCCAAAAAACTTTTGGCAAATGCCTCAAGGGGGCGTTGATAAAGGTGAAGACTATTATGATGCTGCTTTAAGAGAATTAAAAGAAGAAACCAGCATAGAAAGTGTAGAACTAGTTCAGGAAATTGACAAAAAACAAACTTACATTTTGCCCGATGAATTAATAGGAATTATTTGGAAGGGTAAATTTAAAGGTCAAATACAAAAATGGTTTGTTATGAGGTTTATTGGAAATGAATCAGAAATTAATATAAATACTAAAAAACCTGAATTCTTAGAATGGAAATGGATTGATTTAGAAGATTTAACAAATATAGCTGTAAGTTTTAAGCTAAACGTTTACAAAAATCTTAAGCAAGAAATATCAAAAATATTAAGCTAATTTAAAGTTAGGTTTTTTAAAACTTCAATCTTTTGATCAATTAAGTATTTGCTTTGATCGGAAATATCTTTTTTTTTGGTGTCTTGTTCTGCTTTAGTCAAAATATCTCTTATAACATTTTTGTCGATTTTTTTAATATCAAAAATATTGCTTGTTAATATTGATAAACAATTGTTCTTAAATTCTACTATTCCATCATCAACATAGTAAGTTTCTTCATTTGAGCCTTCAAAAATTTTAACTAACCCGGGTTTTAAAAAAGATATTATTGATATATGATCTTTTAATATTCCCATATCGCCTTCAAAAGCTGGTACCACTACCTCTGAAACTTTTTCTTTTAACAAAAATGAACTTTCTGGATTTACTATTTCAAGCTTAAAACCTTCACTCATTATGCTGCTGCCTCTTTTGCCATTTTTTCAGCTTTTTCAACTGCCTCTTCTATTGTTCCCACCATATAAAAAGCTGCCTCCGGTAAATGATCGTATTCACCTTTGCAAATTGCATCAAAGCCTTTAATCGTAGATTCTAGATCAACAAGTTTTCCTGGAGAACCAGTAAATACTTCAGCAACAAAGAAAGGTTGTGATAAAAATCTTTGAATTTTTCTAGCTCTAGCCACAGTTAATTTGTCTTCCTCAGACAGTTCATCCATACCTAAGATTGCAATAATATCCTGTAAAGACTTGTAAGTTTGTAAAACTTTTTGAACTTCCCTAGCAACCCTATAATGCTCCTCTCCAACTATTCTTGGGTCTAAAATTCTAGAAGTTGAATCTAGTGGGTCTACAGCTGGATAAATTCCTATCTCCGCTATTTGTCTAGATAATACTGTTGTTGCATCTAGGTGTGAAAAAGATGTAGCAGGTGCTGGATCTGTTAAATCGTCTGCCGGAACATATATGGCTTGAACAGATGTAATAGAACCTTTGTTTGTGGTAGTAATTCTTTCTTGAAGATTTCCCATGTCGGTAGCTAATGTCGGCTGATATCCTACAGCAGAAGGAATTCTTCCTAATAATGCAGAAACTTCAGAGCCAGCTTGAGTAAACCTAAATATGTTGTCTACGAAAAAAAGTACATCTTGACCTTCTTGATCTCTAAAATATTCAGCAACTGTTAATCCTGATAGTGCTACCCTAGCTCTTGCTCCTGGTGGTTCGTTCATCTGACCATAAACTAATGCGGCTTTTGAACCCGTACCTTCTGGCTTAATTACTCCTGACTCTATCATTTCGTGATAAAGGTCATTTCCTTCTCTAGTTCTTTCACCAACTCCTGCAAAAACTGAAAAGCCTCCATGCGCTTTCGCGACATTGTTAATCAATTCCATAATAAGAACTGTTTTTCCTACTCCTGCACCACCAAATAAACCAATTTTTCCGCCCTTTGCGTAAGGAGCTAATAAGTCTACTACCTTAATTCCCGTTACTAAAATTTCTGTTTCTGTAGATTGGTCATTAAATTCTGGTGCTGGTCTATGAATGGGCCAACTTTCTTTAGTCTTAACCTCACCTTTTTCATCAATAGGTTCACCAATTACATTTATAATTCTTCCTAGAGTTTCTGGTCCAACAGGAACTTTTATTGGAGCTCCAGTGTCAGTTACTTCGTCGCCTCTTTTCAAACCTTCTGTTGCATCCATAGCGATTGTTCTTACACTTGATTCTCCTAAATGTTGTGCAACTTCTAAAACTAGTCTATTGCCACTATTATCACACTCTAATGCAGTTAATATTTCTGGTAGCTCTCCATCAAATTTAACGTCTACTACCGCTCCAATAATCTGTGTAATTTTTCCTTTTTTCATAATTATAAACTTTCTGCTCCTGATATAATTTCAATTAGTTCTTTAGTAATTGCTGCTTGACGACTTCTATTATACTGAATAGTAAGCTTGTCAACCATTTCACCTGCGTTTCTGGTTGCGTTATCCATTGCACTCATTCTTGAACCTTGTTCGCTAGCTGAATTCTCTAACATTGCTTTAAAAATCTGAGTGGAAATATTTTTAGGCAGCAAATTGCTTAAAATTTCATCTTCTTCAGGTTCAAATTCATAATTATCTTCAGTTGAAGATCCTTCTGATTCAGAAGCTTTTAAAGGAATAATTTGTTGTTCTTGTGGTATTTGAGTTATTACATTTTTAAATTCGTTATAAAAAATTGCACATACATCAAATTCTTTTTTTTCAAACTTATCAATAATTATTTTTCCTACTTTGTCAGCATCAAAATAATTTACATTTTTAGATTCTTTGAAAGAAATTTTTTCGATTATATTCTCTTTATAGGTTCTTTTTAATTGATCATAACCTTTTGATCCAACGGTAATAATTTTTAAGATTTTCCCTGCGTCTAGTATTTTTTGGAAATATGATTTGGCTTTTTTAATTATGTTTGTATTAAACCCTCCGCACAAACCTCTATCAGAAGTCATAACAATACATAAATGAACTTTGTCTTCACCTGAGCCCGCAAGTAGTTTAGGAGAATTTTCTTTATCAGAAATACTATTTGAAAGATTAAGAATAATATTATTCATTTTATCTGAATATGGCCTTCCTTTTTCTGCGCTTTCTTGAGCTCTTCTTAATTTAGATGCAGCAACCATTTTCATTGCCTTTGTAATCTTTTGAGTAGATTTAACACTTGATATTCTTTTTTTTAAATCGTCTAAACTTGCCATTTTCTAGGAATTAAAGTTTTTTTTAAGTTCAGTGATAACTTCGTTTAAAGATTTTTCTGCACCATCTTCAAGTTTGCCCGAACTTGATATTGAATCTAAAATTTCTGGTTTTTCAGATTTACATTTTTCTATAATTTTATTTTCAAAATCAGCAATATTTTTTTGTTCAATGTCATCTAAATGACCTTTAACACCGCAAAATACTGAAATTACTTGCTCAGCCACAGTCATAGGTGAGTATTGTTTTTGTTTTAATAGTTCAGTTAATTTAGAACCCCTGTTTAAAAGTTTCTGAGTAGAAGCATCTAGATCTGACCCAAATTGAGCAAATGCTGCCATTTCTCTATATTGAGCAAGTTCAAGTTTCATAGATCCGGAAACTTTTTTCATTGCTTTTGTTTGAGCAGAAGATCCAACTCTTGAAACCGATAATCCTACATTAATTGCTGGTCTTATACCTTGATTGAATAATTCTGTTTCCAAAAAAATTTGGCCATCTGTAATTGAAATTACATTAGTAGGTATAAATGCAGAAACATCGCCACCTTGTGTTTCAATTATTGGAAGAGCTGTCAAAGATCCTCCTCCATGTTCATCACTAAGCTTAGCCGCTCTTTCAAGTAGCCTGCTATGTAAATAGAATACATCTCCTGGGTAAGCCTCTCTTCCAGGAGGTCTTCTTAGTAAAAGTGACATTTGTCTATAAGCAACTGCTTGTTTTGAAAGATCATCGTATATAATTAATGCGTGCATACCGTTATCTCTAAAATATTCTCCCATTGCACAACCAGTATAAGGAGCTAAAAATTGTAGTGGAGCCGCATCTGAAGCAGTTGCTGCAACAATTGTTGTATATTCCATTGCTCCAGCTTCTTCTAAAGTTTTTTCAATTTGTCTAACGGTAGATCTTTTTTGACCTATTGCTACGTAAACACAGTATAACTTTTGTTTCTCATCATTAGACTCGTTTATTTTTTTTTGGTTTATAATCGCATCAATAGCAACTGCAGTTTTGCCTGTTTGTCTATCACCAATAATTAATTCTCTCTGACCTCTTCCGATTGGAACCAAACTATCAATTGATTTAAGCCCAGTTTGCATTGGTTCACTAACCGATTTACGTGGAATGATTCCTGGAGCCTTAACTTCAACTCTGCTTCTTTTAACACCTTTATCTAATGCTCCTTTTCCGTCTATTGGATTTCCCAATCCATCAACAACTCTTCCTAGTAATTCTTTTCCGACTGGGGTATCAACAATTGCTCCTGTTCTTTTGACAGTGTCTCCTTCTTTAATAGCCCTATCATCTCCAAAAATTACAACGCCAACATTTTCACTTTCTAAGTTTAATGCCATACCTTTTGAACCATCAGCAAATTCTACCATTTCTCCTGCCTGAACATTATCAAGCCCATAAATTCTAGCTATGCCATCGCCTACTGATAAAACTTGTCCCACTTCAGTTATTTCAGCTTTGTCTCCAAAATTTTTTATTTGTTCTTTTAATATTTTTGTTACTTCTGAAGGATTGATTTCCATTTAAGCCTCTATCATTCTATTTTCTATTTTTTGTAATTTATTTTTAATTGAAGTATCAACCATTGTGCTTCCTATTTGAACTACTAACCCGCCAATTAAACTTGCATCATATTTGTAGTTTAATTTTATTTTTGAACTAAAATTTTTTGTTAATTCTTCTTTAATGCTATTTATCTCGCTTTCTGAAAGTTCTTTTGCTGAAGTTAATTGAGCTTTCATTTCTCCTCTTTTTTTTGAGCAAGTTTCAATAAAATCCTTTAATATTTTTTCAACATAAAAAAATCTTCTTTTTGATATTAAAAAACTTAAAAATTTAATTAATAAAATATTCAATTTGTATTGCTCTGATATTTTTATAACAGTAGAAAGTAGTTCTTCTTTTTTTATAGTGGGATTTTTTATTAACGATTTAAATTCATCACTATTAAATATTAATTTAATCAATGAAGAACAATTTTTTTCTATTTCATCCAGTTCATTAGACTCTTTTGCTAATTCGTAAAGCGCTAGTGAATATCTATTCGCTGATGTGCCTGAAAAACTCTTATTTTTACTCAATTTATGCCCCTTATTAATATTCCAAGTTTCCTTAAAATTTTGGATTTAAGTAGCACATGACAATATTCTCTTCAAGCTGCAGATTGTCAAAATTGCTTTTTTTTTAACAATTAATTAAAGCTTATTGGGTCAACATCAACCGTTAGTTTCATTCCTGACGAAAATTCAAATTTTTTTAAGGCCAAAGCAAGAGGTTCTTGAATTTTATGAGTCTTTTTGCTTCGTATCAATAACCTGTTTCTAAAATTTTTTCTAATCTTATAAATAGGTGCATTTATAGGTCCTAAAATTTTATCATTTAAATTTTTCAGCAAGTGTCGTTTAAGCCTATAAGATTCATTTTCCAATTTTTTTTCATTTTTAGAAGTTAATATCAAAGAAATAAACCTCTCGAATGGTGGTAGATTATTTTTCTTTCTCAATTGAAGTTCATTTTCTAAAAATATAAATGGGTCTGAATTTGTAATTTTAGAAATTGTATCAGATTGCAAATTATAGGTTTGAAAATATACAGTTGCAGGTTTTCCAGCTCTACCTGCTCTTCCTGAAAGCTGATGATATAATTGTAGATTTTTCTCTGCACCTCTTAAATCATGACCTAGAGATGATAAATCTATATCTAAAACAACAATACAATTTAAATTTGGAAAGTGATAACCTTTAGATATTAATTGTGTACCAATTAAAATTTTAACTTCATTATCAATAATTTTTTGTAAATCATTTGAAGATGATTTTTTATTCATTGTGTCACTAGAAAAAATTAATGATTTATGATTGGGAAAAAATTTTTCTACTTCTTCTGAAATTTTTTCTACTCCAGGACCACTAAAAGTAAATTTACAACTGCCACTTATATTTCTATCGCATTTTCTTTTCAAATCTGATGCAAAACCACAATAGTGACACAAGAGTTTTTTTTTATTTTTATGATAAACTAAATTAATTGAACAGTGTGGACATGAATAAACTTTTAAGCAATTTTTGCAAAAAACATAAGGTGAAAATCCTCTTCTATTTATAAAAAAAAGAACCTGATCACCATTTTCTAAATGATATTTTACTTTTTCTATTGTTTTTGATGAAATCCAAGATTGATTGTTTAGTTTATATTTATTTAAATCAATAATTTGATGCTTGGGAAGTTGAGCATTTTTATATCTTTTTATTATTCTAGAGTAAGAATATTTTTTTTTTTTTATATTTTCATAAGTTTCTATTGATGGTACTGCGGAGACAAGATCTATTGGTATATTTTCAAAAGAAGCTCTTGAAATTGCCATATCGCGAGCATTGTAAATTACACCTTCATCTTGTTTGTATGATTGATCGTGCTCTTCATCTACAACGATTATTCCTAATTTATTAAATGGTAAAAATAATGCAGATCTTGCACCAATAACTACTTTAATTTTTCCATTATTTAATCCAGCCCAGATAATTTTTTTCTTCTTTTTTGTTATTCCAGAATGCCAAATTGCAGGAGCAAATCCAAAAAAATCTATAAATTTTTTCTCAAATTCAGATGTTAATCCTATTTCTGGTAACAAAATTAGCCCTTGGTAACCTTTGTCAATTTTATTTTTTATTGAATTAAAATATACTATTGTTTTACCAGATCCTGTTGTTCCTTGAAGCACATGAACTCTAAATTCTTTATTTTTAATTTTTAATTGATCGAGACTTTTCTCTTGTTCTTCGGAAAGTTTAAAATCATTTGTTTTTTTTATTAATTTATAACTTTCATACTCTTTATCGGGCATTTCTTCCACTCCTTCATTGCTTAACAAATGCAGCTTTAAAGACATTCCTTTTGGAATCAAATTGTATTGTGAAAACCAGTTTAAAAACTTAATTGTCTTCTCATTTAATGGTTTGATTTTTAGTTTTTTCACAATTTTTTTTATATGAAAGTTTTTTTGATTATCTGTTTCAAAATGATTCCAAACTACACCTGTCATTTTTGTTCTACCAAAAGGAACTAATACATATTCACCAACTTTTAAATTCGAATCTGACTGATACGTAAATGGATAGTTAAAGATATTTGGCAAAAGAATCGGCACTTTCATATTTGTATATTATGAAAATTTTTTAAGAGTGTATTGCTCTTTTATCTACAGATAATGCGGCTTCTTTTATAGCCTCAGAAAAAGTTGGATGGGCGTGACAAGTTCGAGCAATATCTTCTGCGCTTGCTCCAAATTCCATAGCAACTGCTACTTCTGCAATCATTTCACCTGCGTGAGGTCCTATCATGTGAACGCCCAATATTTTGTCTGTTTTATCGTCCACCAGTATTTTTACAAAGCCCTCGGGTTCATCGATAGCTTTGGCTCTTGAATTAGCTAAAAAAGGAAATTTTCCTACTTTATATTTTTTGTTTAATTCTTTTAATTGTTCTTCTGTTTTTCCAACCGATGCAACTTCTGGCGATGTATAAATCACTCCTGGTATAACATCATAATTAACATGCCCCGATTGACCTGCAATCAATTCTGCTACAGCAATACCTTCTTCTTCAGCTTTATGCGCTAACATAGGTCCCGAAATAACATCTCCTATTGCATAAATATTCTTTACATTTGTTTCAAAATTACTGTTAGTTTTTATTCGTTTTTCATCATCTAAAATAATATTTATTTTTTCTAAACTTAAATTTTTTGTATTCGGTTTTCTGCCGACTGAAATTAATACCACATCACAATCAAAATCAATTTTTTTTCCATCTTTACCTTTTGTTGTAATTTTGGCTCCACTATTATTTTTTTTGATACTTTCTAGTTTAGTTTGTAAATGAAATTTCATTCCTTGTTTTTGTAATATTTTCATAAACTCTTTTGAAATTTCTCTATCCATTCCAGGTATAATATGATCTAGAAATTCTACAACATGTACTTCAGTACCAAATCTTAACCAAACTGAGCCCATTTCTAAACCAATATAACCTCCGCCGACCACTACCATTTTTTTTGGTACTTTTTCTAAAGAAAGTGCCCCAGTCGAAGATAAAACAGTCTTTTCATCAAACTCTGTACCAGGCAATGATGATGGTTCTGAGCCTGTACTTATAATTATCTTTTCCGCTTCAATTATAGTTTCTTTTTTTTTTTCATCTTTTATTGAAATTTTTTTCGCAGATTTAAAGCTAGCAATTCCCTTGTAATAAGAAACTTTATTTTTTTTAAATAAAAACTCTACTCCTTTAGTCAAAGTATCTACTGCCTTATTTTTATTTTGCATTATTTTGTTTAAATTTAGTTTAACTTGACCAATTTCTATTCCGAGATTAGAAAAGTCTTTTGTTTTTTGAAAATTTTCAGACAAGTTTAATAAGCTTTTTGATGGTATACAACCTATATTTAAACATGTTCCACCTAATGTTCCTCTAGAATCTATGCAAGCTGTTTTTATACCTAGTTGTGATAATCTTATTGCGCATACATAACCTCCTGGGCCTCCGCCGATAACAACTGCTTGAAATTTTTCTGACATTTAAATATTTAAAAATAACCTTCTAGGATCTTCTAAATTCTCTTTTATAGTTTTTAAAAATGATACCGAGTCTTTTCCGTCTATTATTCGGTGGTCATACGATAAAGCCAGATACATAACTGGTCTAATTTTAATTTCACCATCAACTACCATAGGTCTATCAACAATATTGTGCATGCCTAGTACCCCCGACTGAGGTAAATTTAAGATAGGAGTGGAAAGCATAGATCCATAAACTCCTCCATTGCTAATCGTAAAAGTTCCTCCCTGCAAATCTTCAATGGTCAATTTTCCATCTTTAGCTTTATCTGAAAGATTTTTTATATTTTTTTCTATATCTGCAAAAGACAATTCGTCAGAGTTTCTTAGAACTGGAACAACAAGCCCTTTTTCGGTACCTACAGCGAAGCTTATGTTATAATAATTTTTATAAACTATTTCACTACCTTCTATTTCAGCATTGACAGCTGGGAAATTTTTTAAAGCAACCACAGAGGCCTTTACGAAAAAAGACATAAATCCTAATTTAATTCCATACCTTTGTTTAAAATCTTCCTGATTTTCTTTTCTCATTTCAATAATATTAGTCATATCTACTTCATTAAAAGTTGTAAGTAGAGCGGCATTTTCTTGAGCTTGTTTTAATCTTTTTGCTATTGTTTGTCTTAATCTGGTCATTTTAATTCTTTCTTCATGACCATATTTAATTTTTCTCTCGGATGGGCCTGGGTTAACGCCCATCAAATTAATCAAATCTTCTTTTAATATTCTTCCTTCCTTTCCGGATCCTTTTATTGTTTTTACATCAATTTTTTTTTCAGCAACTATTTTTCTTACTGCTGGGGATAGATTTTGATTAACTTCTACTTTTTCTTCAACTTCGTTTGTTAAAACTAAAGGTTTTTCTTCTATAGAACTTTGTTCTTCTTCAGTTTTTTTTTCTTCTTCTTTAAAAATTCTAATTTCTTTTTGTTCTTTCTTTTTTTCAATATCAATATTTACAACATTATTTTCTTCTTTATCTTCTAACTTTTCTTTTAAATTGTTGTTAGCGTGACCCTTTGAATTTGAGTTGATTAAACCTAATGTTGAACCAACTTGAACAACTTCACCTTCATTTGCGCTAATTTTTCCTAAAATTCCATTAACTGGAGATGGAACTTCCAGATTAACTTTATCTGTTTCAAGCTCAACTATTGGTTCATCGGCCTCTATATTATCCCCAGTATTTTTTAACCATTTAGCTACCGTTGCTTCAGTTATACTCTCTCCTAATGCTGGTACTACAATCTTTTCACTCATTTTTATTCAAACACCTGGTCTATTATTGCTTTCTGTTGTGCTAAATGCCTTTTAGCATATCCGGTCGCTGGAGATGCTGCAGGATTTCTACCTATATACATGATTTCTTTATTTTTAGCTCCAATATACTTTAATGTCCATTGAATATAATCTCGCACTAAAAGCCATGCACCCATATTCTTTGGTTCTTCTTGGCACCAGTAAAATTTTGCATTTTTACCATATCTTTTAATCTCTTTAACCAGAGGTTTGACAGGAAATGGATATAGCTGTTCTATTCTAAATATTACTACTTCGTCATTTTTTAATTTTTCTCTTTCTTCCAAAAGATCAAAATAAACCTTTCCGGAGCACAAAATGACTTTTCTTATTTTTTCACTTTTTTTAAGTTTTATAAAACCTCTTTCCTTTGGATCAATAGCGTGATCCCATAAAACTCTATGAAAAGAATTTTTTTTACCAAAATCTTCTAAATTTGATACGCAAAGCTTATTTCTTAATAATGATTTTGGTGTCATAATAACTAATGGTTTTCTAAAATCTCTATGTATTTGGCGTCTCAAAGCATGAAAGTAATTTGCAGGAGTTGTACAATTCATTACTTGCAAGTTGTCCTGAGCACATAGTTGTAAAAATCTTTCTAGTCTTCCAGATGAATGTTCTGGGCCTTGCCCCTCATATCCATGAGGCAAAAGCATTACAAGTCCACTTGCTCTAGACCATTTTCTTTCCCCTGATGCAATAAATTGATCTATAATTATTTGAGCACCATTAGCAAAATCTCCAAATTGTGCTTCCCAAATAGTTAGCGTACTTGGTTCAACTAAACTGTAACCATATTCAAATCCAAGAACAGCAAGTTCAGATAGAAAACTATCAACAACTTCAAAATTTTTTTGATTTTTTGAAATATGATTTAACGGTATGTAGCGAGAGTTATCTATTTGATTTCTCAAAACAGAATGTCTTTGACTGAATGTTCCTCTTCCAGAATCTTGCCCAACAAGCCTCACAGGAAAACCTTCTTCAAGTAAAGTGCCAAATGCCAATGATTCAGCTGATGCCCAGTCTATTCCTTTTTTTTTAATAACTGATTGTTTTCTCAAATCTAAAACTTTAGAAATTGTTTTATGAACATTTACTGTTGAAGGAATAGTATTAATTTTTTCAGAAATTTTCTGAATTTTAGGTAAGTCAACTCCACTTTTTCCTCTCTTATCTTTTCCTTTTTCTGGTCTGTATCTTGACCAAGTTCCTTCATACCATTCAATTTTAGGCTTATAATCTTTAGCAGTTTTATACTGTTCTTCGAGAAGATTTTTAAAATCATTTTTCATTTTTTCAAATTGTTCTGCACTGACACTTCCTTCTTTAATAAGTCTATTTCCATAAACATTTAATGTTGTGGGGTGTTGTCTAATTTTTTTATACATTAAAGGTTGAGTAAAAGAAGGTTCGTCTCCTTCATTGTGACCAAATCTTCGATAACAAATCATATCAATAACAACGTCTTTATTAAATTTATATCTAAACTCGATTGCAATCTTCGCACAATAAATAACTGCCTCTGGATCATCGCCATTGCAATGTAATATGGGAGCGTCAACAACTTTTCCTAGATCAGAAGGGTAAGGGCTTGATCTTGCAAATCTAGGACTTGTCGTAAAGCCAATCTGATTATTTACAATTATATGTATTGTTCCTCCTGTATTGTGACCAGGTAGGCCCGACATTGCAAAACATTCTGCTACTACCCCTTGTCCTGCAAAGGCAGCATCACCATGAATCAATATTGGTATTACTTTATTTCGTTTTGAATCTTTGTGAAAAAATTGCTTTGCTCTTGTTTGTCCTAAAACAACTGGATCTACAGCTTCTAAGTGAGAAGGATTGTCAGTTAAACTAACATGCACTGAATTGCCATCAAATTCTCTATTTGATGATGCGCCTAAATGATATTTAACATCGCCAGCGGAATCTTCAACTGTATTGGCAAATTCTCCTGCAAACTCATTAAAAATTCTTTTGTAAGATTTTTGTAATACGTTAGCTAAAACATTCAATCTACCTCTATGTGGCATTCCAATTTTAATTTCTTTAACTCCTAATTGTCCTCCTCTTTTAATAATTTGTTCCATTGCAGGAATTAAAGACTCTGCCCCATCTAATCCAAATCTTTTTGTTCCAACGTATTTTTTTGCTAAAAATTTTTCAAAGCCTTCGGCTTGAATAATTTTATTTAGTATTGCTTTTTTTCCAATATCAGTAAATTTAAGTTGGTTTTCCTCTTTCTCCATTCTATTCCTAAACCAAACTTTTTCTATTGGATCTGAAATATGCATATATTCAACGCCAATTGTTGAACAATAAATCTTTTTTAAACTGGAAATTATTTCATTAACTGTCGAGTAACCTTTATCCAAATAAGAATATAAGAAAATTTTTTTATCATAATCTTCTTTAATAAATCCATGGTCGGATGGATGCAGTTCATGAAGATATTTTCTTTCCATCATTCCAAGTGGATCCAAATTAGCAATTAAATGACCTCTAATTCTGTAGGCTCTAATTAAAGCTATGGCTCTAATTGTGTTCGCTTTTTCTTTTTCAGCATCCTGATTATTGTATAAGTTTTTCTCTTTACTAAAATTTTTACCAAAGTTTATTTTTTTTCTGTTTTTTTGCCAGCTAGGTCCTTCAATTTCTTTTGCAATTAAATTTAAATCCTCACCCAAAGTTTCAAAATATTTTTTCCAACTTTCTGGAAGAGTTGGATCTTTTTCAACATATTTTGAGTACATTTCTTCAATGAAAGCACTATTTGATTTGCTTAAAAATGAAGTTTGTTCAAATTCTATGTTTTTAGACGAAGACATTAATTTAATATAATTATTATATTATGTGAAATTAGTTTTTCAATTAGACAATTTATTTAATAATGTTTTGCCTATTTCTGATGGTGATTTTGCGATTGTAATTCCACATTCTTCCATTTTATTTATTTTGTCTTGAGCTGTTCCTTTGCCACCTGAAATAATAGCTCCGGCGTGACCCATTCTTCTTCCCGGTGGAGCTGTAATTCCAGCAATAAAACCTACTATGGGTTTTTTAATTTTGTGATTTTTGAAAAATTCTGAAGCTTCTTCTTCTGCTGTTCCACCTATTTCTCCAATCATTAAAATAGACTGGGTTTCTTTGTCATTTAAAAATAAATCTAAACAATCAATAAAGTTTGTTCCATTTATTGGATCACCACCAATACCAATACAGGTTGATTGTCCCAATCCATTTTCTGTAGTTTGAGCAACAGCTTCATAAGTTAAAGTGCCTGATCTTGATATAATTCCAACAGTTCCTTTTTTGTGAATAATCCCAGGCATAATCCCAATTTTACATTCGTCTGGTGTAATTATTCCAGGGCAATTAGGTCCTATGAGTCTGCTTTTTGAAGAATTTAATTTCTCTTTAACCTTTAACATATCTTGTACGGGTATACCTTCAGTAATACACACTATAATTTCAATTGAAGATTCAATTGCTTCAATTATAGCTGAGGCGGCAAATTTTGCTGGAACATAAATCATGCTAGCGTTCGCTCCAGTTTCTTTTTTTGCTTCTTGAACAGTATTAAAAACAGGTCGATCAAGATGTTTTTGTCCCCCTTTTTTGGGAGTAACTCCTCCAACTAAATTTGTTCCGTATTTTATTGCTTGTTCTGAATGAAATGTTCCATGAGACCCAGTAAAACCCTGACAAATAACTTTTGTATTTTTATTAACCAAGATAGACATATTTATTTTATGGCTTTCACGATCTTTTTTGCTGCATCATCTAAATTTTCAGCAGAAATTAATTTTAGTCCAGAATTATCTAATATTTTCTTTCCCTCTTTAAAATTAGTTCCAGCAAGCCTTACCACTAAAGGAACATTTATATCCATTTCTTTTGCTGCATCAACTACGCCTTGAGCAAGGACATCACATCTCATTATTCCACCAAAAATATTTATTAAAATACCTTTAACATTTTTGTCTGAAAGAATTAATTTTAATGCAGCAGATACTTTTTCTTTAGAAGCCCCTCCACCAACATCTAGAAAGTTGGCAGGCTCTTCTCCATATAATTTTATAATATCCATTGTTGCCATAGCTAGGCCTGCCCCATTAACCATACAACCTATACTGCCATCTAATTTTATATAAGACAGATCGTGTTTGCTTGCTTCTATCTCGATTGAATCTTCTTCGCTAAAATCTCTTAACTCAGCAATTTCTGGATGTTTAAATAAAGCATTATCATCAAAATTAACTTTTGCATCTAAACAAAGCATGTTTTCTTCTTTAGTTACAATTAAAGGATTTATTTCAACCATGCTTGCATCGGTACTTATAAACATTTTGTAAATTGCTTTTATTAAATTCTTTCCTTGTTCTTTTGTTTTTCCTGTTAGAGAGAAGATTTTTATTATACTTTCACAATCTTCATTTGAAATTTCTTTGGAATAATTAATTTTTGTTGTTATAATTTTTTCTGGATTTTTCTTTGCTACCTCTTCAATATCCATTCCTCCCTGATCGCTTGAAATAAATGCAATTTTTGAACTAGCTCTATCAACCAAACACGATAAATAAAATTCTTTTTCTATATTAGAAGACTCTTCAACATATAGTCTTTTGACCACTTTACCTTCTGGACCTGTCTGGTGAGTAATAAGTTTTTTACCCAACATTTCTTTTGATGCCTTTGTTAATTCTTTAATATTGCTAAGTATTTTTACACCTCCAGCTTTACCTCTACCTCCTGCATGAATTTGTGCTTTTAGAATATACCTTTCTGTCTTTAATAATTTTGATTTTTCAATTAACTCTTCAACCGTATGGCCAAAAACACCATTTGGCACAGCTACTCCATATTTTTTTAAGATTTGTTTTGCTTGGTGTTCGTGAATATTCATTATTTAGAGAGATCTGGATCTATTTTAGATGCAGCTTCCCATAATTTTTTGACAGCCTCAATTGAATTAATAAATTCTTTTTTTTCTTTATCATCCAATTTTATTTCTTCAATTTTTTCAACACCTGATTTTCCAATTATAACTGGCACACCTGCATAAATATTTTTTATACCATATTCACCGTTAAGATAAGCAGCGCAAGGAAGTAATTTTTTTTCAT
>CACFBW010000016.1 GCA_902564565.1 uncultured Pelagibacteraceae bacterium | reverse complement strand
CTAGATGATTATTTAAATAGAATACAAGAAGCCGAAAAAAGAGATCATAGAAAACTTGGAAAAGAAATGGACTTATTTCATTTTAGGGAAGAAAGTCCAGGCTCAGTTTTTTGGCATGAGAAAGGATGGGCTCTTTTTCAAAAACTAATAGATTATATGAGAGCAAAACAAAATGAAGCGGGATATAAAGAAATTAATACCCCAGAAATTTTAGATAGATCTCTTTGGGAAAAATCTGGGCATTGGGAAAAATTTGGAGAAAATATGTATACATCTACTACTCCGGATGAAAAAGTATTTGCAATTAAGCCGATGAATTGTCCTGGTTGTGTTCAGATTTTTAATCAAGGTCTTAAAAGTTATAGGGACCTTCCACTAAAAATGTCTGAATTTGGAAAAGTTCATAGGTACGAACCATCAGGTGCTTTACATGGCCTGTTGAGAGTTAGAGCATTTACTCAAGATGATGCACATATTTTTTGTACCGAAGATCAAATAACCGAAGAATGCCTTTCAGTCACAAATTTAATATTAAATATTTATAAAGATTTGGGCTTTGAAAATGTAATTTTAAAATATTCAGATAGACCAGATATAAGGGTCGGAGATGATAAAGTCTGGGACAAAGCAGAAGCCGCATTACTTAAAGCAGTTACTGCATCAAAACTTAAATATACTATTAACAAAGGAGAAGGAGCATTTTATGGGCCGAAAATTGAATTTGTTTTAAGAGATGCAATTGGAAGAGATTGGCAGTGTGGAACTTTACAAGTTGATTTAAATTTACCAGACAGATTAGGAGCGTCATATGTTGAAAAAGATGGAAGCAAAAAAATACCTGTGATGTTACACAGGGCTCTTTTTGGTTCCTTAGAAAGATTTATTGGAATTTTAATTGAACATTATGCTGGAAAACTCCCTTTTTGGATTTCTCCACTTCAAGCTATGATTATTCCTGTATCAGATGAATTTGATAATTATGCGAAAAAAATAAATAAAACAATTAAAAGCGTGGGTATAAATTGTGAAGTAGATCTCAAAAATCACAATTTAAATTACAAAATAAGAGAACATTCGTTATCAAAAATACCACTTTTGTTAATTTGTGGAAAAAAAGAAGTTGACAGCAACAGTGTAACCATTAGAAAATTAGATTCTAAAAAACAAGAAAATATGGAATTAAAAAGATTTTTAAAAACATTTGCTGCTTTAAATAAAGCACCTTCAAATTAAGTGGCAGAATTTAAACAAAATTATTTTCAGAGAAGAACTAAGGACAAAGGCCCAAGGTCTAACAACAGGATAAACTCACCGGAGGTTCAAGTTATTGCAAGCAATGGAGAAAATCTAGGAATTTTAAGTACGAACAAAGCTATAGCAATGGCCAAAGAAGAAGGTTTAGATTTAATTGAAATTGCTCCAAAAGCTAACCCTCCTGTTTGCAAAATAATTGATATGGGTAAGTTTAAATATGATGCACAAAAAAAAGCCAATAAAGCGAAAAAAAAACAAAAAATTGTTTCTTTAAAAGAAATTAAATTAAGACCAGTAACGGAAACTCATGATTACCAATTTAAAGTTAAAAATGCTAAAAAATTTATAACAAAGGGCGACAAGGTAAAATTTACAATAAGATTTAAAGGAAGAGAGCTACAACATTCACATTTAGGCAATGAGTTAATGAATAAAATTAAGGAAGATATGAAAGATATTGGCAAAGTAGAACTCGATCCTAAGTTTGACGGCAAACAAATGATAATGGTTATTCAGCCTTTATAGGAGATAAAAGAGGTTGTAAATTTTAGACAATATTTGTATAAAGCCACCTATCATGCCTAAGTTAAAAACTAAAAGCTCAGCAAAAAAAAGATTTAAGATTTCAGCAAGGGGAAAAGTTATTTCGGCTCAAGCTGGAAAGAGACATGGGATGATCAAAAGATCAAATTCACAAATAAGAAAACAAAGAGGTACTACGACTTTATCGAAACAAGACGGTAAAATTGTAAAATCGTATATGCCTTATAGTTTAAGAGGATAAAATGGCTAGAGTTAAAAGAGGAGTAACAAGTCATGCAAAACATAAAAAAGTATTAAAGGCTGTCAAAGGTCAGTGGGGAAGAAGAAAAAATACTATTAGAGTTGCAAGACAAGCAATGGAAAAAGCTATGCAGTATGCTTATAGGGACCGTAGAAATAAAAAAAGAGATTTTAAATCATTATGGATACAAAGAATCAATGCGGGAGTAAGAGCTGAGGGCTTAACTTATTCAAAATTTGTTAATGGATTAAGCAAATCAGGAATTAAATTAGATAGAAAAATACTTGCTGAAATTGCATATGATAATCCAGAAGCGTTTAAGACTATAGTTAAAAAAGCACAAGCTGCACTTAATTAATCTTCCCTATTGTTTTTCTTAAGTTAAGAAATAATCTCTAAAAATGTCAGATTTTGCAAAATTAAAAGATGAACTAAAAGATAAACTTTCCAAAGTTCAAAATTCTGGAGATTTAGATATAATCAAAACAGAGATTTTTGGAAAGAGTGGTTTAATAAATTCTGAATTTAAAAAGCTTGGAACATTATCTCCAGATGAAAAAAAAAAGCAAGCATCAGAAATAAATATAGCAAAACAAGAACTCACAAAAATATTTAATGATAAAATTGCAAAACTTGCCGATATTGAAATAAATGAGGCAGTTAAAAAAGAAAAAGTTGATGTAACACTACCAGAAAAAGATTTCAGAATTGGAAAAATACATCCAGTGTCCCAAGTAATTGATGAAATTTCATCTATATTTTCAGAAATTGGTTTTAGTGTTGAAGAAGGTCCTGATGTTGAAACTGAATATTATAATTTTACTGCACTTAATACACCCGAAAATCATCCTGCAAAAGATATGCATGATACTTTTTATATTGAAGAAAATATGAAAACTTTATTAAGAACACATACTTCTCCAGTTCAAGTAAGAACAATGTTAAAAGGAAAACCACCATTTAAAATTATAGCACCTGGCAGAACATATAGAAGTGATAGCGACCAAACCCATACTCCTATGTTTCACCAATTAGAAGGACTTCACATCGACAAAAATATAACTATGGGCCATTTAAAAGGTTGTTTAAATTATTTTATAAAAGAATTTTTTGAAGTTGATAAAATTAAGATGAGATTTCGTCCAAGTCATTTTCCATTTACAGAACCTTCGGCAGAGGTTGATATTGGATATAAAATTGAAAACAATAAAATTATAATAGGAGAGGGAGACAAGTGGTTAGAAATTCTTGGTTGCGGGATGGTTCATCCCAATGTTTTAAAAAATTCAAAAGTAGATCCAAATAAATACCAAGGTTTTGCATTTGGAATAGGAATCGATAGATTGGCCATGTTAAAATATGGGATTAACGACCTTAGATCTTTCTTTGAGTGTGATTATAGATGGCTAAATTATTATGGTTTTGATCCTTTAGATGTTCCAACAAGTTACCGAGGTTTAAGTAAATGAGATTTACAAAAGACTGGCTTCAAGATCATTTAAAAACAAACAAAACTGAAGCACAAATTATTGAGAAATTAAATAGTACGGGCCTAGAAGTTGAAAAAGTTGAACCTGTAAAAAATGAATTAAGTGATTTTATCGTTTCAAAAATTGTTAAAGTCGAAAAGCACCCTAATGCCGATAGACTAAAATTATGCCATGTTGATATCGGCAAAAAAGAATTTGTAAAAGTCGTTTGTGGAGGACCGAACGCAAAAGATAATTTGTTAACTATTTATGCTCCCCCTGGCTCTGTAATACCAAAAAATAATATGAAATTAGAGGTTACAAAAATAAGAGGCGAAACATCATATGGAATGCTTTGTTCTGAGTCAGAACTTAATTTATCAGATGAAAGCGAAGGAATTATTGAATTAAATCAAAGTTTTAAAAAAAAAATTGGAAGAAGTTATTTTAAAAGTAATTCAGATAATGTGATTGAACTATCTGTAACTCCAAATAGACCAGATTGTTTGGGAATAAGAGGTATAGCAAGAGATCTTTCCGCAAGTGGATTTGGAAAATTAATAGATAATAAAAATATTAAAATTAAAAAAAAAGGTAAACAACCTATAAAGATAAAGATAGAAAAGAATAAAAATCAAGCCTGTACAATATTTGGCAGTTGTCTTATTAGAAATATAAAAAATAAAGAAAGTCCAGAGTGGTTAAAAAAACGAATACTTTCTTTGGGTTTAAGACCAATCTCGGCAGTTGTAGATATAACAAATTATGTAATGTTTGATTTAAATAGACCTCTTCATGCTTATGATTCTGACAAAATAAGGAATGGAATTATTGTAAGAAATTCTAAAAAGGGTGAAAGTTTTAAAGCATTAGATAACAAAGAATATAAGCTGGATGATGGCATGTGTGTTATTTCAGATTATGACGGAGTATTAGGGTTAGGAGGAATAATAGGAGGCATTAGATCAGGAACGGAGTTAAATACAAAAAATATTTTATTAGAGTCTGCCTATTTTGATCCAATAATTACTAGAAAAACAGCAAAAAAATTACAATTAAATAGTGATGCTAAATTTAGATTTGAAAGAGGGATTGATCCAAATTCCATTTCTGCAGGACTTGAAAGAGCATCTGAAATGATAATTAAAATCTGTGGAGGAGAAGTTACAAAATTTGATATTCAAAATATAAAAAATATAGTGCCTAAAAAAATACCATTCGATCCAAATCTTGTGCCTAAAACAATCGGTATACAAATAAAAAAAAATGAAATAATTAAAATTTTAGAAGATTTGGGATTTAAGATTAAAAAAAAAGGAAAAAATCTAAGTGTAGAAATTCCTAGCTGGCGGCCAGACATATATGGTCAAATTGATTTGGTTGAAGAAATAATAAGAATTAAAGGATTTGATAAAATTCAATCTGTTGAACCTGAGAAAAAAAGATTAAAACCAACTTTAGACTTTTTTCAAAGACACTTCCATTTAGCCCAACGATCAGTTGCTTCTAAAGGATATCTAGAAGTAATAACTTGGTCGTTTACAGATGAAAAAATTAATAAAAATTTTAAAGAAAATATAAAAGAGATTAAAATTATTAACCCAATAAGCTCTGATTTAAATGTTTTAAGAAACTCTCTTTATCCGAATTTAATTTATTTTATGAAAAAAAATATTGATAGAGGTTTTGATGACCAATCATTGTTTGAAATTGGACCCGTTTTTACAGGAAATAAACCAGGCCAACAAGCAACAGTTGTTTGTGGTGTAAGAAAAGAAAATAAATTAGATGTATATGGAATCAAGGCAGACGTTATACAAACTATGATCGAAATGGGTATAAATAAAAATGAGTTTAATGTAGATATTAAAACTCCAAGCTACTATCACCCTGGAAAATCTGGCTCAATCACAACAAAAAAAGATAGAAAATTATTAGGGTATTTTGGTGAAATTCATCCAAAAATAATTCATAATACATATGGATTTGAGATTTTCTTAGAAAATTTAGTTAAATACAAAAATCAAAACAAAAAAAATAAGCAAACTATAAATTTTTCAGATTATCAAAAATCTGATAGAGATTTTGCATTTGTAGTTCAAAAAGATTTTAAGGCTCAAAATTTAATAGATATTATTTTAGATATTGATACTTCATTAATAAAAAATGTTAAAATTTTTGATGTCTATGAAGGTGAAAATATACCGTCAGATAAAAAATCAATAGCTTTAAAAGTTACTATTCAGTCTGACTTTAAAATTTTGAATGAAAAAGATTTAAATGAAATTTCACAGAAAATTATCTCTAACGTTGAAGAAAAAGCTAGTGCAAAACTAAGATCCTAATGAGTGAAATTGATCATATTAGAAATTTTGCAATTATTGCACATATAGACCACGGCAAGTCAACTATAGCTGATAGAATAATTCACAAATGTGGCGGACTTACCGAAAGAGAAATGAAGGAACAGGTTTTAGACTCAATGGACATAGAAAGAGAAAGAGGAATTACAATTAAGGCACAAACAGTTAAATTGAACTATAAATCAAAAGATGGAAAAAATTATATACTAAATATTATTGACACCCCAGGCCATGTTGATTTTAGTTATGAAGTAAGCAGATCTTTATATGCGTGCGAAGGATCTATTTTAATAGTTGATAGCACCCAGGGAGTTGAGGCCCAAACACTTGCAAATGTATATCAAGCGTTAGATATTAATCATGAAATTATACCAGTGCTTAATAAGATTGACCTTCCCGCTTCTGACAATGAAAGAACAAAAAAACAGATTGAAGATGTTATTGGTATTGATACTAGCAATGCAGTTCCATGTTCCGGTAAAACAGGCGAAGGAATTGATGAAATTTTAGAACAGATCATTAAAACATTACCACCTCCCAAAGGTTTGAAAGATCAATTGCTAAAATGTTTACTCGTAGATAGTTGGTACGACTCTTATTTAGGAGTTATGATTTTGGTTCGAGTAATTGATGGTGAAATTAAAAAAAATATGAAAATCAAAATGATGTCTAACAATCAAGAATATATCATTGAAAAAGTAGGGGTTTTTACTCCTAAACCAAAAGATGTTAATCAACTTAATTCAGGAGAGATAGGTTTTATAATAACTGGAATTAAAAATTTATCTGAAACGAAGGTAGGTGATACTATATGCGATGCAAGCAAGCCATTAAAAGAAGCATTACCAGGTTTTAAACCAAGCAAACCAGTTGTATTTTGTGGATTATTTCCTGTGGATAGTTCGGAGTATCAAAAATTAAAAGATGGCTTAGCTAAGTTACAATTAAACGACTCTAGCTTTTCTTATGAAGCCGAATCATCCTCTGCACTTGGTTTGGGATTTAGATGTGGTTTTTTAGGTTTATTACATCTTGAGATAATTACAGAGAGATTGGAAAGAGAATTTGATATCAATTTATTAACGACAACCCCGGGAGTTGTTTACAAAGTTTACTTAAACAAAGGAGATATATTAGAATTACAAAATCCTTCAAATTTACCAGATCCTACTTTTATTAAATATATTGAGGAACCTTGGATAAAAGCAACAATAATAACTCCAGATGAATATCTTGGTGCTATAATAAAATTATGTCAGGATAAAAGAGGAATACAAACAAATTTAAGCTATTCAGGGAATAGAGCAGTCTTAAATTATGAAATACCTCTTAATGAAGTTGTTTTTGATTTTAACGATAGATTAAAATCAATGACCAGCGGCTATGCAAGTTTTGATTATGAAATCATTGGTCATAGGGAAGGTAATTTGGTTAAACTAGGAATTTTGGTTAACACTGAACCAGTGGACGCTCTTGCGATGATGGTACATAAAGATTTTGCTCAATCGATTGGAAGAGAAGTTTGTGAAAAATTAAAAGATTTAATACCCAGACACAACTTTATGATTCCCGTCCAAGCGGCGATTGGAGGAAAAATTATTGCAAGAGAAACAATAAAAGGTTTTAAAAAAGACGTATTAACCAAGATTCATGGTGGCGGAGCTAGAGATAGAAAAAGAAAATTATTAGACAAACAGAAAAAAGGAAAAACTAGAGCAAAACAATTTGGAAGAGTTGAAATACCTCAAGAAGCATTTATAGGAGTTTTAAAAATTAATAAAGACAAATGAAATATGAGTAAAATAATAGACTGTATAACTTTTTTTAATGAAAATTACATGTTTGATTTTAGATACAATATCCTTAACGAATATGTAGACCATTTTATTGTTTGTGAGTCAATTTATGATCACAGAGGAAAACCTAAAAAGAAAAATTTTATTAAAAAAGATTATTTTAATAGTAAAAAAATAAAATACTTTGTTTTGGAATGTGCATTTCCAACAAATACTTCTATTTGGGAAAACCAAGCTATCCAAAGGGAATTTTTACTAAAATGTACAGATTTTGCAGATAGTGAAGATTTTATTTTTTTTTCTGATCCTGATGAAATACCAAAACCGGAATTACTAGCTAATTTTAAACTTAAAAAAAAATACGGTATATTTATGCAAAAATGTTTTAATTATAAATTTAATCTATTTAATAAATACGAAAGTCCTTGGGAAGGAACTAGAGTTTGTAAAAAAAAAAATCTTAAATCAATAGATTTTATGAGACAAAAAGTGAAATCAAAAAACTTAAAGTACAATTTCTTGAGACTTGATAAAGAAAAAAATATTGAAATTTTTACCGAAGCAGGATGGCATTTTAATAATATTTTAAGCCCCGAAGAAATTTCTTTAAAACTTAAAACTTTTGCTCATTCACAGTTTGCCGATGAAAAATTTTCATCAACTTCTGTAATAAAAAAAAAAATAGATAAATGGATTGATTTATTTGAAAGGGGACATCAATACACGAAAGTAGAAATTGATAATACTTTCCCAAATTATTTAAAAAACAACAAAGATAAATTTAATAAGTTTATTGTTTAGCAAAATAATATATTTTAGAGGAGAGATGGCCGAGTGGTTTAAGGCGCACGCTTGGAAAGCGTGTTAAGGGGCAACTCTTTCGTGGGTTCGAATCCCACTCTCTCCGCCATGAGTTAAATTTTATAAATTAAAAAAGATTTTAAAATGATTTTAGTTATTAATTAATTTCATGGAAAATCCAAGGCCATTGAATTGTTTTTGTATATTTTTTAAACCAAAAAGACAAATATCTTTCAGATAAATATGCATATAATCTTGTTTGGTCATACCCTTTTAAATTTTCGAATCCGAAAATTTTTTCACACTCAAATAACCAAGAAAATACATCATTAAAATATTTATCCATAATTTTTTTTTTAGATATAAACATTATATGGGGATTAAATGTAGCTCTGGTATTAACATAATTTCTAAATTCTTCTCTGTCTTTTTTATCTAAAACATTAATAGCTTTATCAAGAACTCCATATCCATGATGCATGTCAAAGTGGATTTTTATAGTTGTGGAATGAAGATTCAATAAAAGATTTGGCTTTTTAATTAAATTTTTCCATCCTCTTTTTAAAAGCTTCATTAATTTAGTTCCTAGTTTTATTGGTTCGCAGATTACAGATTCATAATTTTTCCACTCCTCAGGAACATCTTTTAAAATTATGTTTTCCAACCTGTCATTTTTATTTTCGTTTCTTGATTTAAGCCAAAACCTTCTTTTTTGGCAAAATCCTATCCATGTATCATCATCTATATCTTTTAGTTTGTTTTTCCAAAACCAAAAATGAAAAGTTAGTTCTGAATAATGTTTTTCTTTATCATTTATGTTTTTGCCATTTTCACATTTTATATATTTTTCATTAAAGTTATTTTTTCCTACACCTACCAAATTTAATCCTAATTTTTCTAATTTAGCTGATTGAATATTTGTTATACAATAAAGCTTTAGTTTATTCATGTAATTGCATGATACTATTAATTTTCAAAATTTTGAAATTTAATTTTTGTTAATTTTTTAAAATTATAATAATCTTGTAATAATTTATTTATAAAAAAATTTTTTGTTTCTTTTTTAAATATTTTGTTTTTATTTTGATTTTTCCAATAAACTCGTTTTGGATTGTCAGGGTAAGTAATTTTTTTACAACCTAAAAAGTTTTGCACTTTTTCCATGGTTATTTTGAAATTATTAACTAATTCTTCATAACTTAGAACTAGCACTTGTTCTTTATTAAAAAATTTATAACAATTTGTAAGTTGTTTGTAATAATAACCTCTATGTAAATAAGAGAACGATCTGTAATTAAAATCTGAAACTTTGATTCTTTCTACTTCATTAAATATTGCTTCATCAAAACTCAGATATTCATTTTTTCTTTCTAGTTCCATATTGTATTGAGACAGTGCTCTATCGAACGGATCTCTAAAAATTAAAATTATTTTTATATTTTTATTGTAATAGTAGATTCTTTTCATACAATTTTTGTAAAAAATATATATTGGAGTTTTTTCACCATAAATTTTTTTATAAGAGTCATTAAAAAATTTAAAATTTTTGTGATAATTTAAGTAAAAAAAATCTATTTTTTTTTTAAAAGACCAATTATCAAAATAATGAATTTCATTATCGGGTATAAAAATTTCTGGGTGTTCTTTTAAATAATAGGAAATTAATTGTGTTCCAGACTTTTGAGCGCCACAAATTGCAAAATCAAGTCTATTAAAAGGTTTCATTTAATTCTAAATTATATAATATTTCACATTAATTACCGCTATATAATAATTTGATTAATTGAGAATTTTGAAATGATTTCAGATACGACAGTAATAGTTTTATTATATAATACACCAATAAAATTAATTAATAACTTAAAAGTATTTAAAAAATTTAATGTAATAATTTTAGATCAGAGTAATGATAAAATTTTTAAAAAAAAATTATTAAAAATTTTACCGAATATTAAAAGCTACACTTTAAGAAATAAAAATTTTGGTTTTGCTAGAGGTGTAAATGAATTGGTAAAAAAAGTAAAAACAAAATATTTTTTTTGTATACAGCCAGATGTAAAAATTCAAGAACAATCAATTTTAAAGTTAAGAAAAAGTATTATAAAAAATAAAAAAAAAGCTGCATTAATTGTACCATCAATAAACGATGGTTTAAGCTTTAATAAAAAAAAACAAAAAAAAGAAGTTGTTGTAAACGATATGATTGGTGCTATTTTTTTTGCCGATAAAAAAAAATTTTTAGAATTAGGTATGTTTGATGAAGATTTCTTTTTTTATTGGGAGGATATAGAATTTTCAAATAGAGTTAAAAAATCTAAATTTGATATTTTTTTGAACAGAGAAGCAAAAGCAATACATAATAATAGTAATTCAACAATATCTAGTGTTAAAATAAACTTTATTAGAATTTCAAATTTTATGTATGGTGAACTTTTATATGATTATAAAATACAAAAGTTTAGAAAATTAAAAATTTTAAGAAAATTAATACAAAATATTTTTTTTTTATTTTTTAATACTCTAATATTTAGGTTAAAAAATATTATTGAAAATTTAGCTAATATATTTGGAGTTTTTAAATTTATTAAATATTATTTGAATAAATAAATTTAGAAATCAACTAAAGCGATACCATTTTTATCTTTTTTAGAAAGTATTGGTCTTTTTATAGGCCATTTAATATTTAAATCTTTATCATTCCATTTTATTGTGGTTTCACTGTTCTTATCTCTATAATTTGAGCATTTGTAATAAATAGTGCAGAATTTTGAAAGACATAGAAATCCGTGAGCAAATCCTTCTGGGATAAATAAAGAAAATTTAGAATCATGGGACATTTTAATTGAAAAATGCTTTCCAAAAGTTTTTGAATTTTTTCTTAAATCTACAGCTACATCAAGTATTTTTCCTTGAGCAACAGTTATCAGCTTAGCTTGAGATTTCTTTTTTTGTATATGCAAACCTCTCAAAGTATTTTTTTTTGAAAATGAAAGACAATCAAAAATAAATTTTTTTCCATGTATTTTTTCTTTAATAATTTCTTTAAAGAAACCTCTTCTATCTTTAAAAACTTCCGTTTTAACTATTAATAAATTTTTTAATTTTGTTTCAATTAACTTCATTTATAAAATTTAATTTAATTTTTTCAATTATTTTGCTGTCCGGTTTCCACATAGGAAGTGTTTTTAAATTCGACTTTGAAACTTTTCTAACAGTTTTTTTAAGATATTTCACCTTAATTTTATTTTTTAAATTTATATTTAAAATTTTTATTAATTTTTGAATTTTTATATTTTTATTATTTTTTAAACAATAAGAGCCAGGTTTTATATTATTTTTAAGTAACACCATTATTGCATTAATTATATCGTTTATATGTATTATATTTAGTTCTAATTTTTTTGATAAAATTTTTGTTATTTTTTTTTTTTTATAATTTTCAATAATTATTGGTATAAGTTTTTTTCGATTATCATTTTTTCCAAAACTTTCATATAATTTTAAATGATAAAATCTTGTCTTAATTTCTTTGTAAGAATAATAATTACAAATCATTTCAAATGCATTTTTGCTAGCAGCATATAAATTTTGTGAAGCAAGTTTTGTGCTTTCATTGTGTTGCATCATGCTTCCAAAGTTAATAATTTTTTTAGTTTTTTTTGCAATTAAATCATAAATAAGAGTTGGAAATAATATGTTTGATTCAATAAAGTTTGGGATGTCATTATATTCGTGTTTATTTTTATATATTGCTGCAAAATTTATAAAATAATTAACTTTTAGATTTTTAATTTTTTTTTTTAAATCAAAGTAATTTGAATAGAATATGTTCTTATATTTTTTTGGGTATTTTTTTTTTAGTTTTTTTAATTTATAATTTGTTTTATTTTTTACCCTTAGTATATCTATAACATTGTAATTTTTTGAAAGTGCATAACTTAAAAAATTATATCCAATGAATCCAGATGTGCCAGTAAGTAATAAAGTTTTTTTACTCAATTTTTATATTTTTCTTAAATAACTACTATATTCGCAGTTGCCGTAAAATTTAATATTTTTTATAATATTTTTTTTTTCAATCCATTTTTTAGATAAAGCTATTTCTTCTAGGCATGCTATTTTAATACCTTGAACTTTCTCAACAGATCCAACGAAATTTGATACATTAGTCATATCATCTATTTTTCCTGCATCTGACCAAACCGCTCCTCTTCCAATATGTTCAAAGTTTAAGCTATTATTTTTTTTATACATTTTTAACAAATCTGTAATTTCCAGTTCTCCTCTTTTTGAAGGTTTAAGCTTTTTTGCATATTTATAAACCTTGTTATCAAAAAAATATAGACCGGTTATAGCAAAATTTGAAATAAACTTTTTTGGTTTTTCTATAATTTTTTCTACAATATTTTTTGAAATTTTTGCTACTCCATAATTTTCTGGTTTGTTTACTTTTTTTAGAAAAATTCTAGCACCATTTGTGTGGGTTAAAGATTTTTCAAGTTTTTTTGTTAAGCTTTGTCCGTAAAAAAAATTATCTCCCAAGATTAGAGCAACATTATTATTCTTAATAAAATTTTTTCCCAATATAAAAGCATCTGCTAGCCCCTTAGGTTTTTTTTGAACTTTATATTTAATGTTAATCCCATATCTTTTGCCGTCTCCTAGAAGATTTTTAAAATTATTAATTTGGTTTGGGTTTACTATCATGAGAATTTTTCTTATCCCGGCTAGCATTAAAATTGATAGTGGGTAAAATATTAATGGTTTGTCGTATATTGGGAGAAGCTGTTTGTTTATGGCTTTTGTTAAAGGGCTCAACCTTGTACCTGATCCACCCGCTAAAATGATACCTTTTTTAATCATAATAATTTTTAAATTACTCTAAATATTCTTCTCTACCAACATCTAATTTAAACTTATATATTTAATTAGTTCAAAATGTGATATAGTAATTTTTTCCAAAAAATGAAAAATAACAATACTTATCAAGCGGATTCAATAAAAGTTTTAAAAGGTTTAGAGGCCGTAAGAAAAAGACCGGGAATGTATATCGGTGATACGGATGATGGAACTGGTTTGCATCATATGGTTTATGAAGTTGTTGATAACTCAATAGATGAAGCTTTAGGTGGATACTGCAAAAATATTGATGTTTTTATAAATTCAGATCAAACTATTACTGTTAGGGATGATGGCAGAGGAATTCCAGTTGATATTCATAAAGGCGAAAAAAAATCTGCAGCAGAAGTTATTATGACTCAGCTCCACGCAGGAGGTAAATTTGATCATAATTCATATAAAGTATCAGGAGGTTTGCATGGTGTTGGTGTTTCAGTGGTTAATGCTTTATCAGAAAAATTAAAGTTAGAAATTAATAGAGATGGAAAAAAATATTTTATCGAATTTAGAGACGGCAATGCAAAAGCACCACTTAAAGTTATTGGTAAATCTAAAAGTACAGGAACAGAGATTACATTTTTGCCATCAAAGGAAGTTTTTTCTTCAATAAAATTTAATTTAAACACAATTCAGAAAAGAATGCGTGAGCTTGCATTTTTAAACAAAGGCATAAAAATTTCAGTAAATGATTTAACACAAAAGAAATCAAAAAATATTGATTTTAAATTTAATGGTGGAATTATAGAATTTGTTGATTATTTAGATGAAAAAAGAGAAAAATTACAAAATAAGAATGGAAACGACCTATTTAAAAAACCAATTTATATTGAGGGAAAAAAGGGAAATGTTGAGGTAGAGAGTTCTTTAAAATGGAATGCAGGTTATTCTGAAGATGTTTATCCATATACGAATAATATTTTTCAAAAAGATGGAGGAACTCATCTTTTAGGTTTTAGAAGCGCACTAACTAGAGTGATAAATAAATATGCTGCAGAAAATAATTTATTAAAAAAAAATAAAGTAGCAGTTTCAGGTGAGGATATTAAAGAAGGTCTTACTGTTGTATTATCTTTAAAAATTCCTGATCCAAAATTTTCTTCTCAAACTAAAGATAAGTTAGTTTCCTCAGAAGTTAGATTAATAGTTGAAAATATTATAAATGAAAAGTTGTCTATATGGTTTGATCAAAATCCTTCAATAGCAAAAATAATTTTAGCCAAGGTTATTCAGGCGGCTTTAGCAAGAGATGTAGCTAGGAAAGCCAGAGAAAATGTTAGAAGAAAAGGAGCACTAGAGCTTACAGGGTTACCTGGAAAATTAGCAGACTGTCAAATTTCAAAACAAGAAGGAACAGAATTGTTTATAGTTGAGGGTGATTCAGCCGGAGGTTCTGCTAAACAAGGAAGAAATAGAGAGAACCAGGCAGTTCTTCCGTTAAGAGGGAAAATTTTAAACACATATGTCGAAGAAAATGGAACAAAGAAAAACGGAAATAAAAATGATCACAAAACAAAGACGTTGTCTAAAATGATATCTTCTAATGAAATATTAACTTTAATTAATGCTTTGGGTTTAGATCCAAAAGTTGAAGATATAGATTTAAAAGATTTAAGATATGGAAAGATTATTATAATGACCGATGCAGATGTGGATGGGTCACACATAAGAGCATTGCTTCTTACTTTTTTTAATAATAATCCTTTTAATAAGCTTATAGAAAATGGACATATTTATTTAGCGCAGCCTCCATTATTTAAGATAAACAAAGGAACCAAAGGAATTTATATTAAAGATGAAAAAGAATTGGAGGAATATATTTTAACTAATTCTAAAAATTTAAAAAAAATGAAAAAAGGAAGCAAAGAGTTTATCAAAACTTTTAATATTGAAAAATCAAAAATAAGCATACAGAGATTTAAAGGCTTGGGAGAAATGAATCCAGAAGAATTATGGAATACTACACTTAACCCTGAAACTAGAAATTTACTTCAAGTTCAATACTCAAAAGATCAAAAAAAAGACCAAAATATAATACATACACTTATGGGCAACGATGTAAGCCTAAGAAAAGAATTTATTGTCTCAAATGCCATCAATGTGTCAAATTTAGATATATAAATAATGAAGTTTATAGAAACTTCAAAAATATATTCACTCAATAAATCAACCTACGTTAATTTAAGATGGATTGCTTATTCAGGGCAATTAATAACTATACTTTTGGTACAATTTTTTTTTCAATATAAATTTGATTATTTATTATGCATTTCTATAATATTTATTAGTATTTTAACTAATTTATATTTAAGTTTTAAAATAAAAGAGATTCAATTAAATAATTTTTTATCAACCATATTTCTTGCTTATGATATTCTTCAACTTTTATTTTTATTTTTCCTTACCGGTGGAATTACAAATCCATTTATATTTTTAATTATAATTCCAGCAGTTTTTTCGTCTCAATATTTAAATATTAAAAGTTCAATAATTTTATTACTCATTACAACTTTTGGTTCTATATTTTTAACCTTTTTTTATAAAAATTTACCATCACCAAATGTTCTTCATTTTCATGGCCCAGATTATTATTTATTTAGTATTCCAATTGCAATACTTACGGGTTTAATTTTTTTAGTTTACTTCGGACTTAAATTTGGTTCTGAAAATCGAATTAGAAAAGAAGCTTATGATAAGATGCAGGAAATGATGGCTAAAGAAAATGAGCTTATTTCTTTAGGAGGTCAAGCAGCTGCAGCTGCACATTCTTTAGGAACACCACTTTCAACAATTTTATTAACAGCTAAAGAATTACAAAAAGAATTCGGTGATAATAAAAAAATCAAAAATGATCTTGAGCTATTAGTAAGTCAAAGCAATAGATGCAGTGAAATACTTAAGAAATTAACTTTAAATCCTAGAATTGAAGATGAATTTTTTAATAACGAAATTTCTTTAGATGATTATATAAATGAAATAGTTAGATCATATGAAGAAATTAGCGATAAAAAATTTATAATTAATTTAGAAGAATTTAAATACAAAGTTAAATCTTATAAATCACCAGAAGTTGTGTATGGATTAAGAAATTTTATTGGCAATGCTAATAAATTTAGTAATTATAAAATAGAAATATTTTTAAAAAGTAACAGTAAAGAAACTGAAATTCTTATCAGAGATGATGGACCTGGCTTTCCAAAAGATTTAATAGATAAAGCAATATTAGGGGAGCCATATATAAGAACAAAAGATCAAAAACATATATCAAAGTATGGATTAGGTTTAGGAACTTTTATTGGTAAAACCCTGTTAGAAAAAAATTTTGCAAAAATATTTTTTAATAATTCCAATACGAATGGTGCAGAAGTAAAAATTAAATGGAATAATAAAGATTTAAAAAAAATTTAGTTAAGTTTTTTTTTATTTTCAAATAAACTGCTTAGCTGGCTTATCATTACATCTCCCAGTTCTTGAACATCTGTAATTTTGATTGCTTTACTATAATACCTAGATACATCATGCCCAATTCCAATTGCGAGAATTTCTATATTAGATTTATTTTCAATAAATTTTACAGTTTTCTTTAGGTGTTTTTCTAAAAAGTCACCAGAATTTACGGATAACGTTGAATCATCTACGGGCGCTCCATCTGAGATTACCATTAAAATTTTTCTTTCTTCTTTTCTTTTTTTTAACCTGTTATATGCCCAAGAAATTGCTTCACCATCTATATTTTCTTTAAGCAAACCTTCTTTAAGCATTAATCCTAGATTTTTTTTTGACTGTCGCCAATGACTATCTGCACTTTTATAAACTATGTGTCTTAGATCATTTAGGCGACCAGGATTTTTTGGTTTATTATTTTTATTCCATTCTTCTCTGCTCTTTCCTCCTTTCCAATTTTTTGTAGTAAAGCCTAAAATTTCAACCTTTACATCGCACCTTTCTAATGTTCTTGATAATATATCTGCGCATAGTGCGGCAATTGTTATTGGTCTTCCTCTCATTGAACCTGAATTGTCTATTAACAAGGTGACAATTGTGTCTTTAAAATCTAAATCTTTTTCTTTTTTAAAAGAAAGAGAGTTGTATGGATCCATAATTATTCTTGGCAATTTTGAACTATCTAAAAGTCCTTCCTCCAAATCAAATTCCCATGCTCTATTTTGCTTTGCAAGAAGTTGCCTTTGTAGTTTGTTTGCAAGCTTTGTGATTAAATCTTGAAATGCGATTAGCTGTTGATCTAAATTCTTTCTAAGTTTGGCTATTTCTTCGCTTGTTTCTAAAAGTTCTGCCTTTTCTATCTCATCAAACTCCTTTGTAAAAACTTTATAATCTTTATCATTAATATTTACATTTATTTTTTGGGCAACTTTCTCTGAGCTTTGCTTGTTTGAATCCGTATCAAATAATTGGTCATCCATTTGGAATTGGTCAAAATCATAATCTCCATCAACCCCATTTTGATTTTCATCTTGTTTTGTTTTTTCTTGCTCTTTCGAGGATTCATTCGAATCATCTTGATTTTTCATATCATTCTGTTCATTATTTTTTTCTGTATCTTCATTTTTTTCATCATTATCATTGGAATCTAAAATATCCATTTCTGAAAGAATCTTAGAAAACCTTGAGTTGAATAATTCCTGATTTTCAAAATTTTTATTTAAAAAATTTATATGTTTTCCAATAGATGAATTAAAATCTTTTTCCCAAAAACTGAGCATTTTGTTTGTTAATTGATTAAGCTCTATATTTAAAAAATTTTTTAGCATATAGAGCTCAAAGGCTTCCAAAATACCAACATCTTCCTTGTTTTTTAACTGATCTTTTCTTTTAAGATTTAGTTTTTGACTATAATTTTCTTTAAAATTTTTTGAAATACCTTTAAGCATCTTGGTTCCCAAAACTTCATATCTAATTTTTTCGGATATATCGTACAGCATTTTACACGATTTTTTAGTAGGAATATTTTTTTTGTATATATCATTATTAGAAAATTTTTTTTTAAGTGCTTCTGAGTCCGTTTCAGCTCTTAATCTTATAAAATCATGTCTATTGCTCAAGTTATCTAATTCAAAAAAATCAAGATTTTTAGAACTTAAATTTTTATTTTTATTTTTATCGGTTGATAAATAATCGTCTGATATTACTCTTGCAGTAGATATTAAAGCTTGTTTAAATTTTTCTTTAAAATTATCTTCCTTTTTATTCATTTAAATTTGAATATTGATCATAGATTCTGGAAGATCTTCACCAAAACATCTTTGATAATATTCAGCAATTATGTTTTTTTCTACTTCATCACATTTGTTTAAAAATGTGACTCTAAATGCATAACCTATATCTTTAAATATTTCTATATTTTCTGCCCAGTGTAAAACTGTTCTTGGACTCATTACAGTTGATATATCGCCTGCTACAAAACCTTTTCTTGTCAAAGATGCTACTTTTATCATGTTTGCAACTTTTTCTTTGCCTTTTGAATTATTAAAATTTTTATTTTTTGCTAATACAATTTCCATTTCTTTTTCTAAACTTAAATAATTTAAATTTGTAACTATATTCCACCTATCCATTTGTGCCTGATTTATTTGTTGTGTTCCAGTGTAAAGTCCCGTTGTATCTCCAAGTCCAATTGTATTAGCTGTAGCAAATAGTCTAAAATAATTATTTTGTTTTATTACTTTATTTTTATCTAAAAGGGTAAAGCTTCCCTCAGATTCCAAAACTCTTTGAATAACAAACATGACATCCGGTCTTCCAGCGTCATATTCATCAAAGACAAGTGCTATAGGATTTTGAATTGACCAAGGAAGAACACCTTCTTTAAATTCTGTAACTTGTTTTCCATCTTTAATTACAATTGCATCTTTTCCTATTAAATCAATTCTACTTATGTGTGAGTCTAGATTAACTCGAATGCAAGGCCAATTTAATCTTGCTGCTACTTGAGTTATATGTGTGCTTTTTCCAGTGCCATGATAACCATGAACTATGACTCTTTTATTGTAGTTAAATCCACTTAATATGGCCAAAGTTGTATCTCTATCAAATTTATAATCTTTATCTATTTCAGGAACAAATTCATTTTTTTTTGAAAACGCTTCTACTTCCATCTCACTTTCTATGCCAAAAGTTTGCTTTACAGATAATTTTATATCAGGCTGAATATTTAAACTATTTGTCAATTTTATCCCTATACGTGTTTTTTAATTGTGTGTAAGCCAACGTTATTAGCTTTAATTTTTCTTCGTATTTTTTATTTCCTGAATTCATATCAGGGTGAAATTTTTTGACAAGGTTTTTAAATTTATTTTGTATTTTTTCCCATTTTAAACCAATAGAAATACCAAGAATCCCAAAAGCTTTTATGTCATTTTGATTAAATTTAAATTGACTCATATGGTTAAATTGGCTTTTTAGTTTTGATTTATCAAGTTCATCTTTCAGGGCATTATTCCATAAAACTTTAAAAAAATTATCAGAGGAGCTAAAACTTTGGGTAGGTTTGTGCCATGTCATATCTGACTTTAAAAATTCAAAAATTTGTTTATCATTCATGCCAGCAAAATAATTCCAATTTTTATTAAATTCTTTTATGTGATTTAAGCATAGTAATCTAAAATTTTTGCTATTATCTTTCTCTATTGGCGCTTTAAACTCACCTATTTCCATACAATTATTCCAATCACAAATATTTTTCATGTTATGTTATATTAATAATATTTATGAATATAAACAACTTGATTACAATTGTGAAAAAAAAAATTAAGAAAAATGTGTCAGTGGAAGATATTATTATTGAGGATAAAACTTTTCTACACAAGAATCATAAAGGTCATAGTAAAAATAAATTTCATATTAAATTAATAATTAAATCTCTAGAATTGAAAAAAATGAGTAAAATTCAATCAACTAAAAAAATCTATTCAATACTTAAAGA
>CACFBW010000015.1 GCA_902564565.1 uncultured Pelagibacteraceae bacterium | reverse complement strand
AAAAAGAAAGTTAAAAAAAATATATTAAACGGTATAGCTTACGTTCAATCAACTTTTAATAATACAATTATATCTATAGCTGACACAAGTGGAAATGTAGTTTCGTGGGCATCCGCTGGTCAAAAAGGTTTTAAGGGGTCAAGAAAATCTACACCTTATGCAGCACAAGTAGCAGCAGATGCAGCGGCTACTAAGGCATTAGAGTTTGGAATGAAAGTTTTGTCTGTTGAAGTTAAAGGACCAGGTTCAGGAAGAGAAACTGCTTTAAGAGCTTTACAAGCAAGAGGTTTTAAAATTATTTCAATTAAAGATACAACACCTATGCCACACAATGGTAGCAGGCCACCAAAAAAAAGGAGAGTGTAAATGGAAACAAATGATGTAAATGTAAAAAATTGGAAATCATTAATAAAACCAGGGAAACTAGATGTTCAAATTAGTGATGATAAAACATTTGCAAAAATAACAGCCGAACCATTGGAAAAAGGATACGGTTTAACATTAGGTAATTCGTTAAGAAGGATTTTATTATCTTCAATAAGAGGAGCAGCAGTTACCTCAATACAAATAGATGGTGTTTTACATGAATTTACCTCTATCAAAGGTATTAGAGAAGACGTTACTGATATTGTTTTAAATGTTAAATCTTTAGCTCTTAAAAGTTCCTCTGAAGGGGAAAAAAAGCTAATTCTTGATGCAAAAGGACCTGGTGAAATCAAGGCTTCTGATATTACATCTGTTCCTGATATTGAGATATTAAACCCAGATTTAGTTATCTGCAATCTGGATGAAAACACAAATTTTCATATGGAAATGTCTGTTGGAACAGGTAAAGGATATGTTCCTGCGTCTATGAATAAACCTGATGAACCACCCTTAGGACTTATACCAATAGATTCGCTTTTTAGTCCTGTTAAAAAAGTTTCTTATTCTATTAGTACTGCCAGAGAAGGTAAAGCTCTTGACTACGATAAACTTACAATGGAAGTTGAAACCAATGGATCAATTTCTGCTGAAGATGCAGTTGCCTACTCTGCAAAAATTTTTCAAGATCAGCTTAACATGTTTGTAAATTTTGATGAGCCCCAAGAAGTTATTGTTCGTGAACAACCTAGTGAGCCAGAGTTTAATAAAAATTTATTAAGAAAAGTTGATGAGTTGGAATTATCTGTTAGATCAATGAACTGTCTAAAAAATGATAATATTGTTTATATTGGTGATTTAGTTCAAAAATCAGAAGGTGAAATGTTAAGAACACCAAATTTTGGTAGAAAATCTTTAAATGAAATTAAGGAAGTTTTGAATGGAATGTCTTTATATCTTGGCATGGAAATACCAAATTGGCCTCCTGATAATATTGCGGAAATGTCAAAAAAACTTGAGGAAGCTATATAATAGATATGAGACACGGATTTGCTAACAAAAAACTTAATAGAACTTCTGATCACAGAAAAGCATTATTAAAAAATATGCTTAATTCATTAATAAAATATGAGCAAATTACAACAACCTTACCAAAAGCTAAATTTCTAAAACCACAAGCTGATAAAATAATAACATTAGGAAAAAAAGAAAATTTAAAAACAACAAAACTGTTAATGGAAAAACTACAAAACATAAAATCAACTAACAAGGTAAAAAAAACACTGTCTAAAAGATATGAAAAAAGAAAGGGCGGTTATACAAGAATAGTAAAAGCCGGGTTTAGATATGGCGACAATGCACCAATGGCAATAATTGAATTTGTAGATAGAGATTTAGAGGCAAAAAAAGTCGACAAAAAAAAAGAAAAAAATAAAGATCAAAAAGTAGAAAAAAAATTAGCAACAGACTAATTTTAAAATTTAACAAGTAATGAAAAAATCGTACAAAGTTATCCAAGCGGATAAAAATATGCGTGCAGATCGTTGGATAAGAAAAACTTTAGGTAAATTACCTCAAGGTTTAATTGAAAAATTTTTAAGAAATGGAAAAATAAAAATTAATCAAAAAAAAATTAAAAGTTCATACAAAGTAAACATGGGGGATAATGTTGACGTGTTTGATTTTGATTTTAAAATATTAGATAAAAAAAAAAATAAAAAATTCGAACCATCTAAATCAACAATTAAATCAAATGAAGATTTGATTATTGATAATAATGATGACTTTATAGTTATTAATAAAAAATCTGGCATATCTGTTCAAGGAGGCACTAAATCAAAAAAAAATTTGATAGATATATTTTCTAAAAGTGAAATTTTTAAAGATTCTAAACCTTATTCAGTTCATAGACTAGACAAAGAAACTTCTGGTGTTTTTATCATTGCTAAAAATAGAGAAACAGCTCAACTTTTTACATCATTATTTAGGTTGAGAAAAGTTCATAAAACATATTTGGCAATTTGTAATGGTGAAATTTTAAAAGATTCTGGTGAATTCAATCATGATTTAATTAGGTACGAAAAAAACAAACCAATACGAGAAAACTCAAAAACAATTTATAAAATTTTAGATAAAAATTCTATTTGTAGTCTTGTTGAAATGAAACCAATCACTGGTAGAAAACATCAATTGAGAAAACAATTGTCATATATAGGTCATCCAATATATGGAGATCAAAAATATAATCTCGGATATAGACAAAAAGGTTCAAATAAAAATTTAATGCTTCATTCATATCAAATAAAATTTATGATTAAAGGTCACAAATTTACTTATACAGCATTGTTGCCTGATTATTTTAAAAAATTATTAAAAATAAAAAAGCTTAATTTTTTAAATTGTTAATAAAATTATGTATTATTTTTTTTCTTAAATTTTTATAACTTTGTTTTTTTATTAAATTAAGATTTGTAACACCTTTATTTTTGATTCCGCATGGAATTATTTTCTTATAATATTTAAGCCTAGTTTGAATATTTATTGAAAATCCATGATAAGCTATCCATTTTTTTACTCTTATCCCTATAGCTGCTATTTTTTTTATTTTTTTTTCATGTTTAACCCAGATGCCAATATTTTTTCTATCAGCTGAACATTTTATTTTATATTCATTGAGTGTTTGTATTATTGTTTTTTCAACAATATTTAAAAGTTTTCTTATATCTTTTTCTCTTTTATTTAAATCTAATACAAAATAGCAAATAACTTGACCTGGGCCGTGATAGGTAATTTTTCCTCCACGATTTGTTTTGTATAGTTTTATAGACTTATCTAATATTTCATTTTCTTTATAGCTAGTTCCTGCAGTATAAATTGACGGATGTTCCAGCAACCATATCAATTCCTCGCCTTTGTTTTCTATAATTTTCTCAATTCTCTTCTCAAGAATTCTTATTGCATCTCTATATTTTACAGGTTTTTTGCTATTTTTGATCTCAATAGTCATTAAAGAATTGTATTATATGAATTATGTATTAATAGTGCCTAATAAATTATAGGTAAATTTATGACTTTAATTAAAAAAGTTAAAGATAAAAAAGTCAATTTTGAATTTAATAAAGAGTATATTAAGGTTGTTACAGATAAAATAGCCAATAACGATGCATTATTTATTAATAATTCATTTAAAGAAATGCACCCAGCTGACGCAGCTGATATTATAGAACACTTAAGTGAAGCCGATCGAGAAAGTTTAATTAAATTAAACAATTTTAAGATAGAACCAGAGATTTTTGTTGAATTGAATGAATCGGTTCAAAAGGAAATAATTAAATATTTGTCATCCGACTCTATAGTGTCAATTTTAAAAAACTTGGATTCAGATGATTCTATTCAAGTATTAGAAAATATTGATGAAAAAAATAAAAATACTATTTTAAGTTCTTTGCCTCCAAAGGACCGTTTTGCATTGCTTGAAAGTTTGAGTTACCCAGAAGATTCTGCTGCTAGAATAATGCAAAGACAATTTACAGCCATACCGAGTAATTGGTCCGTAGGCCAAACAATAGATTATTTGAGAGAAAATAAAGATCTTCCAGAAGAGTTTTTAGAAATTTTTATAGTTGATAATGAATTTAAACCCATTGGAACAGTACCTTCTTCAAAAGTTTTAAGAACATCTAGAGAATCTAAGATGATTTCTATAATGAATGAAAGTCAATTATCTATACCTGTAGAAATGGACCGGGAAGAAGTCGGACATTTATTTGAAAATTATAATCTTAATTCAGCTTGCGTAGTTGATAAAAATAATAAACTAGTTGGAATGATTACAAGTGATGACGTGCTAACAGTGTTAAAAGAAGAAGCTGAAGAAGATGCATTGAGATTAGCTGGTGTTGGTGATGAAGAAATTACTGATGGTGTTTTAAAAAAAACCAAAAGAAGATTTAACTGGCTTTTATTAAATTTATTCACTGCATTTTTAGCAACTTGGGTAATAAGTATATTTGGTGCCACAATCGAACAGATGGTAGCTTTAGCCTTTTTAATGCCAATAGTTGCTTCAATGGGAGGCAACGCTGGAATGCAAACTTTAGCAGTAACTATTAGAACAATTGCTACAAATGAACTTACAAAAAATAATTTTAACCAAAACATTTTAAAAGAATTTTCTATAGGTGTTTTAAACGGAATTATATTTGCGGTAATTAGTGCATTCATAGTTCAAATTTGGTTTCAGGACATTCAATTGTCATTGATAATTTCAATTTCTATGGTTTTAAATATGATAGTCGCAGGCCTTTTTGGCATACTTGTTCCAATAACACTAAAAAAATATAATATAGATCCAGCTATTGCTTCAAGTGTTTTTGTTACAACAATAACAGATGTTATTGGTTTTTTGTCTTTTTTAGGAATTGGAGCCTATTTTTTTTACGGCTAACTAAAAATTATCAATTAATCTTATATTGTTTATGTAAAAAGAAATAAAAATTTTAAAATTAGACTTTTTTATCTTTTTTGACAAATTTATTTTGTTCCTTGCTTCTAAATATTCAACTTTTATTTTCTTAGATTCAATTTTTTTTTTTAAATCATTAGTTTTTTTTAAATTTTTAAAATTTTTTTTACATGAAAAGTAGAATTTTTTAATAATTTTCGTTACCAAAGATGCTTTTATAATCTCATCTTTAGAAAGTAGAAAGTTTCTTGATGAATGTGGCAAGCTATTTTTAAGTCTAATAGTTTTACATGATACGATTTTGGTTTTAAATTTATTATTAATAAATTTTTTAATAAGGTAAATTTGTTGATAGTCCTTTTCGCCCAAAAACATATATTTTGACTTAATGTATGTTAAAAACTGCTTAATAACTGCTAGAACACCTTCAAAATGACCAGTTCTAAATTTTGCACATAATATTTTATCTTTTTTATCTATTTTGATTTTCATATTTTTTTTATTTTTGTAAATTTCATTAATTTTAGGAATTAACAAGTAATCAATTTTTAATTTTTTAAGAATCTTAATGTCTTTACTCATTTGTCTAGGATATTTTTTATAATCATTTGTCTTGTTAAATTGTGATGGATTAACAAAAATACTTACTAGAGTTTTTTCACATTTTAACTTAGATGATTTAATCAATGAAATATGACCTTTATGAAGGGCACCCATAGTAGGAACAAACCCTATATTTGCCTTAAAATTAACTTCTTTATTTAATTTATTAATACTTTTAAAAATTATCATTTATGGTACTTCACATAGTTAATACATATTAATGATTAGACAAGCAATAATACCATTAGCCGGATTAGGCACAAGACTTTTACCTATAACAAGTGTATATCCAAAGGAACTTTTACCGATCAATGGCAAGCCTGGTATTGAATATATTATAGAAGAATGTATTGAAGCGGGCATTAAAGAAATCATATTTATAATATCAAAGAAAAAAGAATTAATTAAAAGATATTTTAACAATGATAAATTTTATGAAAAAATTATAAAAAAAAAGAAAGATAAAAGAATAGCGAATGAATATAAAAAAATACAAAAATATAAAAAAATGATTAAGTTTGTCTACCAAAACAAACCAAAAGGCACAGGCGATGCGGCGTTAAAAACAAAAAATTTTATTAAGGATAATTTTTTTTTAATGTTATTACCTGATGATTTGATTATCAAAAAAAACTGTTCTAAAGATATGATTTCCTTACATAATAAAAAAAAATGCTCAATAATGGCAAGCATGTTAGTAAACAGAAAAACTGTTAATAGATGGGGCATCTACTCAAAAAAAATCTAAAATAAACAAAAATAATTTTTATATTAAAGATGTTGTGGAAAAACCTAGTATAAGATTGGCTCCTTCTAATAATGCTGTAATTGGAAGATATATTTTGCCTAAAAAAATATTTTTAAGACTAACAAAGCAAAAAAAAGGAAAAGGTGGCGAAATTCACATCACTGATGCTATAAAAAAACTAATTAACGAAGGTGAATTATTTATTGCTCATAGATTTAAAGGTAAATACTTGGACTGTGGTACAATGAGTGGATACATTAAAGCATCACTTGAGATATCTAAAATATGAAATTATGCATGATAGGTACAGGCTATGTTGGTTTAGTAAGTGGTGTATGTTTCGCAGACTTAGGCAATGATGTGATCTGTGTAGATAAAAATGTAAATAAAATTGATTTGTTGAAGAAAGGGAAAGTTCCAATATACGAACCAGGGTTATCAGAGCTAGTAGTCAAAAACTATAAAAATAAAAGATTAACTTTTTCTACAGATTTAAAAAAGTCAGTTAAATCTTCTGACATAATCTTTATTTGTGTAGGCACTCCTACAAAAAAAAATGGTATTTCTGCTGATTTAAGTCAAATTTATAATGTTGCCAAAGAAATAAAATCATCAATAAATAGTTTTAAAATAATTATTACTAAATCAACAGTTCCTGTAACAACCGGAGATGAAATTGAAAAAATTTTATCTAAAAAAAATAGTAAAAGCAAATTTTCTGTAGTATCAAATCCTGAATTTTTAAGAGAAGGAGAAGCTATTAGAGATTTTACATACCCTGATAGAATTGTAGTTGGTTCAAATGACAAAAGATCAAATCGTGTTCTAAAAAATTTATATGGACCTTTGATTTCAAAAGGAGCTCAGTATGTTTATACATCAAGAAGGGCCGCAGAATTAATCAAGTATGCTTCAAATGCATTTCTTGCTACAAAAATTACTTTTATTAATGAAATAGCTAATTTATGTGAAAAAATAGCCGTAAATATTGAAGATATATCTATCGGCATGGGTTTAGATAAGAGAATAGGGAGCAGATTTCTACGAGCTGGACCTGGTTATGGGGGGTCTTGTTTTCCAAAGGATACAAAAGCTATAACTTCAACTGGAGATAAGTTTAAAACAAATTTATCAGTTATTAAATCAGTAATTAAATCGAACAAAAATAGATCAAAATTCCTTCTTAATAGAGTAAATGAAATTTTGAATAAAAAAATTAAAAATAAAAAAATAACTTTTTTGGGTGTTACTTTTAAAGCTAATACAGACGACATGAGGGACTCATCTAGTCTTAGCATGATACCTTCATTGTCCAAAAAAGGTGCAATAATTAAATATTATGATCCAACTGGATATAAAAAAGAATTTTCAAAGGTTAAAAATGTATCTAGTGCAAATACAATCAAAGAATCCGTAGAAGGTTCTGATCTAGTAATCATTCATACAGAATGGAACGATTTCAAATCAATTAACTTTAAAAGTTTAATAAAAGGTAAAAAATTTATTATCTATGATATGAGAAATATATATTCTCCAAAAAAAATAAGAGCTCAAGGCTTCAAGTATTATAGTGTTGGCCGATAAATTTTAATTTAATTCAAAAATTGCATCAACTTCAACCGAAACTCCTAATGGAAGACTATTTGTACTTACAGCAGCCCTTGTGTGCATGCCTATATCTCCAAATATAGAAGCTATTAAATCAGATGCACCATTAATTACTTTAGGTTGTTCTGTAAAATTGTCAGTTGAATTTACAAATCCAGTTAACTTAATACAAGACTTAACTTTAGATAAATCGTTATCACAAGCTTTTTTAACTTGGGCGATGATGCTTAGAGCACATCTCTTTGCAGCATTATAACCAGCTTGTGTATCTAAATCTTTTCCTACTTTCCCTTTGATTAGTTGACCACTTTCATCAATTGAAATTTGTCCAGATACAAATAACATTTTACCTGAAATTTTTGTAGCTACATAATTTCCCACAGGTGCTTTTGCCTCCGGAAGTTTTATATTAAGTTTTATTAATTTGTCTTCGTAAGTCATTTTAATTTCCTTTTTTTTGATTTCTTAGTTTTATCGTATTCTTTTCTTTTCTCAATCAATATTAACGCCTCTTCCATTGTAAGTTCTGTAGGATCTTTTTCTTCAGGTATAGTTGCGTTAAGTGATTTGTATTTAATGTAAGGGCCATATTGTCCTTTCATAACTCTTACTGGTTTTTTGTCTTCAGGGTGTTCACCTAAATCTTTAATCATAGAAGAAGATACTCTCCCTGGTTTTGCCTCAGCTATCAAAGTCACAGCTCTATTAAGACCTATTGAAAAAATTTCCTCAATATTTTCAATTCTCGCAGATTTATTTTCACATTTTAAATATGGGCCAAATCTACCAGTGTTTAATGTAATTTCTTTTTTGTTATCAGGATTTATTCCTAGAGATTTTGGTAGTGAACATAAAAATTGAGCTTTTTGTAAATTAATACTTTCTAATTCCAACCCTTTAGGTATAGAAACATTTTTTAAAAGTTCATTAACATCTGATTTATGATTTTTAGTTTTTCTTTTTTTTTTACTAGATTTTTCAACCTCAATATCATCCAAAACTTTTTCATATTGAAGATAAGGGCCAAATCTTCCATTTTTCAAGTATATATCATTTCCATTTTCATGTTTTCCAATAAATTTTGGTTCAGCTAATTGAGCTTGAGCAGCAGCTTTTGCTTTGGATAGTGGTCGCGTAAATTTACATTCTGGATAATTTGAACAACCAATAAAAGCTCCACCTCTAAAACTATTTTTTAGACTTAGTGTACCGGAGGTACATAGTTGGCATTTTCTAACTATATTTCCTTCATTATCTTTATCAAAAACTAAGTCTCCCAAACTATCATTTAATAAATCCAAAACTTCTCTAGTTCTTTTTTCTTTTACCTCTGACACATTGTTATTAAAATCCTTCCAAAAAAGTTCCAAAACTCTAATCCAACTTTCCTTTCCAGTAGTGATTTCATCAAGCTGATTTTCTAAACCTGCCGTAAAATTATAATCTACATATTTTGAAAATAATTTTTCTAAAAAAGCTGAAATCAATTTACCTCTATCTGTTGGGAAAAATCTTTTATTTAATATTTCAGCATATCCTCTATTAGCTATTGTGGAAATAATACTTGCATAAGTAGATGGTCTTCCAATGCCTAACTCTTCAAGTTTTTTAACTAAACTGGCTTCAGAATATCTGGGTGGCGGTTGGGTAAAGTGCTGTTCGTCTAATAAGGCCTCAATATTAACAGGACCTTTGGACATTTCTGGTAATATACTTTCATCATCATCTTTATTAGGATTATTATATATTTTTAAAAAACCATCAAATTTAAGAACAGAACCGCTAGCCTTGCAAACTGTGTCGTGATTGTTTGATGATATTGTAATTGTGTTTCTATCAAATTTAGCTGACTCCATTTGGGAAGATAGGGCTCTACTCCAAATTAAATCGTAAAGTTTATTTTGATCTGTACTTAAATATTTTTTAACACTTTGTGGAGTTTTAACAATATCAGTAGGTCTTATAGCTTCATGTGCTTCTTGAGCATTTTTTGCTTTTTTTCCAGAATAATTTAAAGCATTTTCAGGTAAATATTCGTTACCAATTTCTTTTTTTATATAATTTCTAAAATCAGATACCGCATCTTTAGATAAATTAGTTCCGTCAGTTCTCATGTAAGTGATTAATCCTATTGTTTCACCTTCTATATCAATACCTTGATAAAGTTTTTGCGCAATTTGCATTGTTCTTGATGCACCAAAACCTAATCTACTAGAGGCTGTTTGTTGAAGTGTAGATGTTGTGAATGGACCAGAAGGATTACGATTTACTACTTTGCTGGAAATATCAGTAATACTAAATTTTTTTTTATTAATATTTGATATAGCTTTATTTATTTCATCTTTATTTCTAAATGAAAATTTTTCAATTTTATTATTATCTAACTGACTAATACTAGCTATAATATTTTGATTTTTATCATCTGTAAATTTAACACTTAAGGTCCAAAATTCTTCTGGTTTAAATGACTCTATTTCATGCTCTCTTTCAGTAATTAACTTTAGAGCAACAGATTGAACTCTTCCTGCGGATTTAGATCCTGGTAACTTTGTCCAAAGTATTGGTGAAATATTAAATCCAACCAAATAATCTAATGCTCTTCTAGCCATATAGGCATCGACCAGCAGTGGTTCGATTTGTCTTGGATTTTCAATGCCATGAATTACAGCTTTTTTAGTTATTTCATTAAAGACAACGCGTTCAATTTCTTTGTCTTTTAAAAGTTTTTTTTCATTTAAATATTCTTTCACATGCCATGCTATTGCTTCACCTTCTCTATCTGGGTCAGTAGCTAGAATTATTTTTTCTGAATCTTTGGCGGCATCAGTAATTTCTTTTAAATATTTTTTTGAAAAACTATCTACTTCCCATATCATTTTAAATTTATTTTCAGGATCAACAGAACCATTTTTAGACGGAAGATCTCTTATATGTCCATAACTAGCTAAAACTGTAAAATTGCTTCCCAAGTATTTGTTGATTGTTTTGGCTTTCGCAGGACTTTCTACTATGACAAGGTTCATTTAATGAGAACCTACATAAAAGAATTAGATAGTCAAATTAATAAATATTAGTCTTTGATTCAGTATTATTTTTTAAGCGTTTTATATTTTCTTTATGTGTATAAAAAATTAAAATGAACATTATTATAAAAAAATAATAATGTTCATTATCAATGAAAAAATAATGATAAACTGGTATTAATAAAGATGCTAGTAGCGATGATAAAGATGAATATTTTGAAATTAAAAATACAACAGCCCAACTTATTATAAAGAAAAGTCCCAAAATATAATTGATACAGAAAAGAATTCCCACATATGTTGCGACTCCTTTTCCACCGTTAAATTTTAACCATATTGGAAATACATGTCCCAAAAAAACTGATAACGATGAAATAAATATAAATTCAGAAAAATATACCTTAACAACAAGAATTGGAATTACAGCTTTTAATATATCTAAAATTAAAGTGCTATAGCCTATTACCTTATTGCCAGTTCTTAATGCATTTGTTGCACCAATGTTACCAGAGCCAATTGTTCTAATATCTTTTTTTAAAAATATTCTTGTTAATAAAAAGCCAAATGGAATTGAACCCAATAAATAAGATATTAGTGCAATTAAACTTATTTCCATATTTAGATTTTAAACAACTCTTCACCTTTTACAAAAGTATTTATGACTTGACCTTGTAGTTTTTTATCATCTATACAGGTATTTTTTGATTTTGAGACAATTTTTTCTTTTTTGACAATCCATGGCTTATAAATGTCAACAATACAGAAGTCGGCATCATTCCCAATTGATAAATTTCCTTTATTGATTTTTAAAATTTTTGCAGGGTTGCTTGTTAATAGTTCAATTATTTTAAATAACTTTACTGAACCGTTGTGAAAAAGTTCCAAAGATAGTGATAAAAGAGTTTCTATTCCCGAAGCTCCAGTTGCAGCCTGTGAAAAAGTCAATCTTTTTGATTCTTCATCTTCTGGTTTATGATCCGAAACAATAACATCAATCAAGTTTTTATTAATTGCTTTTATAAGTGAAACTCTATCGTCTTCTGTTCTTAAAGGTGGGGACAATTTTAAAAAAGTCCTAAAGTCACCCACATCATTTTCGTTTAGTGATAAGTTGTTAATGGATACACCTGTTGTAAAATCTACCACATCTTTTTTTTGATTAACTATATCAACAGATTTAGAAGATGAGATTTGCGAAACATGGTACCTACAATTGAAATCTTCTAACAAAGTTAAATCTCTTTCAATAATAATTTTTTCAGCTAAATCAGGAATTCCTTGTAGTCCTAACTTTGTCGCAATAATTCCATCATTAACCATTCCATTTTTTGATAATTCAAAATCTTCAGCATGTTGCATAACTAAGCAATCCAAATCATAAGCCGATCTCATTATTCTAGACATGAGTCTTGTATTTTGAATTGTTTTTGTTCCGTCTGTAAATCCAATAATTCCTTTTTTTTTTAACAAACCAAATTCTGTCATATTTGTACCTTCAAGATTTTTTGTTAAAGAAGCTGCAGGGAAAATATTGATTTTTGCCTTATCTCTTCCTCTTCTTTTTAAAAAGTCTACTATTGATACGTTATCAATCACTGGAATGGTATTTGGCATTGTAACGACTGAAGTAACACCACCAGCAATAGCTGCATTGCTTAATGTTTTAAAGTTTTCTTTATATTCATAACCTGGTTCACCAACAAAAACTCTCATGTCAACTAAACCTGGAAAAATATATTTTTCTTTAAGATCTATAAATTTTTCTCTTGAAGGGATATTGTTTTTATTTACTTTTTTTCCTATTGCTTCAATTATACCTTTTTCATTAACTATCAATCCACCAATTTCCTCAATTGAATTATGGGGATCTATTATGTTTGCATTAAGAAAATATTTTTTTTTCATTATTCACAAAAAATTTTTAAACAAGCCATTCTAACTGCCACTCCTAATTCAACCTGTTCTTTTATTACACTTTTATTTATATCGTCAGCTAATTTTGTGTCTATTTCTATCCCACGGTTCATTGGACCAGGGTGCATGATTAAAGCATCATTTTTAGCTTCATTTAGTTTGTCAGGAGTTAGTCCATAATATTCATAGTACTCTCTGTTAGAAGATAAAAATGAACTTGTCATTCTTTCGTTTTGCAATCTAAGCATCATAACAATATCACAATCTTTTAATCCTTTTTTCATATTAGAAAATGTGTTAACTCCTAATTTGTTAATATCATTAGGGAGCAAATTAGATGGAGCAACTATATTTACTTCAGCCCCCAACATGTTTAATAAATAAATATTTGATCTAGCTACCCTTGAATGAAGTATGTCACCACATATTGCTATTCTTAAACCTTGTATTTTATTCTTTCTGTCAATAATAGTTAAAGCATCCAGCAATGCTTGAGTTGGATGCTCTCTTCTACCATCTCCAGCGTTAAGTACAGCACAATTAACTTTTTGAGATAAAAGATTACACGCACCGGAGTCTTGATGTCTAATTACAATTATATCAGGGTGCATAGCATTTAAAGTCATTGCTGTATCGATTAATGTTTCACCTTTTTTTATTGCAGAATTCGTTATGTTCATTGACATTACATCTGCTCCAAGTCTTTTACCCGCTAACTCAAAAGAACTTTGTGTTCTAGTAGAAGGTTCAAAAAACAAATTGATTTGAGTTTTACCTTTTAAAATATCAATTTTTTTGTTTTTGCTTTTATTTAATGAAATAAATTTTTTCGCCTCAGATAGTATTAGGTTAACGTCAGAAATTGAAAGATCTTGAATACCTAGGAGATGTTTTTGTGATATCTTAATAGCTTTATTCGAATTTATTGCCATTAAAATTAACTCTATAGCTATTAAGAGGTATTATTGCAAGTATTAATTATTTAAATAATCTATTGCACCTTGAAGTATAAAAGCGGCAGCATTTTCGTCAATTTTTTTTAATTTTTTAGAAATATTTACATCAAGTTTGTTAGATAAATTAAAAGCCCCAACCGTTGATAGTCGTTCATCCCATAGACAAATAGGCAAATCAATAGATTTAGATATATTAATTGAAATATCTTTAACTGATTGAGCAGAGGACCCAGATGTACCATCCATATTTATTGGGTTTCCTAATACTATGCCTTTAATATTATTTTCTTTAATAATTTCTTTTAATTCATCTACAAGATTAGTTGTATTAATTCTGTCGATTGTTTTAAAAGGTGTTGCTATAGACTGTCTTTCATCACATATTGCCACACCGATTCTTTTAGAACCTAAATCTAATCCGATTAATCTTGTTTTAGAGGTTTGTTTTTTTTTAAATTCTTCAATTGTGATCATATTGTATATTTTATACTTAAGTGGTACTTTGCAATAATTTAAATATCATATGACAATTGATCTTAAAACAGTAAAAAAAATTTCAAAATTAGCAAGAATTTCTCTTGATGAAGAAAAAGCTAAAAAATTAGAGGCTGACTTGAACTCTATATTTGAATTTATCAAAAAATTAAATCAATTAGACACTTCAAAATCTGAACCTTTAACCTCAGTTGTTGATGTTAAACTTCAGTTAAGAAAAGATGAAATAAAATCTCAAAATATAAGAGATCAAATTTTAAAAAATTCACCAGATGAGAACAAGGACTTTTTTGTAGTACCTAAGGTGGTTGAATAATGTCAAACATTATAGACTTAACATTAGTAGATTTAGTAGAAAATATTAAAAAGAAAAATTTATCTTCTAAAGAAATTACTAAAGCTTATGTTGAAAGAGCTGAGAAATCAAAAAAGTTAAATACTTACATCACGGAAGACTTTAATAATGCATTAAAAAAAGCAGATAATTTTGATAACAACCCTGATTTTGACAAAAAACTACCTGGCATACCAATCGCAGTTAAAGATTTGTTTTGTACACAAAATTTAAGAACGACAGCAGGAAGTAAAATATTAGAAAACTTTATACCAACATACGAATCTACTGTAACAGATAATATTTGGAATGAAGGAGCCATTCTTTTAGGAAAACTTAATTGTGATGAATTTGCAATGGGCTCTTCTAACGAAACTAGTTTTTTTGGTAATGTACAAAGTCCTGTTGCTGAAAATTTAGTACCAGGTGGATCATCAGGAGGTTCAGCTTCTGCTTTAGCTGCAAAACTAACTCCAACAACAATAGGCACTGATACAGGTGGGTCGATACGACAGCCAGCGTCATTTACTGGTATTGTAGGTTTAAAACCTACTTATGGTAGCTGTTCGAGATATGGAATAGTTGCTTTTGCATCATCTCTAGATCAAGCTGGTCCTATGACGCATGATGTTAAAGATTGTGCTTTGATGTTTAGTATTATTAGTTCTTATGATAATAAAGATTCAACTTCGATAAATTTTAAACGAGAAGATTATTTAAAAAAATTAAACAAATCAATTAAAGGAAAAAAAATTGGAATACCTAAAGAATACAGGGTTGAAGGAATGCCTAAAGAAATTGAAGACCTTTGGCAAAAAGGAATTAATATTGCAAAGGAATCAGGAGCTGAGATTATCGATGTTTCTCTACCAAACACAAATTATGCCTTACCAACATATTATATAGTTGCTCCTGCTGAGGCATCATCAAACTTAGCAAGGTATGATGGAGTAAAATATGGTTTTAGATCTAAAGGAAAGAATTTAATTGATATGTATGAAAAAACTAGATCTGAAGGCTTTGGCAATGAAGTTAAAAGGCGAATAATGATAGGTACTTATGTTCTATCTTCTGGTTATTATGATGCTTACTACCTTAAAGCGCAAAAAGTCAGAAGATTGATTAAAAATGATTTTGATGAAGTGTACAAAAAAGTTGATGCAATTTTAACCCCATCTACACCAAGTTCTGCATTTAAAATTGGCGAAAAAACAAACAATCCAGTTTCTATGTACTTGAATGATATATTTACTGTTCCAATAAATCTAGCTGGCTTACCTGCAATTTCAATTCCAGCTGGACACGATCAAAAAGGTTACCCTTTGGGCTTGCAAATTATTGGCAAGACGTTTGATGAGCAAAATATTTTAAATATTGCTTATTCTTTAGAAGAAGAAATAAATTTTAAGAACAAAATTAATGATTGGTGGATATAATGTCAAAAAAGCAATCTGATTATATAATTACAAGAAATCAAAACAGTTATGAAGTTGTTATTGGTTTGGAAGTCCATGCACAAGTATTGTCAGATTCTAAACTTTTTTCTAGTTCACCAACTAAATTTGGAGCAGAACCAAACACTCAAGTAAGTTTAGTTGATGCTGCATTTCCAGGAATGTTACCTGTTATTAATGAATTTTGTATTAAACAAGCAGTGAAAACTGGAGTAGGATTAAATGCTAAGATTAATAAACGATCAATTTTTGATAGAAAAAATTATTTTTATGCTGACCTTCCGCAAGGTTATCAAATATCTCAATATAAAGATCCAATTGTTGGCGAAGGCTCAGTAGTACTTGATTTGGTAGCAGGAGAAAAAACTATTGGCATTGAAAGATTACATTTGGAGCAGGACGCAGGAAAAAGCATTCATGATATAGATCCACAAAACACCTTGGTAGATTTAAATAGATCAGGTGTAGCTTTAATGGAAATAGTTAGCAAACCAGACCTTAGATCGCCAGATGAGGTAAATGCATATATAAAAAAATTGAGATCAATTATGAGATATTTGGGAACATGTGATGGAAATATGCAAGAAGGCTCTTTACGTGCTGACGTTAATGTGTCAGTTAGAAAAAAAGGAGAAAAAAAATTTGGAACAAGATGTGAAATTAAAAATGTAAACTCAATTAAATTTATGCAAATGGCCATTGAATATGAAGCAAATAGACAAGTTGATGTAATAGAAGAGGGGGGATCTATAGATCAGGAAACAAGATTATTTGATACAAAAAAAAATGAAACTAGATCAATGAGATCAAAAGAAGATGCGCATGACTATAGATACTTTCCTGATCCAGATTTGTTGCCATTAGAGATTAGTGATGATTTTATAAACAATATAAAGAAAAGTATTCCAGAACTACCAGATGAAAAGAAAAAAAGATTCATAGAAAAATTTAATTTGTCAGCATACGAAGCAAATATTCTTATTTCAGATATAGAAACTTCTAAATATTTTGAAGAAGTGATAAAAAGTTCTGACGTTAAACTTTCAACAAATTGGATTACTGGAGAATTATTTGCTTTGTTAAATGATAAAAATTTGGAAATTTCAAAAAGCCCAATTAGTGCAAAAAATTTATCAAAATTAATTAATTTAATAAAAGATGGAACTATATCTGGAAAAATTGCTAAATCTGTTTTTGAAATAATGGCTACAGGAGATAAAAACCCAATAGATATAGTTAAAGAAAAAGGCCTCAAACAGCAAAGCGATCCTAAAGAGCTAGAAAAATTAATTGATAAAGTGATTAATGGCAATCCAGATAAAGTCAAAGAATATAAGTCTGGAAAAGAAAAACTATTTGGTTTTTTTGTTGGTCAAGCAATGAAAGCTTCAGGTGGAAAAGCAAACCCTCAGTTAATAAATGATATTTTAAAAAATAAACTCAAGTAGAATGAGTTCTAACATAAGCATTAACAATGAAATAGAAGAATACATTAATAATCATTCTTTAAAGCTAAATTCAGTTCAAAAAGAAATCATTTTATACAATGAAACATTGGGAAAAATTAAGAAAATGCAAATAGCAGTTTCGCAATGTCATTTTTTACATTTAATAATTAAAATTTCTAAAATTAAAAAAATATTAGAAATTGGAACATTCACTGGCTTAAGTACAGTATCTATGTCACTAGCTTTACCAGAAGATGGTAGGTTGATTTCTTTAGATAAAAATCAAGAAACAAATAAAATAGCATTAAATTTTTTTAAAAAAGCCAATCAAGATAGTAAAATCAAAACAATAATTAGACCAGCTTTTGAAAGTTTAAAAATTTTTAAAGATCAAAATAAAAAATTTGACCTTGTGTTTATTGATGCTGATAAAGAAAATTATAAAATTTATTACGAAGAATCTTTAAATTTAATTAATCAAGACAGTTTAATTATAATTGATAATGTTTTATGGCACGGTGAAGTAGTTGATAAAAAAAAAAATGACAGATTGACCACAATTATTAGGGAGTTTAACTCTTATGTTAATAGTGATAAAAGAACTGAAAATTTAATCATCCCAGTTGGCGATGGCCTTACTGTTTGTAGAAAGTTATAATGTTTTATATTGCAGGATTATATAAGTTTAAAAAAATTTCAAATATAAAAAAAAATAAAAAGATTCTACAAGTCTTTTTTATCAAAAAAAGTATTAGAGGGACAATTATTATTTCTAATGAAGGTATAAATGGTACTATATCGGCAAATAAAAGTAATTTAAATTTAACTTTAAATAAAATTAAAAGAATTTTTAAATTTAATAATTTTGATTCACAAAGTTTGTCTAAAAGTGAATTTCAAGTTTTCCATAGAGGAAAAGTAAAAATTAAAAAAGAAGTTGTGCCTATGGGCATTAAAATTTTTAAGAGAAAATTAAAAAATCATGTAGATCCTTATAAATGGAATAAATTAATTAGTAATCAAAATACTTTTTTAATTGATGTAAGAAAACCTTTTGAACATAAAGTTGGAACATTTAAAAATGCTAAAAACCCGAATATAAACAACTTTAGAAACTTTCCTAACTACCTTCAAAATTTAAGCAAAAATAAAAATATAGCCATGTTTTGTACTGGAGGTATAAGATGTGAAAAGGCATCTGTTTATTTGAAAAAAAAAGGTTTTAAAAATGTATATCAGCTAAAAGGTGGAATAATAAATTATTTAAAGAAAATTAAAAAAAGTAACAGTTTGTGGAAAGGTGAGTGTTATGTTTTTGATAACAGAGTATCCATAAAGCATGGCTTAATTCCTGGAAGTTTTTCAATGTGTAGTGGTTGTAGAAAACCAATATCAATCAAAGACAAGAAATCTAATAAATTTGAGGAGGGTGTTTCCTGTCCAAATTGTCACGATAGTTTAACAAATTCACAAAAAGATAGATTTAGAATGAGGCAAAAACAAATACTCCTTGCGAAAAAAACTGGAAAAAAGCATATATTCCAAAAGGAATATAACTGAGGAAAAATTGTCAAAATCACTGAACTTAACTAAAGATCCTATTGGGCCTCTTTTAAAAAAAATAGCTATACCTGCAAGTGTTGGAACTTTGTTCCAAACTCTTTATAATATTGTTGATACATTTTTTGCTGGTAAAATTTCTCCTGAAGCATTATCAGCACTTGCCAAATCTTTTCCTATTTATTTTATAATCATAGCTGCTTGTGTAGGAGTAACAGTAGGAGGCACTTCACTTATAGCTAATAGTATAGGTGAAAATAATAAAAAAAATGTATTAATTTACTTTGCACAAACAATTATTTTTGGAATTATTTTATCTGCATTCATAACGTTCATTGGTCTTTTCTTTGCTGCGGATATTTTTTTAATGATGGGTTCTAGTAAAGAAGTTGTTAATTTAGGTCTTCAATATACAAATGTTATTTTTTCAGGATCTATTGTTTTTATATCTGTTGTAGCGCTTAATTCTTTATTACATGCAGAAGGTGATACAAAAACATTTAGAAACGTTCTTATTTTAAGTTTTGTTCTCAATATATTTTTAAACCCATTGTTTATATTTGGGTATGGTTTTATTCCCTCAATGGGAATGACTGGTATAGGTGTAGCTACTATAATATCTCAAGTTATTGCTTTTTTAATTCTATTTTTCAAAATTATAAAATCAACATCATTAAAAGGAATTTTACTTAGAAACTTTTTTCCAAATTTATTTTATTTATCAAGATTGTTTTTTCAATCAATGCCAATTTCAGCTGCATTATTTATGATATCAATCGGGAATTTAATTATACTTTGGTATATTTCTGTATTTGGTGAATTTGCAACTGCTGGATATGGTTCAGCTACACGTTTCGAGCAGATACTTTTGTTACCTGTATTAGGTTTAAATACAGCTATAATTTCTATAGTAGCACAAAACTTTGGAGCAAAAAATTTCTTAAGAATTAAACAATCATATTTCCAAGCAGTTTTTTATGGATTTACGATCATGGTTATTGCAGGTATTATTATTTTTTTAAGTGCTGATAATATTGTAAGTATTTTTAGTAAAAACACTGATGTAATAAAATATGGGTCTACATATTTAAAGATTTCCGCTTTAATATTTCCAGCATACCCAATTTATTTTATAAGTAATGGATTTTTTATGGCTATTAAAAAATCTCATTATTCTATGTTTTTAAATATTATTCGAAATGTTTTGCTAGCGATACCAACAATATATTTTGCAAAATTTATTGGAGGTTCATTTAGTGCATTTTTTTGGAGCTATTGTATGTTTAATTGGATATTTATGATTTGTTTAATTCTTTTTGTAACTTTTTATATAAATAGATACTTACAGCCTTGAAGCACTGTCATTTATCCACGACCAGAGGTGATTTGAGAAAGACCTTCTAACAAATAAATTTAAATCATTAACATTTTTATTGTGAATTATTATATCGACATGATTAAGTAGAGTTTGTGTTGTTGCGCCTTTTGAATTCATAAAATCATTAAAGTTAAAAGGACAACCTGTTGATAATAATTCAAAAACTTTATTACCTCTTATATTAATCATTACCAAATGATCTGTTACATTAGTTACTGATCCAAGTTTAACTTTTGAAATTTCATTAAAAAGTTTATCTTCTAAAATAACTCTATCATTTAAGGCGTTTTTATCATTAGCATAAACCATCCATTCATCTGGACCTAACCATAGAATACTTAAATTATCATTTCCTGATGATGTATTAGGATCTGTGGGGGGAATTATTGACAAAACTTTTCCTACTTTTGTTATAAAATCTCTATTTTTTCCTCTTAGGTTTAATTTAATTATAGGTTCAACTTCTGAAATTTCTATTTCTGGATATTTTTTTGTATCATTAATTGGAGAATTATAAT
>CACFBW010000014.1 GCA_902564565.1 uncultured Pelagibacteraceae bacterium | reverse complement strand
AACCCAGTTGGAGTCAAAAATACATGATGACACTCCTCCATCTCTCTTAACATTTGTTGTAAAATATATGTTGTCGAAGTTCCTTGTCTTCCATAATCAAAATGACCTCCAATAGGATTTTTTTTACCTTTTGATTGAGTTTTTCGAAGTTCATTCATTGATTTAAATATAATGGTTGAAGCTCGGACAACAGGAGGGTTTACAGACTGATTATAATAATCCTTTGCTGTATGCTTTAGAAAGGTTTTAAAAGATTTAGACATAAAAAATTTGATAAGTATTTATGACAATGCTATATCCAACAAATAAGTCAATAAAATTATAAAATTGAGGTAATTATGGGATATCCAAAGAAACATAGAGGTCGAAGAAAAATGGGCTCTAAAAAAAGAAGAGCAAGAAAAAAAAATAAGAAAAAATAAACTTTTAAGTTAATGGAAAATATAGCAAAAGCTAAATCCATAAGTATTTGGATTTTTATCATACCTTTTGTAGCAGTTAATACTTGCCTAATTTTAATAACTCAATTTCATGGACTTTTTCCAAACCCTACTCATATAATACATAATACCTTTCCCTATATCGATGGAGGAGCATCTATTAGTAGAACAGCAAGAGTATTTCCAACTTATTTGATTTTTAAACCTTCAATGATATTCACATCTTTTTTATTAATTAAATACTGGCTTTATAACAAAACAATAATTAATTCTTTTGAAAAAAATCATAAAAATATAAAAATATTTGTTTTTTTTGGCATAAGTTCTGCAGTATTCTTAATTTTGCATTCAATATTTTTAGGAATAAAATTTGATAACGATTTATATAAATTGTTTAGGAGAGTTATCTTGCTGTCTTTTATAATTTTTGAAGTAACTGCACAATTTTATTTAGTAGTAACTATTTACTCATTAAAAGAAAAAATATTTACTTTTATTAATGAAAAAATTCTTAAAGCAAAACTAGTTTTAGTTTCTTTGTTAATAATAGTGGCAATAATTAGTATTCCAATAATAAGTGTACCAGGTAATAAGTTTCTAAAACACGCTTTAGAATGGGATTATTTTTTAGGTGTTATTACTTTTTATTTGCTAACTTTTTTTATGTGGAAAAATAAAAAAAATTAATTATTTTTTAATCCATCCGCCACCAAGAACTTTATAACCATACTGATCTTTAGAATAAAACACACATGCTTGACCTGGTGAAATTCCATATTCATTTTCTTGGAGAGATAAAACTGCATCATTAATGTTTTTAATTTTAATTTTTGATTTCAATAGTTTTCCTGTGGATCTAACTTTAACAAAAATTTCTTTTTCAAATTCCTTTTTCTCAGATAATAGATTTAAATTTTTTAAATTAATTTCATTCTTTAAAAGTCGTTCTTTACCTCCAACAGTAATTTCATTTTTTTCAGCGTTAATTTCAACAACATAAAGTGCGTCCTTTGCAGCTACTTTTATTCCTTTTCTTTGTCCAATAGTAAAATTCACAATACCATCATGAACACCAATAACTTTGCCGTTAATATCTTTTATATTTCCTTTTTTAAAAGCATCTGGTCTAATTTTTTCAATTACAGACACATAATCGCCATTTGGAACAAAGCATATATCTTGACTGTCAGGCTTGTCTGCAACATTTAATTCTAATTTTTTAGCTATTTCTCTAGTTTCAGATTTTAAAATATCTCCCAAGGGAAATCTCAAATAATTTAATTGTTCTCTTGTTGTGTTAAACAAAAAATAACTTTGGTCACGATTATCATCAATTGCTTTATACATATTTGTAATATTATTTTTCGTAATGCTTTTTACATAATGCCCGGTAATTAAAGCATCGGCACTTAGTTTTTTTGACTCTTCGAATAGATCTTTAAATTTTACAGTTTTATTACACTGAACGCATGGTATCGGAGTTTCGCCTTTAAGATAGCTTTCAACAAAGTTATCTACTACGCCTTCCTTAAATTTATTTTGATAAAATAAAATCTTGTGATCTATGTCCAATTTATGAGCCACTCTTTTTGCATCCATAACATCTTGACCCGAACAACATTGCTTTGAATGTGCGACTTCTTTGGTGTTGTCGTATAATTTTAACGTTACACCTATTACCTTATAACCTTCTTGCTTCATCATCCCTGCAACTGTTGAAGAATCCACACCACCTGACATAGCGACAACCACCGTCGTATCTTTAGGGTCTTTATTTAATCCAATAGAATTAAGTTTTAATGTCATATTGATGGTATTTATACTTATTTCTATTATAAATTAAATTAAATGATTTTAGAATTTGAACCAGGGGACAAGGTTATTAACCCAAGAAAGAAAGAATGGGGAATTGGGCAAGTTCAATCGATAATTAACGAAAAAATTACCATTAATTTTGAAAACGTTGGTAAAATTGTAATAATTTCAAATAATATGCAGTTAGAAAAAATAAACAATGGATAAGCAGCAACTAAAAAAAATCAGCAATGAATTACTTAACACATTTATTGTGGCTGGAAAAAAATCAATTAAACTTAGGGAAATTGGTTTAAAAAAAGAAATTAAATCAGACAACACAATATTAACTAACGCTGATATTGAGGTTAATAATATTTTAACTGAAAAAATAAAAAATATTACACCTGATATACCAATAGTTTCTGAAGAAAGTACTTCTAATAAATCAAATGTAGCAATGAACAATTTTTGGTTAATCGATCCAATTGACGGAACATATGATTACCTTAATAGTAAAGATGAATTTACAATAAATGCAGGCTTAATAATTAACAAAAAACCAGAACTAGGAATTGTTTATGCTCCTGCAAAAAAAAGATTGTTTTATACTTATGGTTTTGGATCTAGTTTTGAAATATTAGATAAAAAAGAAACAAAACTTACATGTGAAAAAAAAACTAACAAAAACCAAGTTAAGGCTGTTTCTTACTCTCAAAATCTAAAACCAATAATTGCTAAACTTCATAAAAAGTTTGGAGTAACAGAACATATAAAAATGAAAAGTTCTTTAAAATTTTGTGTAGTTGCAACAAGTGAATTTGATTTATATGTTGCAGAACCACGTGCATATGAATGGGACATAGCAGCAGGACATGCAATATTAAAAAATGCAGGGGGTATTGTTACAGATTTTAATGGAAATGAAATTTTTTATGGAAAAATAGATTTCAAAAATCCTAGTTTAATTCTAAAAAGAGGTGAAAATCTTTAATATATGGATGAGCGGATAAGAATTATTTTAATAATTATTGTTTCAGTAAGTATTTTTGGTCTGATTGTTTTTGTGTTTGTTAAAAACTATATCAAAAATAAAATTCAATACTATCTTGAAGAAAAGAATAAAAATAAAAAATCATAATAAATTTACTATTTTTAAATATTCATCCTTATCAAGATCCATCACTTTTTTTGAGGTTTCAAAATCAAAACCATTTCTTGCTAATATAGAAATATCTTTTTTATAAAATAAAGGTCTATTATCATCAGGTCGCGAAGGACCTATTCTTTTTTTTTTACATATTTTTATTGCAGAAAAAAAGTCTTGGCTTTCGTTATTTTCATTAATTTTATTTATTGTTTCTTTTATATATTTGCTGCTTATACCTTTAGAAATTAAGTAGTTTCTAATTTTATTAATAGAGCTACCTTTTTGAATTAAACTTTTTGCTTTTGTCTCTGAGTAAAATTTATCACTTATAAACTTTGTCTTTTCTAAATCTAATAAAACAGCATCTATTAAATCAACTAAGTCTTGCTTTTTACTTTTAAGGTTTGAGGATTTTAAATATTTCTTTAATAAGTACGTCTTTAGTTGCTGTTTTGAAGGTGAAAATTTTTCCAAGTAAGAAAATGAAAAATTTCTCATTTCTTCCACTGTTGCTTCTAGTGTTTTTTTTTTATTTTTAACAGGAATCATAGTATGTTTTAATATAATATATTTATTTATGATTGAGCAAATTTATACATTCTTTTCCATAGAAATGATCTATTTGTGGTTAAACTTTGGCGTTTTGCCTTTCTGGTTTATTTTAATTTTTTTTCCTCAATCAAAAATATGTAAAATATTTACCACATCTATATTTCCAATAATTATCTTTAGTGGAGTTTATAGTTATTTGATTTATACTATTTTTATTGATGATTATGATTTTTTAAAAAACTTTAGTTTATACATAAGTTTTGCAAATCTATTAAACCTTTTCGAAAATAGTTACTTCTTAATTTTATTTTGGATACATTTTTTAGCATTAAATTTATTTTGTGGCGGCTGGATGGTTAATGATTACCAAAAATTTAATATGCCTAAAGTATTAATGTTTTTTCCTCTAATTATTGCTTATTTTGTGGGACCTTTGGGAATTTTTTTTTATTGGATTATCAAAATATTCTATGCAAAAAAAATTAGTCTTTACGATTAAGAGATTTTAAAATCACTATTTTTCATCGCACCAAAGCCCCCATCTACATGTGAAACTTTTTCAAAACCCATCTCATTAAGTGTTTTTGCTGCTAACGCAGATCTACCTCCAGCAGCACAAAATAAAACCATTTCTTTATTAGGGTCTAACTTTTCTTTTTGCGCATAAATACTTTCTGGATGAATAGAAAATTCTAATAAGCCTCTTGGTATATGAAAAGATTTTTCTACAGTGCCCATATTCTGTAGCTCTACAGCATCTCTAATATCAATTAAATTACATTTGTTTTCATTGAGTAATTTCAAAGCTTCTTCGGGAGTTATCGTTTTTACGCTCTTTAGTGCTTCGGCAACTAGAGTTTGTGATGATTTAATAGCCATAATATTGTAAATAAAATATTATAAACAATATAATGAAAAAAAGCATCATAAAAAAAATATTTATAAAACTTTGTAAAATTGTGGGTTATGAAATAATTGATCAAAATAATTTTGTATCACCTACACTTAATAAAGAACTAAATGACAATTTATCAATTTTAAATGACAAATCTATAGTGCTTCCATTAGGAGAGGTAAAGATTTCCAGAAAAATTACATCCGTGCTTATTTTATTTAGAACTAATAGCAATGTAGAAATATGGGATCAAAACAAAAAAAGATTATTTGAAGAACCAAAAATTGAATATACAATGAGGTCTTTAAAATCACTTATTAAATCAATTAATTATTGTAATGAAAAAAATCCATCCATTAAAGTTAAATTAATGATAATTGATGATAATTCAAAACACGAAAATCTTAAAAAAATTGAATCCCTTGCTAAAAATTCTAATCTCAAAATAGATATTTTAAATTTAAATCATGACAAATACAGAAAAGTTATCAAGGAACAAAAAAATGAACAAACATTTTCAAATTTAGCTAGTTTACTTTTTTGTTACGAAAATGCAAAAGAGCATGGAGAAGATCTAGTTTTTTTTGTTGAAGATGATTATTTACATTTCACTTCAATGATGGAAGAAATGATATCTTCATATCAAAGAATATCTTCTCAATTAAATAAAGATATTTTCATCTGTCCAAGTGACTATCCTTTATTTTATATGAATAATAAAAAAACTAATGTTTTAATTGGTAATAAAAGGCACTGGCGAACAATCGATGAAACTTTATGTACGTTTATGACCAGTAAGAAGCTTATTGAAAAATACTGGGAAAATTTTAGAAAAACCTGTCTTGATAGAAATGAGCCATTTGAAAAATATTTAAATGAAATTTATAAAAGTGAAATATGTATTTCTCCGATGAAGAGTTTATCGGTTCATTTTACGAATGTTAATTCAAGTTATGGTTTATCACCTTTTATAGACTATAAGAAACTATGGAACGAAAATTAATAAAAAATGGTTAAATTAAATAATAAAGCACCTAATTTTAAAGCTCAATCTACAAGTAATAAAGCATATTCACTTAATGACTCAAAAGGAAAATATGTAATTCTATATTTTTATCCAAAAGATGACACTCCTGGATGTACTATAGAAACAAAAGATTTTAATACGCTTTTATCCAAATTTAAAAAACTTAACTGTGAAATTTATGGAATTTCTAAAGATGACTTAAAAAGTCATAATAAATTCAAAGAAAAGTATAAAGTTAAATTTAATCTGTTAGCTGATGTGGAAAAAAAAATTATAAAAGACTACAAAGTTTGGGGTAAAAAAAAATTTATGGGCAAGGAGTTTATGGGTATAATCAGAACTACCTTCTTAATCGATAAAAAAGGCAAAATTATAAAAATTTGGAAAAACGTAAAAGTTAAGGATCACGCTAAAGAAGTATTGAATTTCCTTAAAAGTATTTAGAACCCCCCTCACATGAGAATAACATTAGGAAGAAAGGGGGGTTCTATTTTAGTTATACTAACTAACTATAACTAATCTCTTATTGCGTAAGCTATCACACCTGTTTCTGTAACGTCTGTACCTTTAATTTCCCCATCTTTGCTTAATCTAATACCCATAGTATTTTTCATTATCGTCCAGATAATTAAAGATATAACGAATACAGTTCCGTTAATTGCTATAACGCCCAAAAGCTGGGTGCCAAAATTTGCTCCTGAATTTGTTATTGGAACAGCTAATGTTCCCCAAATCCCTGCAAATAAGTGTGCTGGTATTGCTCCAACTACATCGTCAACTTTCATTGAAAGCAAAAATTTAGTTCCATAAACAACTATAATTCCACCTACAGCTCCAATTAGTATCGCTGCTAAAGGTGAAGGCATTAAAGGTTCAGCTGTAATTGCAACTAAACCACCAATCGCTCCATTCAACATTTGAATAACATCGGTTTTTCCAAAGTTTAACCTTGTTACTATCGCTGCTGCCATAACACCACCACACGCAGCTAAATTAGTGTTGATGAATATTTTTGACACTGCGATTGCATCATCGCCTGTTCCCATTGCTAATTGAGATCCTCCATTAAATCCAAACCAACCTAACCATAAGATAAAAACACCAATAGTCACTAAAGGAATAGAGGATGCTGCAAATGGTTTAATCGGTGCTACCTCACCCTTTTTGCTGAATCTTCCTAACCTTGGTCCTAAAAGAATTGCACCAGCAAGAGCTGCTGCTCCTCCTGTGGAATGAACTAAAGTTGAACCTGCAAAGTCAGAAAAACCTGCTTCTGCAAGCCAGCCTCCACCCCATTGCCAGCCCATAACAAATGGATATAAAAATCCAGTTAAAATTGCTGCGAATAAAAAGAAAGGCCACAATTTAATTCTTTCTGCCAAAGTACCCGAAACAATAGATACGGTTGTTGCACAAAATACCATTTGAAAATACCAATCTGAGCCATCAGCATAAGATTTAGACAACGAACTAGCATCTTTCCATGGAATAAATTTTCCAATATATCCACCTTCAGGTATTCCATAAGCTACATTGTAACCAAACATCCAAAACATTATTCCTGCTATAGAGAACAATCCAATGTTTTTAGCACAAATGACTGATACACTTTTCGATGTAACCATCCCTGACTCTAACATTGCAAAACCTGCAGCCATAAACATGACTAAAAATCCACAAACTAGAAATAGAAAAGTGTTAAAAATAAATCCAACCTCAGCAGGGACAGTTGTTTCTGCATAACCTGCGTTGGATATGCTCACTAAAAATAAAAAACTAATAATTAGTGGAGCAAAAACTTTCTTAAAATAACTTTTTTTCATAAGCCTCCTTAACTTTAAAATTTGACTTATATTGAAAAAAAAATTTTAAACTAATGTTAGTATAGGAAAAGAGTTATGCTGTTTACGCATATACTAACAGCCAAAATGTAAAATACATCAGGCTGTTAGTTTATTTTGCTTATTTGTTAAATACTTCTTTAAGTGCTTTCGCAGGTAGAAATTTAACTTTTTGAGAAGCTGCGATTTGAATTTGTTCACCTGTTCTAGGATTTCGTCCAATTCGAGCCTTTCTTTTGGCTACTTTATAAGTACCAAAACCAGCAATTTTCACTGAATCGTCAGCTTTTAAAGCATCCAATATAGTGTTGGTAATAGTATCAAAAGTACGCTCTGCATCAGCTTTACTTTGATTAAGTGAAGCAGATAATTTAGCTACTAATTGTTTTTTGTTCATTTTTAGCTCCGGTTTTAAAGGTTATTTAACTTATTTGCTATAATCCCTTATAAATCAAGCTTTTTTTTAGTATCTGTATTGGCAACAACTACAATATATAGTTAATTTGTTAATAATGCTTGATTTATAAGGCTTTTTTAAATGTTAATAAGTTTCAAATATTAAAACAAACCTAAATCTTTTAAGTCATTAAAGGTTGTAAAAAACATTAAAGACAACAATAAAAACATTCCGATTCGAAAGAAACCTTCTTGGGTTTTTTGGCTTAATGGTTTTCCTAAAATTTTTTCAAACCCATAAAACATTAAATGTCCACCATCTAACAATGGTATTGGAAAAAGATTTATGAGCCCTAGACTAACTGAAATGTAAGCCATTATACTTAAGAAGGGCAAAATTCCAAATTCAGCAACCTGTCCAGTAATTTTTGCAATTCTAATTGGCCCTCCTAATTGAGAAGTGTCACCTTTACCTCTTACCAAACTGCCCAAGTACTTTAATGAAGAAACACTTACAAAATAAACTTCATTTACAGCGTAATAAAGAGACTTAACAGGTCCTAATTTAACATGGTTAACTTCGTTGTTAAAAGCACCAAGTTGAATTCCCACCATCTTTTTGTTAATTTTATTTCCTAAATTATCTTCTGTTAAAACCATGTTAGGTTTTACTTTAAACGATAGTTTTTGATTTAATCTAGAAACTATAAAATCAATATATTCATCTGTAGACATAGTTATAAATTTTGAAACTTCCATAATGCTTTTTACTTCGTGACCATCTATAGATAAAATTATGTCATTTTTTTTTAGTCCAGCAATCATAGCAGGGCTATTTTTTTTAACTTCATTTATCACAGCCGGTGTAAAATCTTTTCCAACAAAAGTATAAATAGAAAAAAATATAAAAATAGCCAGTATAAAATTTGCAATTGGACCGGCAGCAACTATTAAAGCTCTTTGATATAAAGGCTTAAGAACAAATAATTTTTTCTGATCCTCTGTACTATATTTGTTAATTATTTTTTCCTGATCAGCTTGACTAAAAACATTTCTGTCGCCAAAAAATTTTACATATCCTCCTAAAGGAATCCAGCAAATTTTCCACCTAGTTCCAGATTTATCGTTCCAACCAAATATTTCCTTACCAAAACCAATAGAAAAATCTGTTACACCTACTCCATATTTTTTAGCAAAATAATAGTGTCCATATTCATGAATAAACACTACAACTAGTATTAAAACTATAAATGGTAATATATAATCAATCATAATAAAAGATTCTAATCATTTTATTTCATTTTCCAAGTGAGTATTGGAAAAAAAGTAGCAGAAATAAACGATAAAAATAGCAATGAATTTAATATAAATGATGGAAAAAAATCTATAGGCAACAAAATACCAATTAAAATAGAACTTGAAAAATCCGGACTTGGAAACAATAATAAACCAACTGTCAAACCAATGAGGATAGATAGATAGGCGTTTTTTTCTTTAATCTTTTTGTCATAAAAACTATAAAAAACTGTCAATACTGCCGCACAGCAAAATAAATCTGCTAATAAAAATAAATACAAAATACTTAATCCTTTAGATGCAACAAAAAATGCAATTAAAGATAAAAAAATTATTATTAGTTTTGATAGATTTAAATAGTCAGTTTTAATTTTAATAATTTGTTTTCCATCAACAACTATTAAACTTGAAATTGCATTAATTAACGTATCAATGCTACTCACGGTTAATGAAATAGCAAGAACCAGAATAATAATAGACAAAACAAAAGTCTGTTCTTTAAGTAAAAGATAAAAAAAAGCAAGATCCGGAACAACATTGCTATTTTGAGATACAGCAATTAAACCGCTAAATCCCATAATAAAAACTATTGGTATAATTATTATAAATGAAATAATTAGACTATTTTTTAGCACCTTGTCGTTTTTTGCGGCATAAACTCTTTGCCAATTCCCTTGATGAAACAAATTTGTTGCAGCTACAGCAATAAAAAAAGTCAATCCAGCAGTAAAATTTGTAGTATAACTTGAGCTTAGTAAGTGCGATTTATTTAAATGTACGAATTCAAAGCTAAATTCATTGGAATTAAATGAAATAAGATATGAAAAGCTAACTAATAATAATAAACTAAAAACAGTAAACTGGATATTGTCTGTAAAAATTGAAGCTCTTAATCCACCATACAAAGTATAAATAAGTGAACTTACAATAACTATTAAAGCTGTTATCCATAATTCTGTTCCTGAAATATATTTCACTAAAATAGATACAGCTGTTACTTCTGCTGTTAAAAAAATTATCATATAAAAAATCGATAAAAATAAAATTAGTTTAAATAATTTTTTTCCAAATCTTATTCTTACAACTTCTATTAAAGTTTTTTCTTTTGGATAAAATTTTCTAAATTTTTTTCCTAAATATATAAGTATAAATAATGGAAATGCTGTTCCTAAAGAATATCCAATCACGGCACCAATACCTCCCCATGTCGCGGCTGATGCCGGGCCAAATAGTATCCACGCACCCAAAGCTGATGATACTAAACTACATGTTAACGAAAATGTTTTAATAGATCTATTTGCTACGAGATAATTAGTTAAACCTTGATATCTTTTTGCATAAAAGACTCCTAGTAATACAAAAATAATACTTACTATTAGAATTAGTAAAATTGCTGAAGATTGACTTAAAATATTTATTTGTTCCATTTTATTCCCTTTCTGAATTACCGGACAGGTTCTTAGGGTTTAATCTCAGTCTTTCGACACCCCTCTTTAATTGAAATTATAATATTTAATTTTTAAAAGCAAACTAAATGCTCTATGTGAATTGGTTTTTTAATTCCAAACTTATCATTTATTTCATGTTGATGTATGTGATGTGAGTGAACAAAAACAGGAATTAATAAATCACTACTTGTTTTTAAAGTATATATAAAATTTGAGCCCCTAAATTTTTTATCAGTAACATCTAGTTTTAAATTGCTTCTATCATCATGTTCTAAATCCTCAGGCTGTATTAAAAGTTTCACATTTGTCCCAATTGGATAAGATTTGATAAAATTTCCTGTAATTGTACCTAAATCAGAATTTTCTAGACTTTTAGGACTTGTCACCTTAGCTGGAATTAAAATTCCTCTATTTAAAAAATTTACTACTTCAACAGAATTTGGGAAATGATAGACATTGTAAGGTTTATCGAATTGTTTTAGCTCTTGGTTTAAAATAATCCCACAATAATCACCAAGGTAAAAGGCTTCGTAAGAGTCGTGAGTAACTATTATTGTTGTTATTTTAGCGTCTTTTATAAGTTGTTTTAGTCGAACTTGAATTTCTTCTTTAAAACTTTGATCAACATTTGATAGTGGTTCATCTAATAGTAATAAATCTGGTTCAGAAACAAGAGATCTTGCTAAAGATGCTCGTTGTGCTTCTCCAGCGCTAACCTGATGAGGGTATTTATTTAGTATGTGAGGAATATCCAATAAATCAATTATTTCTTTTAAACTAATTTTTTTTTCTTTTTTTTCTTTATTTCTCTCTGCACCTAATAATATATTTTTTTCAATAGTATAATGTGGAAACAAGCTATTTTCTTGAAACGCAAGAGAAATATTTCTGTCCTCTGGGTCTATATTTATTTTTTTTGAAGATAAGATTTTATTATTTAATTCAATTGAGCCATCATTAATTTTTTCTAATCCAGCGATAGTTCTTAGTATTGTGGTTTTTCCAATACCTGATGGGCCTAAAAGACATATAACGTCGCCTTCTTTTTTAATTGAAAAAGATACATTTTTAACTTTATTTTTACCCCCAACACTAAAATCAACATTCTTAGCTTCAAAAAAATTTTTATTCATTTGTAACTTTCAAAATATATTTTGATGTAATTATAATGAAGAAACTTGCAATTAAAATTAAAAACAACGAAGGCACCGCTGCAGCCTCTAATAAATCTTCAGATGCTGATATGTAAGCAGTAGTAGCAAAAGTTTCAAAATTAAAAGGTCTTAAAATAAGAGTTATAGGTAATTCTCTTATTATTTCCAATGATATCAAAATTATAATAAATAAAAGTGAATTTCGTAAAAAAGGAATATGAATATTTGTAAAAGTTTTTCTTTTAGAGAAACCAAGTAGATATGCACTCTCATCTACTGAAATATTAATTTTTTCATATCCTGATTTTATTCCATTGAATGCCAAAGAATAAAATCTTACAAAATAAACTAAAACTAATCCAAGAACTGAGCCTATGAATAATTTTTTTATTGATAAAAAACCTAATGATTTAATTATATTTTCATCAAACCATGCAATAAATGTAATAAAAGCAATAGCCAAAATAATTCCTGGAATTGCATAACCAGAAATTGATAGTGTGGATAAAATATTTAAAGTTTTATTATTAGAAACTCTATTTCCATAATTAGATATTAAAGAGAATATTATTAAAACTAAGCTAGACAAAACAACCAAATAAAGAGTGTTTAATAAAAGATTAATAATTTGTATATCAAATAAATTTTCTGGAAATTTTACTGTCCAATATAACATTTGACTTAAAGGAAATAAAAAACTCATAAAAAATACAAAAAAACAAAATATAAATGCTAAAAAAGACTTATTGCCAGAAAGTTTAAATTCTTCTTTTTGCTTAAATCCGCCCTTTGTATTCAAATGGTATTTTGCTTGTCTTCTGGATAATTTTTCTAATACAAACAATGAAAATATAAACAATAGTAAAAAAAAAGATATTTGGTTAGCAAAAGCTAAATCATCAAAAGTTATCCATGAATTATAAATTCCTGTTGTTAAAGTATTGATAGAAAAAAAATCGACTGCTCCAAACTCAGCTAAAGTTTCCATTGCAACTAAAGATAAACCAGCAACAATTGCAGGTCGAGCAGCTGGTAATATTATTTTAAAAAAAGACCTGAGCTTTGAAAAACCAAGATTTTTACCTAAATTAATTAAATTCTGTGATTGATATAAAAATGATGCTCTAGCTAGAATATACACATACGCATATAAAGAAAAAGTGATTGATAATATTGCCCCAAACATACCGTCAAATTTTGGAATATTTTTATTATAATTTGCATCACCAAAAATAAAATTTAAAATTGTAAATGCGGTACCATAATTTTCAAAAAAAGCTGTCAATGAATAAGCATAAATATAAGGAGGGACTGCAAAAGATAATATTAATGCCCATTTAAAGAAATCACTACCTGGAAATCTATAAAAAGAAACTAGGTATGCTGTTCCTGTACCTAATAAGAATGTAAGTAGCAAGACTGATATCAACAAAATTAAAGAATTTAAAATATATTCTACTAAAAAAGTATTTTTTAAAATTTCATAATAATTAGATTTGCTTTCAAAAAAACTGGTGAAGACAGTAATAATTGGAATTAATACTATGAATGAAATTAATAGAGATGAAAGAAACCAGATATTAATATTTTTAGAAGTCATTTATAAGTGCTCATAACATATTAGATGGGGTAAATCATCTAATTGGGAAGGCTATGAGCACTATATAACGAAAATTAGTCCTTTTTATTAAAAGGGGAAAGGATGTGTGGCACCTCTTCTTCTTTTAATTCAGATAATTTTCTTCCATTTATTTTAACATTAATTTTTTTACACTCTGTAGCGCAAGGATCACATGCTTTCAAAGATACCATGTCTCCAGAAGAATTATTATAATTATTGTTAAATAAATTCTTTTTCACTAGTTTTCCTTATTTCCAACCAGCAGCTGTCATTACCTCTAATGCATCTGCTTGTTTAGCTCCATAACTAGAAACTTTTGTTTTTAGATCTTGTTTAAAATCTAATCCCAAATTATTTACAACTAATGGATTTGGCGAAACACCATCAATCATTGGAAACTCAAAAGTATTATTAGTAAAGTGTTCTTGAGCCTCTGGTGTTAATAAGAACTCAACAAGTGCGACAGCATTTGCTTTATTAGGGGCTCCCTTAACCATAGCTGCACAACTGATATTCATGTGTGTTCCTCTGTCATTTTGATTAGGGAAAAATGCTTTAACTTTTTTTGCTGCTGCTTGTTGTTCAGCTCCTTTTTTTCCTGATAGCATAAGTGCTAAATAGTAAGTGTTAGCTACAGCAATGTCAGCTTCACCAGCTGCTACTGCCATAATTTGTGCTCTGTCATTACCTTTTGGTGTTCTTGCCATATTTGCAACAACTCCTTTTGCCCATTCAGCTGTAGCTGCTTTTCCATTATTTTTAACTAATGAAGCTACAAGAGATTTATTGTAAATGTTGCTTGATTTTCTTATTACTAATCTGCCTTTCCATTTTGGATCAGCTAAACTTTCGTAAGTTAATCCTGACAGGTCTGCGCCACTAACTCTTTCTGGAGCGTAGTAAACTATTCTTGCTCTCTTAGCTACACCTACCCAGTGTGAAGTTCTAAAGTTTTTTGGAACCGCGGCTTTAATAGCTGCAGATGTTAAGCCACCTTGAGTCATTCCTTTTGCTTTGAATGCTCCACATCTTCCGGCGTCTGCTGTAATGTAAAGATCAGCAGAAGAATCTGCACCCTCTTCGATCATTCTTTTTTCAAGAGCGCCTGCTTTTCCGTTAATTAAATTTACTTTAATTCCCGTCTTGTTTGTAAACTTACTATAAAGCTCTGCGTCTGCTTTATAATGTCTTGCGTTAAAAACATTCACTTCATTTGCCATTACATAGGTTGATACAAATAAGGATGTGATTAAGGTCAAAATTGATATTTTTCTCATTGTTTATTATCCTTTTTTTTTTAATGAGAATGAGAATTATTATCATTGATAATGATTATCAATTGCACAGATTGACGCGGGTATTAAAATTTCCACTCTGATATTTTACTATAAAGAAAATTCTTAAAAGTTTGAACTCTGGCTACATTTTTCATTGATTGAGGGTATACAAAATGAGCCTCGGTAACTGGACCTTCTGCTTTTGGAACAACTTTTATAAGGTTTCTAGACTGAAATACTAGATAGTCAGGAAGTGCTGCTAATCCCACTCCGCTTTCAACAGCGAGCAATAGACCCATAACACTGTTAACTTTCATAACAGATTTCCTCTTTTTATTATCCTTCATACCAATTTTTAAAGCCCAATCAGGATTGTAAACAGGAGATGGTGCACCTTTTCCAAAAGATATAAATCTATGACTGTTAAGATCGTTTATTGTTTTTGGCATACCATATTCTTCCAAGTATTTGCTTGATCCATAGATGTGATAATTAATATCCATTAATTTTCTCTGGATATAATTAAGTTGCTTAGGTCTTCTCATAAAAATACCTATATCTGCCTGTCTCGTGCTTAAATCTAGCTCCTTGTCATCAAATATAAGCTCTACTTCAATTTCTGGATTTATCCGCATAAACTCTTGGATTCTTGGAGTTAGCCAGTGAGTTCCAAAGCTTCGAACTGTTGTAATAGTAAGTTTTCCTGATGGTTTGTTTTTTTGATCACCTAATGAAGTTTCTACTTCTTTTAATTTAGAAATTACTTCGTGGGCAGTTTTATAAAGATATTCTCCATTTTCTGTAAGAGTAAGACCTCTAGCATGTCTTTCAAATAATTTTACTTTTAAATCTTCTTCTAAAGATTGAATTTGTCTACTTATGGCTGACTGACTTAAATTTAAATTAACTGTGGCGCTTGTAAAACTTCCCGCCTCTGCAACAGCATGGAAAATTTTTAGCTTGTCCCAATCCATTATTTATTTAAGTTTATAATATATCTTCCTGAGGTTTTTCCTTCTAACATTTTTGGAAATATATTTAAAAGCTCCTCTAAGTTTACTTCTTTTATAGATTTTTCTAATAAAGCAAAATCTATTAATTTTGAAGATTCTTCCCAAAGAAATTGTCTTCTCTTAATTGATGTGTTAACAGAATTTATTCCCCAAAGTTTAACACCTCTAATTATAAATGGCATAACAGTTGTGTTCAATTTAATGCTTGCGGCATTACCACATGCTGCAACAATTCCAGTTTCTTTTATATGAGATAGAACTTTTGACAAAATATTTCCTCCAACAGTATCAACAGCACCGTCCCACAATCCTTTGTCCAGAGGTCTAGCTTCTTTATCTAAATCACTTGTTTTTGTTGTATTTTTTGCACCAATGTTCTTTAAATACTCATTATTACTTTCTTTGCTAGTAACGGCTGTTACATTGCATCCTAGTTTATTTAAAACCATAACAGCAATACTTCCAACTCCGCCAGAAGCCCCTGTAACCAACACATCTTCAACTTTTTCTCCAAGTAATAGTTCTTCTCTTGCTTGTTTTACTGCAAATGCGCATTGGAGAGCTGTAAGTCCAGCAGTTCCTAAAATCATTGCTTGCTTTGATGAAAGTGATTTTGGTTTTTTAACTAAAAAATCTCCATTTACTTTTGCAAACTGTGAGTATCCACCAAAAAATATTTCTCCTACTCTCCACCCTGTAAGAATTATTTCATCACCTTCTTTAAAATTTTTATTTTGACTTTCAACAACTGTTCCTGAAAAATCTATGCCTGGAATATGTGGAAATTCTTTTACTAATCTTGCACCATTTTTTAAAATTAGAGCATCTTTATAATTTAATCCTGAGTAATCAACTTTAACTAAAACATCCCCGTGCTTTAAAAAACTTTTATCTATTGTTTTAATTTCTCTTGTAAAATTTTCACCTTCTTGATTTACAAATAATGCTTTAAATTTTTCTGACATCTTTTTTTATTTAATTATATAGAAATTTATTTACTAATAAATCTCAAATATCTATTTTGGAAACTTAAATCATCTTTAAATTTGCCAAGATAGTAATTTGTAACGGTAGTAGCTTGTTCCTTTTTAATTCCTCTCATGGTCATACACTGATGAGTAGCATCAATAGAAACCGCTACACCTTTGGCATCTAGCGCATTCATTAAAGTTTTTGCAATTTGCATTGTAAGTCTTTCTTGAGTTTGAAGTCTTTTTGAAAAAACGTCAACAACTCTTGCAAGCTTACTAAGCCCAACAACTCTTTTGTTTGGTATATAAGCCACATGTGCAATTCCAATAATAGGAGCCATATGATGTTCGCAATGACTTTGAACAGATATATTTTTTTGAACAACCATATCGTCATATCCATGAACATCTCCAAAAGTTTTTTCTAAAATTTCAGTTGCATCCTCGTTATAACCCTTAAAATATTCTTTAAATGCTTTTACAACTCTTTTGGGTGTTTCGACCAATCCTTCTCTTGATGGATCTTCACCCATCCACTCAAATATTTTAACAAAAGCTTCTTCTGCTTCTTTGTCAGAAACCTTGTTATTCTTTGTGGTTTTGTTGTCTATATTTTTAACTAATTTCATGAAAATCGTTTATACATATAATTTCATAATTTTAAAATATTTAATATATTTTCTGATATGCTACATAATTACCTATCTTATGTTTAAAAAGAGAGAAAATATTGGAGAAATTGAAGAAGGAAAGCTTCTATCTCCTAAATTTGATAACGATGGATTAATTCCAGTTGTGACAGTTTGTGCCAAAACAAAAGACGTATTAATGCATGGTTATATGAATGTTGAGGCTTTAAAAAGAACAATAGAAACTAAAGAAGCGCATTATTGGAGTAGGTCAAGAAAACAAATTTGGCATAAGGGAAAAGTTAGTGGTTTTGTACAAAAAGTTACAGAGCTTAGAATAGATGATGACCAGGATTCAATATGGCTAACTGTCGATATTGGAAATGGTTCTAGTTGCCATGTCGGATACAGATCTTGTTTTTACAGATCGGTCCCTCTTGGAAAAATAGATAATGCAAGAAATATTGAAATGAAGTTTGAAGAAAAAGAAAAATCTTTCGATCCTGAAAAAATTTACAAGGACGAGCCAAATCCGACAAAAATTTAATGACTGAAAAACAAAAGAATGTTTTGGGTGGGGAGCTTGAAGAGTGTTCGGTAGATCCTTTAACCGGTTGGTTTAGAGATGGTTGTTGTAATACTGATGAAAACGATCATGGACTCCACACAGTTTGTGTAAAAGTTAATAATGAATTTTTAAAATGGTGTAAAGAAGCTGGTAATGATTTAATAACACCACATCCAGAGTTTGGTTTTCCTGGATTAAAAGAAGGAGACAAATGGTGCGTCTGCGCTGATTGGGTAGGTAGAGCTATAGAAGCTGGAAAAGGATGTTCAATATATTTAAAGAGAACTCACGAAAATACTCTTAAGCTTGTTCCTATTGAAAAGTTGAAAAAATTCGCAATAGACCTTTCTTAACTAGAAAAAGCATCTTTCATATCCTGTAGTGCATTTTTTCTTTTAATTACAGAACTACAATAGATATTTCTTAGCTACATATTTCCATATTTAGGTCCACCACCACCTTCGGGTGTGACCCATGTAATATTTTGGGAAGGTTCTTTAATGTCGCAAGTTTTGCAGTGAATACAATTTTGTGAATTTATCACAAATTTTTTTACATCATTTTCTGTTTGGACTTCATAAACTCCAACTGGACAATATCTTTGCGCGGGTTCATCAAATTTATCTAGAGTGAAATTAATTGGTAAATCAGGGTTGTTAAGCTTTAAATGCACTGGCTGATTATCCGCATGATTTGTTCCAGTTAAATATACTGAGCTAGTTTTATCAAACGTTATAACATTATCCGGTTTCGGATAATCAATTTTAGGCATTTCTTTAGAAGGTTTTAACGTTTCATGGTCAGCATGCTTATGTTTTAAAGTAAAAGGAAGTTTTCCTCTAAACAATATTTGATCAATCCCTGTAAAAATTATACCTAAAATTAAACCCCAATTAAAACTTGGTTTAACATTTCTTGCTGCGTGAAGTTCTTCATAAACCCAGCTTTTGTTAAACTTTTCCTCATAAATTGATAAATCTCTTTGTTGATCTATATGTTCGAATATAGATTCGGCTGCAATCATTCCGCTTTTCATGGCAGTATGTGAACCTTTAATTTTTGGCATATTTAATGTACCGGCGTCACATCCAACTAATAATGCACCAGGCATAAACATTTTAGGTAAACTTTGTAATCCTCCTTCAATTAATGCTCTCGCTCCATAAGAAATCCTTTTTCCACCTTCAATAATTTTTTTAATTGCTGGGTGAGTTTTAAATCTTTGAAATTCATCAAAGGGAGACAAGTGTGGATTTTGATAGTCTAAACCAATTACATAACCTAAAAATATCTGCTTATTTTCAGCATGATACATAAAGCTTCCTCCAAAAAGAAAAGCAGGTATTAAAGTTTCTAGTGTTGAAGAATTGGTTCAAAAATTAAAAAATGAGGCAAAAGTTATATAATGTCAGTATTATTGATAGCGGAACATAATAATAAAGAGGTTAAACCTTTTACTTTAAATGCAATAACTGCAGCATCTCAGGTTGATCAAGATCTACACGTGTTGGTAATAGGAAATAAAGCAGATGATGTATCTAAATCAATTTCTCAAGTACCAAATGTAAAAAAAGTTATACATATTGATAATGAAATTTATGAAAATTATTTACCAGAAAACTTTACACCAGTAATTGTTAAACAAGCTGAAAATTATTCACATATCGTTTGTTCAGCAAATACTTTTGGTAAAAATTTAATGCCAAGAGTTGCAGCATTATTAGATACTTCACAAGTAAGTGATATTATTAAAGTTGTGTCAGCAGATACATTTTTAAGACCTATTTATGCTGGCAATGCATTTGCAACAGTAAAAAGCACTGATAAAAAAAAATGTATAACAATTAGACCGACATCATTTGATCCTGCGGCAACATCAGGAGGTTCAGCAGAAATTACAAAAGCAGATGCAGGTGAAGCTTCATCTCTTACAAAATTTGTTAAAAGAGAAGAAGTAAAATCTGACAGACCAGAACTAGGCACTGCAAGGGTTGTAATCTCTGGTGGAAGAGGAATGCAAAGTGGTGAAAACTTTAAATTAATTACTGCCATTGCAGATAAATTAAATGCAGCTATTGGCGCATCAAGAGCAGCTGTTGATGCTGGTTATATTACTAATGATCATCAAGTTGGCCAAACTGGTAAAGTTGTAGTTCCTGATTTATATATTGCAGTTGGAATCTCGGGAGCGATTCAGCATTTAGCTGGAATGAAAGAAAGTAAAGTTATAGTTGCAATAAATAAAGATGGCGAAGCACCAATTTTTAGTGTTGCTGATTATGGTTTAGAAGCTGATTTGTTTGAAGCACTTCCGCAATTTTTAGAAGAATTAAATAAATTAAATACTATACAAAAATAACAAATACTGTAAAAAATTAACATTATGTCCAACAGGGAAGTAATGGAATATGATGTGGTTATAGTAGGCGGAGGACCATCCGGATTATCAACCGCAATTAAACTTAAACAATTAAAGTCTGATTTGAATGTTTGTTTATTAGAAAAAGCATCTGAAATTGGAGCACATATTTTATCTGGCAATGTATTTGAAACTAGAGCTCTTGATGAATTAATTCCTAATTGGAAAGAATTAAATAGCCCCATAAAAACAAAAGTTTCAAAAGAAAAATTTTTATTTTTAGGTAAAACAAAATCTCTAAGTTGGCCAACATGGTTACTGCCAAAAGTACAACAAAATCATAATAACTACATTATAAGCCTCGCTAACCTATGTAGATGGTTAGCTGAACAAGCAGAAGCCTTAGGTGTTGAAATATTTCCAGGTTTTCCCGCAAGTGAAATTTTATACAATGATAATGGTTCGGTTAAAGGAATTGTCACTCAAGATATGGGTTTAGATAAAGATGGAAATAAAAAAGATAGTTTTGAGTCTGGAATGGAACTTCATGCAAAAGTTACAGTTTTTGCTGAAGGATGCAGAGGTCATTTAGGAAAACAGTTAATTAAAAAATTTGAATTAGATAAAGGAAAAAACCCACAACAATATGGAATTGGTTTTAAAGAGATTTGGGAAATAAGTGAAAAAAACCATGAAGAAGGCTTGGTAATGCAATAACTAAAACTCCAACCGCATTTGTAATATTCTCAAATTGAACTGATCCATCTTTTGGCATCCATTTTTGTATCCAGTCATGATCTAATCTTTGAAATGCTCCAGCCGAAACTAAATAATAACTATCTTCAGCTTCTTTCATTATTGTAAATTCAGAATGAACACCTCCTTTTGTATTAAGAGCATGACATAAATTAACTCTGCCAATTTTTTTAGGCAGTTTGTTTGCAACAAAATAATCTAAAAATTCTTCTGCTTTAGGTCCTTTAATTCTGCATTTTGCAAAAGCAGACATGTCTAAAAGGCCTACATTTTCTTTAACATTTTTACATTCTTTCTCTACTGCTTTAAACCATTTAGATCTTCTAAAAGACCAATCGTCTTTTTGCTCCATTCCATCTGTTGCAAAAAAATTAGCTCTTTCCCATCCAAATT
>CACFBW010000013.1 GCA_902564565.1 uncultured Pelagibacteraceae bacterium | reverse complement strand
ATTATTTAATGTTTTGTTGTTTATTGGTATTTCAAACATCTCTTGTGATTGGTGGAAGCTTCCTAAGTGATAATGCTTAGAAACATCTTGCATACCAAATTGAGAGTCTGAAGTTGGGTTATTGAATTCAGCAGCTTCAATCAATCCAGTTTTCATAGCTGGTTGAATTTCACCACCTGGTAATTGTCTAACTACCATTCCCATTGCAGTAAGAACGTTAGTTGCAAGGCCAACAGTTCTATACTTCATACCTTTAACATCAGATACCTTAGTTACATTTTTCTTAAACCAACCAAATGGTTGTGCTGGCATAGGCATATGAAAGTAACCTGTGTAATCAAAACCAACTTTTCTAATTGTTTCTTCATACAATGCTCTTCCTCCACCATACTCCATCCATCCCATAACTTCTTGAGATGACATACCATATGAAGGTCCAGTTCCAAAAAGCGAAGCCGCTGCATTCTTACCATACCAGTAAGCTGTTACCCAGTGACCCATATCTACTGCACCAGAACTAACTGCTTGACCAATTTCTTTAGTCTTAACAATTGCTCCTACAGGTTGAAGATCTATTTTTAAAGATCCTCCTGACATGTCGCTAACCATCTTGCAGTAATCTCCTGCCATTTCAAAAAAGATATTAGCACCGCTCGGCCATGCAGCTTGCATTTTTAAAGTTTGCGCTGCACCTAAGTTAACATAAGGCATTGCAACTGCTGCTGCCCCTGCTACTGCTGCCGTTTTAAAGAACTTACGTCTTGAAGGTACTTTTCCCTTCAATGATTTTTTTTCTTTAATCATTATTACTCCTCTTAGTTAATTAACTTAAGATAATTAAAACACATATGCTTTGGAGAGTCCTGTTCAAATTAGTCTAATTCTAAATTATTTACAACTAAGGGTAGTAATTAATTATTTTTTTTAATTTTATATCTTAATTAAGATCAAAAATCTTTCCTGGATTCATTATGTTATTTGGATCTATCGTTCTTTTGATTGATTTCATAACAGGAATATTATCGGGATGCTCTTCTAGGAGATATTCTTTTTTATGAAGTCCTATGCCATGTTCGCCAGTAATTGTTCCGTTTAATTCTAAAGATTTTTTAATTAACAAGTCGTTAAACTCTCTTATTTTTTTATATGTTTCTTTTTTTTCTGGATCAAAAGGTAAAAGTACGTGAAAATTGCCATCTCCTAAGTGACCAACCATTGGAGCTCTAAGTCCAAATTTTTTTGTTTGTTCTTCTGCAAAATTTACACACTCTGTTATCTTTGAAATAGGAAGACATACATCCGTAGAGTATACTCTTCCATTATTAATTAAAGCTTTCACTGAATAGTACACATCCCATCTTGCTTTCCAAAGTTTATTTCTCTCCTCTAAATCTTTAGCCCATTTAAAAGAACTTCCATTATTGTCTTTTGATATTTCTTCAACAATTTTAATATTTTCTTTATTAGATAACTCTGATCCATGAAATTCAAAAAATAATGTCGGGACTGCTTCAATATCTGTTAATTTAGAATAATTAATACTAATCTCCATTTGATCTTTATTTAGCATCTCAATCCTGGCAATTGGAACACCAAATTGAATAATCTGTTGTGCTGTTTGAACTGCATTTTCAAGATTAGGGAAATGACATACGGCGCTCATTATACTTTCAGGTATAGGAGATAATCGTAAAACAACTTCAGTTATTATACCCAATGTACCTTCTGAACCAATAAATAGGTTCGTTAAATTATAACCTGCAGAAGTTTTTTTAGTTCTGCTGCCTGTATTTATAATATCACCATTAGGCAAAACTACCGTAAGACCGGTGATTACAGTTTTCATTGTTCCATATTTTACAGCCATTGTTCCTGAAGCCGAAGTTGAAGCCATACCACCAATTGCAGCATTGGCACCAGGATCGATGGGGAAAAAAACTCCATCCTCTCTTAAATGTTCATTTAATTGTTCTTTTGTGACACAAGCCTGAACTCTACAGTCGAAATCTTCAGCATTTACACTTAAAATTTTATTCATTTTTTCAAGTGAAATTGTTATTCCATTTTCATTTCCAACTACATTTCCTTCCAAAGAAGTGCCAGTTCCAAATGGTACTACTGGAGTCTTATACTCATTACATAATTTTAAAATTTTTGAAACTTCTTCATTACTCTCTGGAAAAACAACTGCTTTAGATAAGACTGGATCATAAGTATCCTCGCCTCTTGCATAATTAGCTCTTGTTGATTCTGAAGTAGAAAATCTACCGTTGAAAATTTTTTTTAGCTCACTTTGTATTTGTTCATTCATTTTTCTAAATTAATTATATAAAAATTATTAAATAAAATACACTTCAATTATCCAATCATTTTTTTTATATTTTCTATTGCTTGGGAAATGTCATCTTGAGATGCAGCAAAACTAAACCTTACATAATCTAAAGCTTTTTTACCAAAAGAGGTACCTGGTACAATTGCAACTCCAGCTTCATGGAGACATCTTTTTGTGAACTCCTCTCCATTCATTCCAGTTCCTATAACATTTGGAAAAGCGTAAAAAGCCCCTCCGGGTAAACTACATTCAATTCCCTTAATACTATTTAATCCTTCACAAATTAATTTTCTTCTTTTTGTAAATTTTTCCATCATAAAATTGATAGAATCATCTGGACCATCAAGAGCGGCAATACCACCAAATTGTATAGCAGCATTTACACATGAGTGATTGTTGACACAGAACTTAATTACTTGTTCGACAAGTTTTTCCGGCCAAACAGCCCATCCTAAACGCCAACCAGTCATTGAGTAAGCTTTGCTCCATCCGTCTAGTATAATTAATCTGTCATATAAATCAGGGTAATCAAAAAAAGATGGCATTTTTTTTCCATCAAAAATTTGTCTAGAATAAATTTCATCACTTAAAATTGCTACATTTGGAAATTTTTTTAAGCCCTCCGCTAATTCATCTATTTTATTTTTTTCGGTAAATGCCCCCGTGGGATTATTTGGATTATTTAATATTATTAATCTAGTGTTTTCATTGATTAACGATAATACTTTTTTTGGATTTATAGAAAAATCTTTATTCTCAAGCATATCTATTGGAACCGCCTTTGCCCCCGTATAATTTATCATCGACTCATAAATCGGAAAACCTGGGTCTGGATATATTATTTCAGCTCCTGGCTCCCCAAATAGAGTTATTGCATAATACATTGTGGGTTTTCCGCCTGGCATAATAATTACTCTCTCAGGATCAATTTTTGTATTATAAAGTTTTTTAATTTTTCTTGTAACAGCTTGTCTACACTCAATTATTCCATTTGGTAAAACGTATCCGTGATGGCCATCATCTAAGGCTTTTTTTGTTGCATCCACAACATGTTTAGGCGATTTAAAATCTGGCTGTCCTACACTCAAGTGAATTATTTTCTTCCCATCTGCTTCTAATTTTTTTGCTTCTGCTAAAATTTTAAAAGCTGTTTCCGTACCTAGTCTTTCGAGATTTTTTGCAAATTTCATTTTATTTTCTATAAATTAATTTTGAAATATTTAATTCTTCTAAATTTTTACAACCCATCAACATCATATCTCTTTCAATTTCGTTTTGCATGTTTTGAAGGAGTTTCTCAACTCCTTTTTGACCGCCAGCACTAAGGCTAAAAAGAAATGCTTTTCCAAGACTACATGCTTTTGCGCCAGCTGCAATTGCTTTTAAGACATGCGTACCTCTTCTTATTCCGCCATCCAATATAATTTCTATTTTATCTCCAACAGCATCAGAAATTTCTTTTATCTGATCAAATGGTGAAGTTGATCCGTCAAGTTGTCTTCCTCCATGATTCGAAATCATTATTGCTGTACAACCAATATCTATTGCGCGTTTTGCGTCTTCAACACTCATTATTCCCTTTAATGCAAATGGTCCATTCCATTTTCTTACAACGTACTCTGCATCTTTCCAATTCATACCAGGATCATATTGTTCATTGATATACTCTATGACTGATTTAGTGATATTGGTCCCTTTATCTGTCTTATTTTTTACATTTGATAACTCGAATTTTTTATTAGTCAAATAATCAAACACCCACCTTGGTTTCATAGCAAAACTCATTAAACTGTTTAAAGTTAGTTTTGGCGGAGTTGTAAATCCTGTTCTATGATCTCTCTCTCTATTTCCAGCTACAATGGTATCTACGGTTAAACACAATCCATCAAAGTTTGCCCTTTTACATCTTTCAACTAAATCATCAGTAATTGATTTATCTTTATGTATATACAATTGAAAAAGCTTAGGTCCACTTGAGATATTAGATATTTCTTCAATAGAATTATTCGCCATTGTGGACATACTGTACATGGTTCCAAATTTTTCTGCGGCCTTTGCAGAGGCCTTGTCGCCATCTGGATGATATAATCTTTGCATAGCAGTTGGTGAAAGAAACAAAGGAATATTTATTTTTCTACCAAAAATCTTTGTTGATAAATCTGGTTTTCCTGTACCCCTTAAAATATTTGGGATTAAGTCACATGAATTAAAAGCTTCAGTATTTCTTTTAAGTGTTGTTTCATCATCTGAACCTCCGTCGATGTAATGAAAAATTGGTGATGGTAGTTTTTTCTTTGCTAATTTTCGAAAATCATCAAAGTTATGACAATCTTCAAGATTCATTTTTTCTGAATCTCAGGTTACTTCTATTTAAGTCACTTATTTTGGTACAGCCCATAAGCTTCATATCTCTCACTAGTTCGGCTTTATACTGACCTAAAGCTCTTTCAACACCAGCTTGTCCAGCTGCAGCTAATGCATAAAGATAGAGTCTTCCGCCAGAGCATGCTTTCGCTCCAATAGATAAAGCTTTAAGCATATGAGTTCCTCTTTGAAATCCTCCCTCACAAATAACATCTAGTTTATCACCAACAGCATCAACAATTTCTGCTAATTGATCAAATGGTGATCTCGATCCATCAAGTTGTCTTCCTCCATGATTTGAAACCATTATTCCTGTGCAGCCAATATCTACTGCGCGTTTTGCATCTTCAACACTCATCACTCCTTTAAGTGCAAAATGACCTCCCCATTGAGAACATAGTTTTTCAGCATCGTTCCAATTCATAGATTGATCCAGCATCGTAGAAAAATAATTACCAATTGAAGTGTTGGTGCTAGTACCTTCTTTGACATAATCTTGAAGATGCGGTAATTCAAACTTACCTTTTGTTAAATAGTTTATTCCCCACATTGGTTTTGTAGCAAAACTATACAAGCTCGATAATGTGAGTTTAGGAGGAGATGTAAACCCAGTCCTAAGGTCTCTTTCACGATTTCCTCCCGTAATTGTATCCACTGTCAAAGCCAAAACGTCAAACTTTGCTGCCTTTGCTCTCTCCAAACAAGAGTCATTTAAACCTCTATCTTTATGAAAATAAAATTGAAACATTTTTGGGGTATCTATAAGTGAAGCTATCTCTTCAACACTAACGGTTGCCAAAGCAGAAACACCAAACATTGTATTAAATTTTTGGGCCGCTTTTCCAACTGCTCTTTCTCCATCGTAATGAAAAAGCCTTTGTAAAGCTGTTGGAGCACAATAAAAAGGAAGATCAATTTTTTTTCCAAATATAGTTGTTGAAAGATCTACGCTCTCAACTCCTCTTAATACATTTGGAATTAGATCTACATCATTAAAAGCACTGGTATTTCTCTTGTATGTAATCTCATCATCCGCAGCTCCATCAATATAATGAAAAATCGGAGATGGTAATTTCTTTTTAGCCAACTTTCTAAAGTCATAAAAATTATGACAATCCTTTAACTTCATAGCTTATTATTAAAATTTTTTGAGAAAATTAAACATATAACTATTTGCCCCAGGATTTTTATCTCCCAAACTTGCATTAGATATATGGTTATAAGAAAAACCAAATTGACTTTCTTTTGGTAAGTCTAATGATAACTGAACTTCGCTCTTAAATTCTACAGCATGCCCTAAATCTTTACCATCACCCTGGTTGTATATTCCAGGAGTGAAGCTTGGTGTTATATTGATACTGCCAACTTTATACATTGCTTGAACACCTGTATAAAAATAAGTAGCACTGTCTTGAGTAATTAAAGCTCCTGTAACGGGCGAAAGAGTACCTAAAAAACTTTCTCTTACTAGATTTTCGTTTTGATGCTGCAAACCAATTATTTGAGATCTTTTTCCATCATCACTAAAATCAAACATCCCTGTATAAATATTAAATTCATGTTCATTATCTGAAATTTTTTTAACCTCTTCACTTTTTAAAGGTAAAGATATTAATAAAAAAAGATTAACCAGAAAAAAATATTTTTTTATAAATTTTAGTTTCATTTTTTAATTTTATATATATAGCTAATTCTTTCGAAACACTAATTTTTTAAGTATTATTGCACCTCCTAAAAAAAATAACAATACTGGCAATGCCCATAGAATAAACGTATTTTTGTTAAAACCTGTATCGTAAACAATCCATTCTCCGTATTTATCTATAAGAAACTCATAAATTTCATTTTCACTCAATCCTTGTTCAATTTTCTTTTTTATAAGAAGCTTCATGCTTACTGCAAATTCAGATTGGGAGTCATAAATTGATTGTCCTTGGCAAATTACACATCTTAAATTCTTTGAAATTTTAATAGTGAGTTGATCATTTTTTTCTGCAAAGGAAGTAGAGAAAGAATTTAATATAAAGGCTAATATAAAAAAAATTTTAAACAATTTCATTTAATGATTGAATTAATTTGGTTTACTGAATCATCTGTTAAATTTCCAATAAAAGTTTTTATTATTTTTTTATCTTTATTAATTAAAAAAGTTTCTGGTATTCCATAGCCACCAAACTCAATTGATACGATTCCACTTTTATCAGTTATAGTAATAGAAAAAGGATTTCCTAATTTTTCTAAAAAATTTTTTGCTTTTTTTGGGTCATCTTTATAATTTAAACCTATAAGTTTAATTGAAGGATTTTTGCTTAGCTCCATTAGTTGAGGATGCTCTTCTCGACAAGGAGCGCACCAACTAGCCCAAATATTTAAAATATAATAATCACTACCTTGAAATATTTCACTTGATGTAATTTTTTTTTTTGTGAAAAGATCTTCAGATACAAATTCTGATAATTTTCTATCTTCTTCTTTTTCTGGCACATAAATGCTTGAACTTTGCAAGCTTTTGAATAATACAAAAAAACAAAAACTTAGAAAAAATAACAATAAAATGATTAAAATTTTATTTTTCATGTACTCTCTTATATAAACTTAAAAAACCTCCAATAGCCAACAACAAAGTCGATATCCAAATCCAAATCATAAATGGTTTAACTTGATATCTTACATTAAAATACTCATTCCCTTTTATGGCATTCATAACTAAAAATTTATCCTTTAATAAAGTTGTTTTAATGTCTGCTTCGCTAGTAACTACCAATGGCTGATCATAAATTCTTAATTCAGGTTTAAATAGAAAAATATTATTCTTATCGTCCTGAATTGTAAAATGGCCAATAACCGATTTATAATTTTCTTTTTGATTATTCTCTATAGATTTAAAGAATATTTTTTCATTTTTAAAAGTAAATTTTTCTCCTACTTTTAAATTAATTATCTTTTCGCTGGATAAAATAGCATTAAGTAAAATACTTAAAATTAATAAACTAAATCCAAAATGAGATATTTTTTTTGAAAAATTGTATGATTCTTTAGAAAATAAATCTCTGATAGTGACTATAAATAAATAAAAAGAGGCAGCTATTAGGAAAATATTTATTAAGTTTGTTTCTCCAATATTTTTATAGATTAGAAGAGATACTAATAATGAAATAAAAAAAAATATAATAAGTTGAATTTTATTTTTAACATTTGTTTCTTTAATCCATTTTAAATTTGGGCCTATAGACATGAAAATAAGAAAAAATATTAAAAACGGTACAATTAACTTAATATAAAACGGCGGTCCAACTGAAATTTTATTTTCAACTAAAACTTCTAAAAAAATTGGATATAAAGTCCCAATGAATACCACTGACAAAAAATACATTAAAAACCAATTATTTACTAAAATTGAAACTTCCTTGCTAAAAAAATAAATTTTTTTAAAATTTTTTTGTTTTTCATTATTATAAACAAAAAAGATAATTAAAGAGATTGTTATTAAGAAAAATAGAAAACATAAAATAAAAAGGCCTCTTGATGGATCATTTGCAAATGTATGCACAGAGTTTAATATTCCTGATCTTACTAAGAACGTTCCACACATACTTAAGGTAAAAGTTGCTATTGATAAAATAATTGTCCAAGATTTTAGAAGTTCTCTTTTTTCAAGAACTAAAACGCAATGAAGCAAAGCAGTTAAACAAATCCAAGGCATTAATGATACATTTTCAACAGGATCCCAAAACCAAAAACCACCCCAGCCAAGTTCATAATAAGCCCAAATAGAACCAACCATAATTCCAATGGTTAAAAAAATCCATGAAATTAAGATCCAAGTCTTAATATTTTTCGCCCAATCTTTTGATATATAATTTTCAATTACTGCAGCAAGTGTTGCGGAAAAAATTAATGAAGATCCTACATAGCCTACATATAAAATTGGAGGATGGATTGCCAAAGCTGGATCTTGTAAAATTGGATTAAGACCTAAGCCTTCATTTGGTCTTGGAAATAAATAGTTAAAAGGATTTGAAGTTATTAGGACAAATAAAAAAAAACCAATAATTATTACTTGTTGAAAAGTTATAGTTAAAATTCTGTATCTTTTTAATTCATTTTTAGAATTAATTAAGAACAAAAACAAAAATAAAACTAAAACTAGTAACCAAAGTAGCAAACTTCCTTCATGATTACCCCAGGTACCTGAAATTTTATAAAGAATAGGTTTATTACTATGAGAATTATTAAAAACTGTTTCATTACTAAAATCAGATATTACAAAACAAATAACTAAACTAGCAAAGCTAACTAGTACAAAAAAAAGCTGTAAAAATGATATTGAAAAAATACGCTTATCAATGATTTTTAATTTATAACTTTTTAATGATAGAAAAAAAATTAGGATTGAAGTTAGCAATCCCATAATAAGAGAATAATGACCTATATGATTAGCTAACAATTTATTTTTCTCCTAAAGCTTCTTTTACTTCTGGCGGCATATAATTTTCATCGTGCTTTGCTAAAATTTTAACTGCTTTTAAATAATTTCTATCTTGCAAAAATCCTTCTGCTACAACTCCTTTATTTTCAGAAAATAAATTTGGCACAGATCCTGAATAGCTAACGTTGATCTCATTTTTAAAGTCAGTTACTATAAAATTAATTTTGTTAGAGTTAATTCTTATAGATTGATTTTTTACCATTCCCCCAACTCTAATTTTTTTTTGTTCAATTTTTTCTAAATTTTTAATATCAGTAGGGGAAAGAAAAAATACCACATCTTTTTCTAAAGATTTAAGAATCAAAAAAACAGATAAAATTATTGATAAAACAAGTGCTAATAAAAATACTATTCTTAATTTAACTTTTTTTACCATTTTTGGAATTTAAAGTTAAATTTTGGTAATTACAGTATTTAATAGTATCTCTTTATTTATTTTTTGTTCTCTAGCAACAGCGGTCTTAGACTCGTTTAATGAGCCAAATTTAGCAATATATCTTTTTTGTTCTTTCAACAGCTGGAGTTTTGTTATCAAATATAATGATGCAAAACTCGAAAGGGTAAATACAAAAGCTGACCAAACATATGGTCCGTACCCGTTCATTGAAATTATCTCGTTGATCATAATCTATCTAATCCTTTATTTTTAATCCTTATCATTTCCGTATTAAATTTCATCAAAAAAATCAACAAAGAGAATAGAGCAAATGCCGCAGTCATAATGCCCAAAGGTATTAACATAGATGAATGAATGGTTGTATCGCTCATAATTTTTAATGATGGTCCTTGATGTAAAGTGTTCCACCAATTAACAGAAAATTTTATTATTGGAACGTTTATCGCTCCAACTATTATAATTAAAGAACTTATTTTAATAGCATTACTTTTATTTTCTATAATTCTCCATGACAATAAATACATAAAATAAAATAAAGCTAGAATAAGCATGGACGTTATTCTTGCATCCCATGCCCACCAAGTTCCCCATGTTGGTTTTCCCCATATTGATCCTGTTATTAAGGCGACTATATTAAAAATAAAACCTGAAGGAGCTAAGCTTTTTGATATTAAAAAAAAATTTTTATTTTTAAAAACAAAAGTACCTACTGATAAAAAAGTCATCATAGAAAATATACCTAGAGCCATCCAGGCAGCAGGAACATGAACATACATAATTCTTACTGAATGACTTTGTTTATAATCTTCAGGAGATAAAAATAGAGCTTCTGTTAACCCTATTGTTAATACAATTATAAATAAAAAAAATATATACTTTGTTGATCTTGAAGAAATTTCAAATATTTTCCCTGCTTTAAAGAAATTAAACATTTAGGGATTGTATATATTAACAAAGAAGTTTTTTTAATTGTTATTTAAAAAAAAATTCCGATCAAGAATGCTGAGGGAGAAAATAATAAGGGAAACGAATGCATTCCTGATCAGAATATGTCTAATATTAAAAAAATGTTATGTCTAAGATTTGCGGTAAATGTGTTAAAAAAATGACTTAATTCTAATTAGATGGCTTAAAATAAGTTGATCCTTTTTTTCCTGAAAATATTTCATTAATTAAGGGATGTTTAATTGGTTCATCAGAATCATCATTAAGCAAGTTTTGCTCTGAAACATAAGCCTCATAAGTTATTTCATCATTTTCAGCAAGCAAATGATAAAATGGCTGATCTTTTTTTGGTCTAACATTTTTGGGAATGGATTGGTACCATTCTTCAGAATTGTTAAACTCAAAATCCACATCATATATAACACCTCTAAAATCAAAGTGCTTATGTTTTACTATATCTCCTATTGAAAACTTTGCTTTCTGAATTGCCATTATTTTAAATATGAATATTTAAGAAAAAAAATCAATAAAAAAATATAAAAGTTTTGTTAATCTGTTAATATCTAATTAGTGAATAAATCTTTTGTTAAATTTGTCACAGACTTTGGGCCTTTGCTGGTCTTTTTCTTCTTCTATTATAACAGCGATAAAAATCTTAAAATAGCAATACCTCCATTTATAATAGCAACTTTAATTTCTTTATTTGTAGCGTGGATAATTGAAAAAAAAATACCAATGGTTCCATTAATTAGTGGAATTTTAATAACTTTATTCGGTGGATTAACAATTTATTTTGATAATGCTATTTTCTTATACATTAAACCAACAATCATTAATATTCTATTTGGTTTAGCTCTGCTTCTTGGAAAGTTTTTTACAGATGAGCCTATTTTAAAAAAAATAATGGGAAAATCTTTATCTTTAACTTCAGAAGGTTGGGATTTATTAAATAAAAGATGGATATATTTTTTCTTTGGTATAGCAATATTAAATGAATGCGTCTGGAGAACCCAATCAGAAGAATTTTGGGTTAACTTTAAAGTTTGGGGTCTATTGCCAATTACTTTTATTTTTACAGGATTTCAAGTTCCTTTAATAAACAAATATAAAATTAATGAATAAAAATTTAAGATTAGTAATTAATAATTCATCAAAAAATTTGGAGGAAAAATATTTTTTCGAAAAAGATGAGTTAAAAATTATATTAAATTTATATGCTCAAATGGTTTCTAGGGGATCTTGGAAAGACTATGGTTTAACAATATCAAATCGGCAAGTTGGTTTTAGTGTTTTTAAAAATGCAACTGAAAATGCCATGTACAAAATTTGTAAAAACTTTAAACCAAGTAGCAAAAATTTAAAATATTTGGTTACCGACTCTAATGGAAAAATTTTAAAAAATTCAAATGATTTGGATAATATGTTAAAAAATACCAACTGGAAAAAATTAACTGGATGATTATCTTCTTTGACCAAAAAGTCTTAAAAGCATTATAAATAGATTAATAAAGTCTAAATAAAGAGTTAAAGCACCCATGACGGCCTTTTTGCCGATTATCTCTCCACTGTCAGATGCCACATACATATTTTTGATTTTTTGAGTATCATAGGCTGTTAATCCAACAAAAATAAGCACACCCAAAATTGAAATCACAAAATACATCATTGATGATTTAAGGAAAATATTTACCAGAGAGGCAATAATAATTCCTATTAAACCCATAAACAAAAAAGATCCAAGCTTTGTAAGATCTCTCTTAGTTGTATAACCATAAATACTCATTGCTCCAAAGGTCGCTGAAGTTATAAAAAAAACCCTAGCCACACTAACTCCTGTGTAAACCAAAAGTATCCAGGACAATGACAGTCCCATTAAGGCAGCAAAAATCCAAAAAACAGTTTGAGCTTTTGCAGAACTCATCTTGTTAATTCCAAAGCTCATATAAAAAACGATACCAAGAGGAGCCAACATCACTATCCATTTAAGGCCTGAAAAAAATAGTGCATTCCCAAAATTTGTAAATCCTGTAATTGCCCCAGTTGAATCTGTAACTACTGAAATTTTAAAAGATAAAAGAGCAATTATTCCAGTTAATAATACTCCAGTTGCCATGTAGTTATATACTTTAAGCATATAAGCTCTTAAACCCTCATCCATTACAACGGTTGACTGTTCTGCTGCTTTTACTTTATTAAAAATATTTCCTTTATTGAATTCCATAGCTCTTAATATAATAGTCTTTTACTATTATTTCAAGATATCATAAAAAGCTTTAATATTTCATGAATTATAAAAAATTAGGTACTACAGATCTTGATGTTAGCACTATTTGCTTAGGTACCATGACTTGGGGCGAACAAAATTCACAAGAAGAAGGTTTTGAGCAAATGGATTATGCTTTAGATCAAGGTATAAATTTTTGGGATACAGCAGAACTTTATTCTGTTCCCCCAAAAGAAGAAACTTTTGGGCATACAGAAATAATTATTGGAAATTGGTTTAAAAAAACAAAGAAAAGAGAGAAAGTTATACTCGCAACAAAAGTGGCTGGACCAATGCGGCCATATTTAAGAGGTGGTGGAAATCAATATGATAAAAAAAATATTACCGAGGCATTAGATGGAAGTTTAAAGAGACTACAAACTGATTATATTGATTTATACCAACTTCATTGGCCAGAAAGAAATACAAATATGTTTGGTAGACTAGGTTATGAACATAATGATAATGGAGATTGGAATAAATTCGAAGATGTTTTGGGAAACCTTAAAAAGTTTATTGACCAAGGAAAAGTAAGGCATGTTGGTTTGTCTAATGAAACAGCATGGGGTGCGAAAAAGTATCTAGAAATCTCGAAAGATCATAACTTACCAAGAATGATGGCTATTCAAAATCCTTACAATTTATTAAATAGAACTTATGAAATTGGTCTTGCAGAAGTTTCTATTAGAGAACAAATTGGTCTACTGGCATACTCTCCTTTGGCAAGTGGATACCTATCTGGAAAATATAGAAATAAACAAATGCCAAAAAATTCTAGAATTGCCTTAGATCCTAAGTTTTGGTCAAGATATGATAAACCAAACACTGGTGTGGCTGTAGATGCTTATTTTGAAATAGCAAAAAAATATAATATTAATTTAGCACAAATGTCTTTAAAGTTTTGCGAAATTCAACCATTTATGACTAGTGTAATTATTGGCGCAACTACAATGGAGCAGTTGAAAACTGATATAGAAAGTGTAAATTTAAAATTAACAGATGAAATTATTAAAGAAATTAATGAAATTCAAAAAATATATCCAAATCCATGTCCATAATTAAAAATCTAATATTAATATTATTTTCATTCATCATTATTAATCATGTAAACGCTGAAGAGGTAAAAAAGATTTTAAAAAATAAAGACTGGGAAACTTACGTTATTAAAAATGATAGTAGTAAAATTTGTTTTGCTCAGTCAATTCCGGTTTTACAAGCCCCAAAAACAAATACAAGAGAGGCAAGACTTTTTGTAACTTTTAGACCTAATGAAAAAATTTCAGATGAAATAAGCATTACCTCTGGATATGAATATAATAAAAAAAACTCAATTATGGCAAGATCGGGAAAATATAAATACAAATTTGATATAGCTCAGGAAAATTTTGCTTGGATGGCTGATAATAAAAAAGAAAAAAAAATGATAAAAACCATGAAAAAAGGATCAAGAATAATGGTAACTGGGTATAATCAAAAAGGTTCACAAACAATTGATCACTATTCCCTCTTAGGATTTACCAAAGCATACAATTCTGCAAAAAAAAGCTGTAGCTAAAATAATAAATGAAATCTAACGAAAGAATTGTTCTCGCATATTCGGGAGGCTTAGATACATCTATAATATTAAAATGGCTTCAAGAAAATTATAATGCTGAAGTTATCGCTTATACTGCAGATATTGGCCAAAAAATTGATAAAAAAAAAATTTATAAAAATGCAAAGAAATTAGGTGTTAAAAAAATTATTATTGAAGATCTTAAAGATACTTTTGTTAAAGATTACGTTTATCCAATGCTAAGAGGTCACGCATTGTATGAAGGGGCTTATTTGCTTGGAACTTCAATCGCAAGACCTTTGATTGCCAAAAGACAAATAGCAATTGCTAAAAAATATAAAGCATATGCAGTTTCACATGGATCTACAGGCAAGGGAAATGATCAAGTTAGATTTGAATTAGGATACCATTATTTTGGTCCAAAAATAAAAATTATTGCACCTTGGAGAGAATGGGAACTAAGTTCTAGAAATGATTTAATTAAATATGCTAAAAAAAATAACATTCCTATACCCAAAGATAAAAAAGGTGAGCCGCCCTTTTCGGTGGATGATAATTTATATCACACATCTACAGAAGGAAAAATTTTAGAAAACCCAAAAAATACTGCACCAGAATTTATTTTTCAAAGAACTATTTCTCCTGAAAGATCACCTAACAAAAACACAATAGTAAATATTGGGTTTAAAAATGGAGATCCAATAACCATTAATGGTAAAAAATTATCACCGGGAAATCTTTTAGAAAAATTAAATATTCTTGGAGGTAAAAATGGGATTGGTAGAGTTGATTTAGTCGAAAATAGATTTATTGGAATAAAATCAAGAGGTATATATGAAACACCAGGAGGAACTATATTAATGGTAGCCCATAGAGCAATTGAGTCGGTAACTTTAGATAAAACAACTATGCATAAAAAAGATGAAATTATGCCTCGTTATGCTGAACTAATTTATAACGGTTACTGGTATTCAAAAGAAAGACGTAAAATTCAAAAAGTGGTTGATTTACAAAAAAACAAAGTCAACGGATCAATAAAACTAAAATTATACAAAGGAAATGTAACAATTCTTTCTAGAAAAACCAAAAGTTCTGCTTATTCTATGCAAAAAGTTTCTTTTGAAGAAAATAAAACATTTAATAAGTCAAATATTGAAAGATTTATTAATTTTCATAAAAAAAAACTCTAAAAATTCACTCAAAGTAGTTGCGTCAACAAGTACTAGGTTTTAATAAAATTTAATGTATATAAATAAATAGTCAAGTTATGGAAAAAATTACAAAAAATTTACAACTAGTTCTGCTTACAATAATTTTGATAAGCACAATAATTGCTGTTGGAATTGAAATAAAAACAATGTTTATTAATCAATCCGTCACTCTAGCAGACCTTCTTTTAATGTTTCTTTATTTAGAAGTTTTAGCAATGGTAAGAGTTTTTTGGGACCAGCAATCAATAAGCATTACAATGCCATTATTAATTGCTATAACTGCTTTATCTCGATTTATTATACTTCAAGGAAAAGAGATGGATCCTTCCGGTTTAGTTTATGAAGCTGTAGCTATAGTATTAATTGCTTCTGCAATTGTAATTTTAAGATTACGACATAGTGATAAACTTGGCATCAAACCAAAAAGAAGATAATCTATTTCTGAGATCTTTTAAAACATTCGATAGTATTTTTTAACAAACAAGCAATTGTCATTGGACCAACACCACCTGGCACAGGCGTTAAAGCTTTAGCAACTTTTGAAACTTCATCAAATGCAACATCACCAACAATACCTTTGTCAGTTTTATTAATTCCAACATCAATAACTATTGCGTCTTTTTTAATCCAGTCACCTTTTACAAGTTCAGGCATCCCAACTGCTGCAACTATAATATCACCCTTTAAACATTCGCCTTTTAGATCTTTTGTTTTAGAATGTGTAATTGTAACTGTACAATTGTCTTTCAAAAGAAGTTGCGTCATTGGCTTTCCGTTTAAATTTGATCTACCAACTACAACTGCTTTTTTACCATTCAAGTTTGGCTCAATTTTTTTTATTAACAAATAACATCCAAGTGGAGTACATGGAATTGAGCTCTCATAACCTGAAGATAAATTTCCAACATTCATAGGATGAAATCCATCAACATCTTTGCTTGGTAAAATTGCTTCAATAACTTTTTGCTTGTCAATATGTTTTGGCAAAGGCAGCTGAACTAAAATGCCAGATACACTTTCATCTTTATTAAGTTCATCAATTTTAGTTAAAACTTTTTCTTCTTCAACTGAGTCTGAATATCTGATTACTTCTGATTTTAAACCAACTTCATTTGCTGACTTTTCTTTATTTCTAACATAAATTTGACTTGGGGGATCTTCTCCAATCAAAATTACAGTTAATCCTGGAATTTTATTATGTTTACTTTTAAGTTCTGAAACTTCTTTTTTTAATTCTTCTCTAAGTTCTGCTGCTGCTTTTTTTCCGTCTATTAATATCATGAATTAGTTAAATATCATTGGTGCTACGTAGAGCTTCATACACATTTCTATAAACCAAATCAATAAAAGTAATATAACTGGTGATATATCTAAAGAGCCCAGATTAGGTAAAAAACGTCTTATTTTATTTAAAATTGGATCAGTTAATCGATAGGTTAATTCTAAAATAGAATAAACAAATCTATTTTGTGTGTTCAAAACATTAAATGCAATTAACCAACTAATAATTACATTGGTGATTACAACATAAGAATAAAGTTTTAAGATTTGAAGAGCTAAATAAAAAATCGCAATCATTTTTTCTCTACATAAATAGACTGGCTTGGGAAAGCAAATGAAGCTTTATTTTTTTCCACTATTTGCTTAATTGAAATAGCAAGTCTTTCTTTGACAGCTAACCATTCATCCCAATCATCTGTTTTTGTAAAGCAACGAATGTACATATCAATAGAACTATCAGCAAATTTATCTACTCTAACTGCATAACCAAGATCTGGTTTGTAGTCTTCATGTTTCTTTATGAAGTCCTCTATTTCATTTCTTATTGTTTTAAGTTGCTCAACAGTCGTGTCGTATTGTAAATTAATTGTCCAGCTAATAATCCAATTGGTTGTTTGACTAATATTAATTACTGCATTTTCAGCAAATTGAAAATTTGGAATGATTGCAATCGATTTATCAAACTTACGTATAACAGTTGACCTAAAACCTATTTTTTCAACAATCCCCTCTATTATTTCTTCTACAAGTATCCAATCTCCAATTTTAAATCTTTTTTCAACTAAAACTAAAATTCCAGAAATTAAATTTTTAAATAAATCTTGTGCTCCTAATGCAACGGCTACACCAAACAAACCTAATCCTGCTATAATTGGTCCTATTTTTATTCCCCAAAGTTCAAGCACTGCTGCTAAACCAAGAATAAAAATTAAAATTTTTAGGGATTTAATAATCCATCCTATTAATTCTCGTGTCAAAACCTTATCCAGTCCACTTAAAATATATGAGATCGGTTCTATTATTTGATGCATAATCCAAAAAATAAGAATGGTAATTAATGTTCTGTTTATTGTGTCTACTATAGCCCTGCTGTCTTCAGAAAAAGACATATAATAACTTGCTATAAAAAAACCTATAACAATTGGAAGAAATCTTGCTGGTCCTTCCATGGCCTGAACAAAAGTATCATCCAGTTTGTTGCTAGTTTTTTTAGCTATACTTTCTAATTTTTTTATAATTACTTTGCTTATAATGCCTCTAAAAATTAAAAAAATTAAAAAAATTCCAATTCCAATTAAAATTTGAAATATATCTACTCCTAGAATTCCTTTGTTCCATACCGACAAAAAAAGCTCTTTAAAATTATTAAAAATTTCCATAACTAAATTTTATATAGCAAAAATTCCTCTTCACCAGGACTAAAAATAAAAATTTTTTTCCATTTAATTTCATTCAATACAGATGAGGTTTTTTCGCTTATACACATCAAATTAGTATTCATCCAAAGATTATTTAGGTTATAGTTTTTAATTAGATTTAAAAAGCTTGCTGCACTGTTTTGAGAATAAACATAGACTATATTTGGCATTTTCATTTTAATTTTCTTTACAAAATCTTCATTTAAATTTTCAACATGTTTAACAGTATAATTTACTATTCTTTTAACATCATATCCTTCGGAAATAAGTTTTTTATCTAATTCATTTGAAACAATTTGTCCACTTACATAAAGTAATTTTCCATCAAATGAATTAAAATTTTGTAAAATAAGTTCTTTCAAATTATTAACATTGCCCTCAGCTGAAAAAGTATTTTGAAAACCAAAACTTCTTGCTTTTTTTTCTGTAACATTTCCTACACAAAAGCATTTAATTTTCTTATTTATTTTTTTTAAATTTAAATATTTGATTGCATTAGAGCTTGTAAAAATTATTCCTTTAAAATCTTCAAAATTAATTTCATCAAAATTTTTTTTTTCCACATAAATTAATGGCATATGTGAAACCTCATGTCCTAATAATTGAAATTTAATCATTATTTCCTGACAGTCTTCCAGGGGTCTAGTAAATAAAATATGCATAATTATTTTTTATATGAATCTTTAGATTTTTTTTTAAGTATTTCACCAACTTCTTTACCAAGTTCTGCAGCTAAATTAAGATGCTTTGAAGACTTAAGATAAAATCTTTGTGTTCCATCTAAAGAAAATAGTTCTCCTTCCAAAACAATTTTATTAACTTGAATTTTTGCTAAAACTCCAATTGCTGTTTCACAGTCACCTTCCAAAATTTTTAGCACGTTCCTTTCAGCCTGAACGCAGTAATGCGTTTCTTTGTGATTTATTTCATTTAATATTTTTACAATACTATCGTCGTTTTTTCTACATTGTAACGCAACCACTCCCTGTCCTGCGCTAGGAATAATTTCGGAAGTTGGGAAAATTTGCGAAATATTATTTGTTAAATTTAAAGACTTAATTCCCGCGTAAGATAAGATTATCGCATCAAAAAAATTTTCATTTAATTTTTTAATTCTTGTATCAACATTGCCTCTTATAAGTTTATATTTCAAATCATTTCTAATTCTTTTTAATTGAAATTCCCTCCTAAATGATGAAGTCCCTACAATAGAATCTTTTTTAAGTTTTAGAAAATCCAAATTTTTTTTACTAATTAAAATTTCTCTTGGATCGTTTCTTTCCAAAAAACAATTGGTAATTAAACCTTCCGTTTCAATTGATGGGAGATCTTTAAGAGCGTGAACAGCTATGTCTATTTTTTTATTTATTAATTCTTCTTCAATTAATTTACAAAATAATCCTTTCCCACCTGTATCTGAAAGTCTTACATCTTGAATTATATCCCCTTTTGTTGTTATTTTTTTTATTTCAACATCCAGCTCTTTTGAAAATTTTTTTAATTCAGTTTTGGCTCTTTCGGCATAAATTAGAGCTAATTTGCTACCACGAGAACCAATAATAATTTTTTTGCTTTTCATTTAATTTGTTTATAATCCATACATTACATTGAGATTGTATTATTTATAAAAACTAATTTAATGAAAAAAAAACCAATAATATTAGGAATTGAAACAAGCTGTGACGAAACAGCGGCCTCAATTATACAAGAAAACGATGAAGGAAACGTTAAAATTTTATCCAACATTGTTTCTAGTCAATTTGATGTTCATAAAGAATTTGGCGGAGTTGTTCCAGAACTTGCCGCAAGATCTCACGTAGAAAAAATTGACTTAATAACAAAAAAGGCAATTAACGAAAGTGACATAAATATAAAAAATATTGATGCTGTAGCAGCTACTGCTGGTCCAGGACTTATTGTTTGTTTATCTGTTGGTCTTAATTTTGGAAAAGCTATTGCCGCTTCATTAAAAAAACCTTTCATTGCTGTTAATCATCTTGAGGGACATGCCCTCAGTCCAAAATTAAATTCAAAACTTGATTATCCATATTTGCTACTTCTAATTTCCGGTGGACATAGCCAATTTCTTAGCGTTGAAAATTTAGGAAAATATAAAAGATTAGGAACAACAATTGATGATGCCGTTGGTGAAGCATTTGATAAAACAGCAAAATTAATTGGTATTGAATTCCCGGGAGGTCCAAAAATTGAATCCTATGCAAAACAAGGAGATCCAAACAAATTTGATTTGCCCAAACCAATAATTAACAGGGGTGGTTGTAATTTATCATTCGCTGGCCTTAAGACTGCGGTTCTAAAAATTTCAAAACAAATTAAAACTAAAAAGGAAAAATTTGATCTTGCAGCTTCCTTTCAAAAAACTATTGAAGAAATATTATATAAAAAAAGTAAAATTGCTTTTAAAGAATTTAAAAAAATAAATAAAAATGGGAATAAATTTGTAGTAGCTGGAGGCGTTGCAGCGAATAAAAAAATTAGAAAAGTTTTAGAAAATCTGTGTAAGGAAGAAAATTTTAAATCAATTTTTCCTCCAACTAATTTATGTGGTGATAATGCTGCAATGATAGCAATGGTAGGTTTAGAAAAATTTAAAAAAAAAAAATTTAACAGTCTAGACTATCCTATTAAACCAAGGTGGCAATTAGATGAGCAAGCAGTTTTTTTGAAAGGCGCAGGTGTAAAATTTTAATGCAGTATTGGTTACTTAAATCTGAGCCAAATGTTTGGTCTATAGACCAACAAAAAAAAGTTGGAGAAAAAGGTGCCTATTGGGATGGTGTAAGAAACTATCAAGCTGCAAAAAATTTAAAAAAAATGAAAAAAGGAAATCTTTGTTTTTTTTATCATTCTAATATTGGAAAAGAAATTGTTGGTATTGTTGAGGTAACTAAAACTGCATTTATAGATCCAACTGATAAAAAAAAAAGGTTTGTGGCAATTAAAGTTAAATTTAAAAAAAAATTAAAAAAAGCAGTAACGCTAGAAAATATAAAAAAAAACAAGCATCTAAGCCAATTATCTCTCATTAAACAAAGCAGATTATCGGTTATGCCTATAGATTTTAAGAGCTGGAAAATCATAAATAAGATGAGTAGTATTAAATAAAAAAAATTATGGCTAGAAGATCTAAAAAAAAATCAAAAACTAAAAAAAAAAATTCCAAAAAAATTGGAAAAAGAAAAAAATCTACATTAAAAAAAATTGAAACTACTAGTGATTTAATTATTAAAACTAAAAGTGAATGGGTTAAAAGAGCTTTAATTAATAAATCAGGTTACGAAACAAAATACAAAAAATCAATTAAAAACAATGAAGACTTTTGGAGAAAAGAAGGAAAAAGAATAACCTGGATTAAACCATACAAAAAAATTAAAAACGTGAAATATAGTAAAGATGAAGTCTATATAAAATGGTATGAAGACGGAACTTTAAATGCATCTCAAAACTGTATTGATAGACATTTAAAAGATAAAAAAGATAAAACTGCAATAATATGGGTTGGTGATGATCCAAAGGATACCAAAAAAATTTCCTATAAACAATTGCATAAGGAAGTTTCAAGGGTGGCTAATGGACTAAAACAATTGGGTGTTAAAAAAGGAGATAGAGTTACTATTTATCTTACAATGATTCCAGAATTAGCTTTTACCATGCTAGCATGTGCAAGAATAGGAGCCGTACATTCAATAATATTTGGTGGTTTTTCACCAGACTCCATCGCAGGAAGAATTGATGATTGCGAGTCAGATTATGTAATAACTGCAGATGAAGGAATAAGAGGAGGAAAACTTATTTCTCTTAAAGATATTACTGATCAAGCTCTTTCTAAATGCAGAGATATAAAAAAATGTATCGTAGTTAAAAGAACTGGAAATTATATTAATTGGAATAGTAATAGAGATGTATGGTACGATGATATGATCAAAAATGTTTCTTCTAATTGTGAACCAGAAGAAATGAATGCGGAAGACCCTTTATTTATACTTTACACATCAGGATCAACGGGAAAACCAAAAGGAGTTTTACATACTACAGGTGGATATATGGTTTATGCATCCATGACACACCAATATATTTTTAATTATAAACCAAAGGATATTTACTGGTGCACTGCAGACATTGGTTGGATTACTGGTCACAGCTATATAATTTATGGTCCTCTTGCTAATGGAGCAACAACCATAATGTTTGAAGGAATACCCACCTATCCAGATAATTCTAGATGGTGGCAAATCGTTGATAAATACAAAGTAAATATTTTTTATACAGCACCTACAGCAATAAGAGCACTCATGAGAGAAGGAAATGAGCCTGTAAAAAAAACGTCAAGAAAATCTTTAAAACTATTAGGAACGGTTGGAGAACCAATAAACCCTGAAGCTTGGATGTGGTATTTTAAAACAGTTGGAAATTCCAAATGTCCTATTGTTGATACTTGGTGGCAAACAGAAACAGGAGGAATATTGATTAGTCCTCAAACTGGTGCAATAAATTTAAAACCAGGATCTGCAACTAAACCTTTTTATGGAATTAAACCAGTTATTGTTAATGAAAAAGGTGAAACATTAAAAGGAGAGTGTCAAGGAAGACTGTGTATCGCTCAATCATGGCCCGGACAAATGAGAACAGTTTATGGTGACCATCAAAGATTTATAGATACTTATTTTTCACAATTTGATGGAAAATATTTCACTGGCGATGGTTGCCGAAGAGACAAGGATGGGTACTATTGGATTACAGGTAGGGTAGACGATGTAATTATTGTATCTGGCCATAATTTGGGAACAGCGGAAATAGAAAGTGCTTTTGTTGCACATCCAAAAGTTGCTGAAGCTGCAGTTGTTGGTTACCCTCATGACATTAAAGGAAATGGCTTATATTGTTATGTGACTTTGAACGCTAATGAAAAAGAAAATTTGGATCTTGAAAGAGAACTAAAGCTTTGGGTTAGAAAGCAAATTGGACCAATAGCAACACCTGATCTTGTACATTTTTCTCCTGGACTTCCAAAAACAAGATCTGGAAAAATTATGAGAAGAATTTTAAGAAAAATTGCCGCCAATGAACATGAACAATTGGGTGACACAACAACATTGGCAGATCCAACTGTGGTTGAAAGTTTAGTTAATAATAGAAAAAATATTTAAAATTTTATTAATTTTATAAATTCTTTTTGAATATTATCCCACTTTAAAATCATAGAGTTTAGAACTATTTTTCTATCTAAAGTTTTTAATTCATCAGCTATAGGCGCCCACTCATATAAAGACAAAGCGCTATCATTAAATGGTAAATTACTACAATGAGTTTTCCAATCTATTTTTTTTAAACGTTCTTCAAAAGACTTTTTTCCTTTTTCTATTACATCAAGCGGCATACCATTTAAAATTTCATCATCAAGAATGTTTTCATAAATCTTTTTTGCATTTTCAACCTCTTGATAATTAAAAAAAACGTTAAGATATGAAAAGCTAAAAAAAGTAAGATCTTGTAATGCAACTGAATAAATATTCCATTTGGCTTTGTTAATAGAACCCAATAATACCTCATCATCAAAGTGCAATACATACTTCGTGCCCATTCTTGTTTTTAAATAACTATACAAAGTAACTTGGGATACCCATGCTGACTTTTTTTGAATAAACTCTTTAAGATCTTTAATATTTTTAATTTTTTTTTTAGGTATAAATGCTTTGAACAAGGAAAATAAATAAAGTTTAAAGTCCTCAATCTTTATGTCTTTTAAATTAAATCTATATTTTAAAGTCATTTCTACCTCAGGTTGTTTATAATATACAAAATACTCAAATTCTAGTGAACATCATGTTTTTTAAGGGTTTAAATCTGCTCTATTATATGTATGAATCCTTTTTTTTTAACCTATAGGGAGGATAAAAAATGTCAAAACAAGCACAACACTGGGAAAAAACCAGAAATTTGCTATTTATAACTTTAGCAATTTGGTTTGTATTCTCAATTGGCATCTTTTTCTTCGGAGCCGAAATGGAAGCGTCTAGTTTTAGACCACTTGGATATCCGTTGTCATACTACATGACATGCCAAGGATCTCTTGGAATATTTGTAATACTTATTTTTTGGTTTGCAAATCAGCAAGAAAAAATAGATGAAGAGTTTGGCTATACCGAAAGAGGAGATGACTAATGATTAAAGGAAAATTTATAGATAATCTGCCAAAAGTTTATGGGATATACACTGGAGGTTTCCTTGTATTCATAATCTTAATGGCAATAGCTGAACAGGCTGGTATGTCAGCGAAATTGATAGGTATCTTTTTCGTTTCATTCACTGTAGCTATCTATGCAATAATTGGTTATTTATCTCGTACGCTTCAACTTGATGCGTACTACGTAGCAGGTAGACAAGTTCCAACTGTATTCAACGGAATGGCAACTGCAGCAGACTGGATGTCTGGTGCATCATTCGTTGCAATGGCGGGTGGAATTTACTTTAAAGGTTACGGATATATGGCTTTGTTGGTTGGATGGACAGGTGGATATGTACTTGTTGCTTCTTTATTAGCACCTTACTTAAGAAAATTTGGATGTTACACAGTTCCAGATTTCATTGGTACAAGGTACGGTGGTAACTTAGCAAGAGTATGTGCCGTTCTAGTTCTAACAGTAGCTTCGTTCACTTACGTGACTGCACAAATTAATGCGACAGGAACAATTGCTTCTGTAGCATTAGATATTCCATTTGGAATTGCGGTATATGTAGGCTTAGCAAGTATATTACTTTGTTCTATGCTTGGTGGAATGAGAGCAGTTACATGGACGCAAGTTGCACAATACATTGTGCTAATTATAGCGTACTTGTTACCTGTATTCTGGATAAGCAATAAGATGGGTGCTGGTGTATTTCCACACCTTATGCTAGCTGACGAAGTAGCTAGAATTGCTGAACTAGAAAGCCAATTTGGTTTAGGATCAGTTAAAAACTCTGCAGCTGATTTAGCTACAGTGCCTAAAGGTTTAGCTGGTATAACTAAAGCACATTCTGAAGTTAACACTACACCTTGGAAATTTATTTCATTAGCGGTTTGTATGATGGCTGGAACAGCTTCATTGCCTCACGTTATGATGAGATATTTTACTACTCCAAGTGTAAAAACTGCAAGAAGATCAGTAGGTTGGTCACTATTCTTTATATTCCTACTTTACTCTTCAGCACCAATGTTAGCTACATTATCAAAACTATCATTGATGGATCCAAACCTTTCAACGGGTATTATTGGTAAATCAATATCTGATGTACAGGCATTAGATTGGTACCAAAATTGGAACCAAGCTAACCTAATGTTTGTAAGCGACTTTAATGGAAATGGAACACTTGAATTAAATGAGTTTTTCATGGGTGGTAAAGCCGTTGTATTAGCAACTCCAGAGATTGCTGGATTGCCTTATGTAATATCAGGACTAGTTGCTGCTGGAGGTATGGCTGCTGCCATGTCTACTGCTGATGGTTTAGTTTTAGCAATTGCAAATGCTTTATCTCATGACTTGTACTACAAGATCATTGACCCTAAAGCAGAAACTGCAAAAAGACTAATTGTTGCAAGGGTACTACTTTTCATAATTGGTTTTGCTGGAGCATCTATCGCTGCATTAGAGATCCAAGGTATCTTAGGTTCAGTTATCTGGGCTTTTGAC
>CACFBW010000012.1 GCA_902564565.1 uncultured Pelagibacteraceae bacterium | reverse complement strand
ATTTACTTCTGCAAATTCGATCTTAATTCCTTTTGATTGTCTTAAATAATGCCACGGAACATAATTAGAATGGTGTTCTAATTCTGTTATTAAAACTTCATCACCTTCTTTTAAAAATTTTTGACCAAAGGTATTTGCTACAAGATTTATTGCTTCAGTGGCACCCTTTGTAAAAACAATCTCATTTTTATCTTTTGCATTAATATATTTTTGGACAGAAACTCTTGTATTTTCATATAAATTAGTCGCTGCTACTGCTAAGTAATGAACGCTTCTACCTACATTTGAAAATTCTTTAGTATAAAAGTCATAAATTCTATCAACTACTATTTGTGGTTTTTGTGAAGAATTGGCGCTATCTAAATAAACAAGATCATTATTATGAATTTTGTTATTAAATATAGGAAATTCCTTTTTAATATTATCAATGTTCATTCTTTAAAACCCATAATATTTTTTATTATTTTTTTAATTTCAGAATCTGTAATTTTTTCAATCACATCTAGTAAAAAACCATTGATTAATAGATTCTTTGCTTCTTGATAATTTAAACCACGAGTCATTAAATAAAAAATTGAGTTTTCGTTTAAATTGCCTGAAGCTGATCCATGAGAACATTTAACGTCATCAGCATATATCTCCAATTCTGGTTTAGCATTAAATTCTGTATTATTGCTTAACAAAATAGCTTTGCTTAATTGATAGCCATCTGTTTTTTGAGCTTTTGAATCCGCAAATATTTTACCCTGAAACACTGCCTTTGACTCATTATCTAAAACACTTTTAATTAATTGATAACTTTTAGTGCTTTCTGCTAAATGGTTAATATTAGTTTTAATTTCATGGTGTTGAAAATTTTTTAAACTAATAATTCCATTTATAAATGCTGAAGCATATTTTCCATTCAAACTACAATTAATTTCATTTTTTATAAAATATGACCCCAATGAAAGAATAAATATTTCAGATAAACTATTAGTTTCTTGATTTATATTGTTATAAAAATATTTAATGTTAGAGTTAAATTTTCTATCAATTTTGTAATTTTTTAGTATAGAATTTTTTTTAATTTCATATTTATAATAAGTGTTTAAAAAATTATTTTTTGATTTATCATCTAAAAAATCAATAATTTTTAAAGAGCTATTTTCTTCAAGCAAAATATTAAATCTTAAATTAAGGTTCTTAGATGTTACGTCTTCATTTGTAATATTGTATATAACTAAAGGTTTCTTTAGAGTATAATTTTTTTTTACTACCAAGTTATAATGCTTGTCAGTAAATGCATTATTTAAAGAAGTTAAAGAGTTGATGTTAATTTTTTCATTTAGTAAATTGAAATCTTCTATTATTTCGACTTTGTTATTTTCTTCGTGATTAAACTCCTTCTTTTCTAATTTTCCGTTAACAAAAACTAATTTATTGTGCTCTAAATTATTTATAAAAATAGATTCATCTACTTGCTCAGATTTTAAAAAATCATTATAAAAACTTAATTTTTTTATATTTTTTGAAATAATATGATTTAAATCGGAAAACTTCCAATTTTCATCTCTTTTGTTTGGAAACCCTTTTTCAAGAAAATGATTAAAATTAACTCTTTTTAACTCAATATTTTTACTTGAAAGTTTTGAAGTTTTTACATAATTTTCAAAATCTACTTTTAATTGCTGTTCCATTTAGTTTAAATTTTCATATCCTTTTTTTTCTAACTCTAATGCTAACCCAGGACCTCCAGATTTAATTAGTTTACCATTCATCAAAACATGAACAAAATCTGGTTTTATATAGTTCAATAATCTCTGGTAATGTGTAATTATTAAAAAAGCATTATTCTTTTTTCTTAAAGCATTAACTCCATTTGCAACTATCTTTAAAGCATCAATATCTAGACCGGAGTCTGTTTCGTCTAGTATACAAAGTTTAGGATCTAAAATTGACATTTGTAATATTTCATTTTTCTTTTTCTCACCTCCAGAAAAACCAACATTTAATTGTCTACTTAATTTTTCCTGGTCAAATTTAAGTTCATTAGCCTTCTTTTTTACTAGTTTTAAAAATTCAATTGCATCAAGTTCTGTTTCACCCTTAGCTTTTCTAATTGCATTTACTGATGTTTTAAGAAAAATATTTGTATTAACACCAGGTATTTCTAAAGGATATTGAAATGCTAAAAATATTCCTTTATGAGCTCTTTCCTCCACCTCAAGATCAAAAAGATTTTGGTTTTCAAACGTAATTTGACCTGAAATTTCATATCCTTTTTTTCCAGATAGAATATTTGAAAGAGTGCTTTTGCCTGAGCCATTTGGTCCCATAATTGCATGAATTTCACCAGGTTTAATTTCAAGGTTAAACCCATCTAAGATAAGCTTTTTATTTATATTGGCTTTTAAATTTTTTATCTTCAACATTTATCCAACACTTCCTTCCAAACTAATGCCTACGAGTTTTTGCGCCTCAACAGCAAATTCCATGGGTAGTTGTTGAAGAACCTCTTTACAAAAACCATTAACTATTAATCCTACAGCTTCCTCAGAATTTAATCCTCGTTGCTGACAATAATGTAGTTGTTCTTCACTTATTTTTGATGTTGTAGCTTCATGAGCAATATTTGAATCTGAATTTTTATTTTTAATGTATGGAACAGTGTGGGCACCACACTTATTGCCCATTAACAAGGAATCACACTGGGTATAGTTTTTAGCATTTTCTGCTTTTGAAGAAACATCAACTAATCCTCTATAAACCATATCAGAGTTTCCAGCACTTATACCTTTTGAAATAATTTTACTTTTAGTATTTTTTCCTAAATGAATCATTTTTGTACCAGTATCAGCTTTTTGATAATTGTTAGTGATTGCAATAGAATAAAATTCTCCAATTGAGTTATCTCCTTTAAGAATGCAGCTAGGGTACTTCCATGTAATTGCAGAGCCAGTTTCCACTTGTGTCCAAGAAATTTTAGAGTTATTACCTTTACACAATCCTCTTTTTGTTACAAAGTTATATATTCCACCTTTTCCATTTTCATCTCCAGGATACCAATTTTGAACTGTCGAATATTTAATTTCAGCATCATCTAAGGCGATTAGTTCTACATTAGCGGCATGAAGTTGATTTTCATCTCTCATTGGCGCAGTGCATCCTTCTAAATAACTAACATAACTTCCTTTGTCAGCTATAATTAATGTTCTTTCAAATTGGCCAGTGTCAGAAGCATTAATTCTAAAGTATGTTGATAGCTCCATAGGGCATCTAATGCCCTCTGGAATATAAACAAAAGACCCATCTGTAAATACTGCAGAATTCAGAGTAGCAAAAAAATGATCTGTTAAAGGTATAACTGTTCCAAGGTATTTTTTTACTAGCTCAGGGTGTTTTTGAATAGCTTCCGATATTGAACAAAAAATTATTCCTTTCTTGGTTAACTCTTCTTTAAAAGTTGTAGCAACCGAAACTGAGTCAAATACAGCATCAACGGCAATACCATTTAATCTTTTTTGTTCTTGAAGTGGAATTCCTAATTTCTTATAAGTTTCTAATAATTTAGGATCAAGATCGTTTATATCTTTAGGTTTATCTTTCATGCTTTTGGGTGCTGAATAATAATATAGATCTTGATAATTAATTTTTGGATACTTAGGTTTTTGCCAATTTGGTTCTTTTAATTTTTTAAATCTTTCAAATGCTTTTAATCTAAAATTAAGCATCCATTCAGGTTCTTTTTTAATTTTTGAAATAAATTTAATAACTTCCTCATTCAAACCTTTTGGAGCACGAACCTCTTCTATATCTGTAGAAAATCCATATTTGTAATTCTTTAAATTTTCTACTTCTTTTTCTGTCAAGCTCTTATTATAAGACTCTTTCATTTTTACCCTTTATTAAATCACCAAGATTTTTTTTATTAAAAAAATCATTAATATGTAATTCTAATTCATCCCACAAATTATGCGTGATACATTTTGTGGCCTTTCCATTGCAACCTCTTTTTGATTCTTTTTTGCAATGCACTGTTTTTATTTCCTCTTGAACTGCAGTAAAAATATTTGATAATTTTATTTGCTCAGGACTTTTTGTTAATATATACCCTCCGTTAGAGCCTCTAACACTTTTTACAATCTCATTTTTTTTTAACTTTGAAAAAATTTGCTCCAGATAAAGAAGTGAAATACCTTGTCTAAGTGAAATATCTCTTAATGATATAGGGTTATTTTTATCGAATTTAGCAATATCTGCTAAAGCCATTACTGCATATCTTCCTTTTGTGGTTAGTTTCATAAACCCTTTATTTGCAATGCTTTATATATATACCATAGTAAAATAGTCAAGTTTAACATATTTAAAAATAGCAATTTGTTACATACATGTGATAGACATATTTTTTTTTAATAATTTTTTAGATTTTTTTGATATTAATTATCAATCGCACTTATGGATAATAAAATAGTTGAAATATTTATTCCTGGACCAGCCGGAAGACTTGAAGCAAAATATTTTAAAAGTAAAAAAAGTACATCACCCATAGCATTAGTTTTACAACCACATCCTCAGTATGGAGGAACAATGAATAACAAAGTTGTTGTAGAAATTTTTAATACTTTTATGGATAGCGATTTTTCAGTTTGCAGAGTAAATTTTAGAGGTGTAGGAAAAAGTGATGGAGATTTTGATAATGGACAAGGTGAATTGGCAGATGCAGCTGCAGCATTGGATTGGTTAGAAAAAGAAAATTTCGACAATTCACAATGCTGGATAGCTGGTTTTTCTTTTGGGTCTTTAATTGCAATGCAATTATTAATGAGAAGACCTGAAATAAATAGATTTATCGCCATCTCTCCACAACCAAATGTTTACGATTTTTCTTTTTTGTCACCTTGCCCAACATCAGGACTAATAGTTTCTGGTAAAAAAGATGAGCTTGTACCTATTGAATCAATTAATGAATTAAACAATAGATTAAGTTCACAAAAAGGAATTAAGGTTGATTTTCAAACAATCACGGAAGCAAATCATTTTTTTACAAAATCTGAATCAAACTTGTACAAAGTCTTAGATAAATATATAAAAAAAGAAACTACTTTATTTTAAAAATGTTTGGAGAATTTTTAAATATCTTTGTTCGTTCATTAAAATTAGACAAGAATCTTTATAAAGATAATAATAATTTTGGAGAAGCGGGCATATATTTTGCTGGCCTTATAATGATTTTAGATGGTATAGCAGGAGCAGTTGCCGCAAATACAATAGTAAAAACTGCTATTGGTTTATCAGGGTTAACTGCCATAATTACTTGGTTTGTTTGGGCAATTTTTATCTATGTTATTGGAGTAAAATTATTTCCTGACAAAGAACTCAAAATTCCGTTTAAAAAAATTTTAATTGGTGTTGGATATGCGCACGCTCCAGGCATACTTAGATTTTTTGCTGTTACTCCAGATATAATGATACCAATAATCTTTATTACTCAGTTTTGGATTTTTGCTGGATTAATAATTTCAACTAAGCAAATTTTAAATTTAAAATCAAATTTTAAAGCATTCGGTATAGTAATCTTGTCTTTTCTAATTATTGCCTTCATTTCGATTGCTTTTGTAATGAGTAGAATGAATGCAATTCCAATTAGCACATTAAGCTAAACAGGGAAAACTGTTTTTGATACCCTGCATGACTCACAAATCTTAAAACCTATTAAAATTAAATTTTGACTAACACTTTTATCTTCTTTTTTACATTCTTCACAAATGTCATTAGTTTCTTCAAAATCTTTTTTTTTAAATTTTTTAATCATTGTCTGTAAAACCAGCACCAGCTGCTGTTTTCTTTAATTCTTCACTTTCATCAACAAAAGTTTCTTTGGATAAACTGTATAACTCTTTCCAATCATTTTCATTAAATGTATTTTCATTTTCTAAAAATATAATTTTAATTTTATTTGCTTTTTCTATAACGATCTGTTCTTTCAAATAGTTAGAAAAAATTGATTGATTAAAATTTAATAAAAATTCTCTTTCGTCAACTTTAAAAAAAATTTTTTTCCCTATTATTTCAGAAGATCTACTTAAAAATGGTATAAAAAGAATCGGAAAGGCAAGATTCTCAAAGTCAATTTCGGAAAATTCTTTTAGCGTAAAAATCTGATCCAAAAAATTAATGCCTGATGTGATTGGACAATAAGATATTTTTGAAATATTTGATTTTGAAATTAAACTTATATTTTGAAATTTTTTATCTTTGTATATTTTATAGTATTGATTAAGATTTTTTAAACCTGGCAAACCAAACATTTCTAAGAGGCTTATTCCTTTTCCTACTTCTTCTGCAATCCCCCAAGAAAAACCAACTGCTTTGGTAGCTCTTTTTACAGTAGTATCTATTTCGCTTAAACTTATCATTAATTAAGAGAGTTATAAATCCATCCATCATCAAAAGATTTTAAGTCAGTTAATAAAGGGGCACCTTGAAACATGCAAATTCTTAACCACTTTTCTGATCGTGGATCAAACTTTACAGCGCCAAAAAATGATAATTTTAATCTAAGCATATCGATTGGCATTAATTTATATCCAATAATGTTATCTTGAATTTCTGCATATGGAAAATTTTCAGAAATAAAAGCTCTCCTAACAACATGCCTCAAATCATTATTTTCCATCAAAAATCTTCCAATAGATAAGCTGTTTTTTTTATTTGAAATTCTTTCATATAAAATTTTTATATCTCGTGCAATTGCAAGGGGTTGTTCTAACTCAGCGCCACGATTCATATATCTATCTGCTAGTCTTGGTTCTTCTTTGTTTTTAGATATAAACCAAAAATTTTGATTATTTTCTTTTTTTGAAAAATCAATTTTAATTATTTCTGAATAATTTTTTTCCAAAATATGTCTTAAATTTTCAATATTTTTTTGTGTTGGTATATTAAAATATTTTGCTTCATCAACGCTCATTTGTTTAATTAAAGGGTTAATAATTTTATCATAAGGTTCCATCATCAAAGATACGATATATTCAATACATTCATCTTTTAAATTTATCTCACACCACAAATACAGCTTATTAAATGAATATTTGTCTTTAAAATTAAAACCTTTATTTATAAAATTTATTAGTTTTTCCATGTCCTTTAGAAGTCCAAAAATTTTTTTTTTTTGAAATTCACTGTCAGTATTCCAAGATGTAATATTTTTTAATGATTTTTTTAAAAGTTTTTTAAACAATTCAGCTTCATGATCTTTTACGTTCTCAATTTCTCTAATTTTTTTTAATGATGTTTCTCTGGCCAATATCCAATTATTTAATAATGTTGGATGATTTATTATAAAAGGAGCCATACCTAAACCAGTAGAATTTCCAATCCCAAGATTTCTGCAAATATCTTTGTCTAACTCAACAGCTTTTCTTGGATTTTTTTGTTTGGCAATATGATTGACTTGGTCGAAAGTAAATTCTCTTACCAAATAAACCAACATCATTTCTAATCTAAATGGACCACAAATTTCATCTCTATTTTTAATTCTAAATCTATCAGCGAGACCAAATTTTCCAGATCCATAAACTGCAGTTGTTCTATACAAATATCCAACTTCCATAAGTTTATCTTTGTTTGGTTGGATTCCTTGAGACAAACTTTCAACGACATGGTTAAATATTCTAATTGATTTATTTGCTCTAGATAAAGTTAATTCTTTATATGAAAGTCTACCAATTTCTTGTTTAGGAACGTCTTCATTTAATCTATCTAAATCTTTTTTCGTCGGTATTCCATCATGCAGTGCAAAAGCTGTATCCCATTTCGTAGCTATTACTCTATCGGATCTTTCTTCGTCATTAATTTGATTGGCAAAGCAAACTAAGGAATAAGTTCTATTATTTTTTGTTAATGAATATACGGCTCTTCCATAACCATTTTCATCTAATTCAAATAAATCCCTTTTATATTTCCAGTCTTTAAATTCTTTTAAAAAAGATCTTAAAAAAGATAATTTTGATTGATGAAAAGAACCGAGTTTTGATAATTTCATTACAACTTTTGGGTCCCTTAATTGTACTTGCATTAATTAATCCCCTTATAAAAATTAAACCAATTATCTCCCAATATACCATTCACTTCTTCCTGGCTAAATCCAACTTTTTTTAAACCGATCTCTAAATTCTTAAATCCTCTTGCATCAACAAACCAATCTGGTTGCTTTGGAAAACCAGGTTTAGACTTAGATCCTTCCCCATAATTTTTTTTTTTGGCCCAAGTACCATTTCTCATCCATTCAACAACACTGTTTGGCTGATTCAAACAAAGATCTGAACCAATTCCTACATTTTTAACTCCCATTATTTCACAAGTCTTTGCAGCCATTTCACAAAAATTTTCCAACTTACAATTACTGCTATCTTTTAAATGGTGAGCATATAAGGATAAACCTAACATTCCTCCACTATCACCTAAAACTTTTAAAAGTGCATTCGATTTATTTCTTAAAGCACTGTGCCAAAAAGATGGATTAGCATGCGTGATAGCTATAGGTTTTTGACTTATGTCGATAGCATCAAAAGTGCTTTTTTCTGCTGAGTGAGACATATCAATTACAATGCCTAGTTTATTCATTTCTTTAATAGCTTCTTTGCCAAAATTAGTAACGCCACTATCATTTTTTTCATAACATCCAGTAGCTAGAAGAGATTGATTGTTATATGTAAGTTGCATAAATCTACATCCATGCTCATAAACTTTCTCAAAAAGATTTATATCGTCCTCTATAGGAGAACAATTTTGAAACCCAAAGAAAATTGCAGTTTTGTTCTCATTTTTAGCTTTTTCTATATCTTTGTAGTTTTTACCTAAAAAAATTAAATCTGAATTTTCAGAAAAATGCTTTTTCCACTCATTGGTTCTGATTAAAAATTCGTCGTAATCTTCATGATACACCAAAGTAACATGAACAGCGTCGAGCCCAGCTTCTCGGTTTATTTGAAATACTTCTCTTGACCATTTACAATATTGTAGATTATCAATTCTATAATTCATACTATTAGATATATATTAGTGATAAATTTTTTGATATTAAAAGATACAAATGTCATATAAAAAAAAAAGACCAAAAGTAGCCATTGTTATGGGTAGTCAGTCTGATTATTTAACAATGAAACTTTGTCAAAAGGTCCTAAGAAGACTTAAGATTAAATGTGAAGCAAAAATTGTCTCTGCTCACAGAACGCCTGATAGAATGTATAAATTTGCAAAAACTGCAGAAAAAAATCATGTTTCTGTAATTATAGCTGGAGCTGGTGGTTCTGCACATCTTCCTGGCATGATTGCTGCTTTAACAAGAATTCCAGTAATTGGTGTGCCAATCGAAAGTAAAAAATTAAAAGGCCTTGATAGCTTGTTGTCAATCGCACAAATGCCAAAAGGAATTCCCGTTGGAACAGTTGCGATTGGTAAAGATGGAGCGATAAACGCAGGCTTGCTAGCTGCATCAATAATTTCAATCAGCGATAAAATTACTAGAAAAAATTTAAATCTCTGGAGAAACAAACAAACAAACTCTGTAAAAAAAAAACCTAATTAAAATGGTCAATCCTATCGTTGGAATAATTGGTGGAGGACAATTAGGTAGCATGCTAGCTGCTGCTGCAAAAAAAATAAATATTGGGACAGTTGTATTTTGTGATGATAAAGATTCACCAGCAAAAAATTTTTCTGATGAATTTATATTTGGAAGCTATCATGATGATGATAAAATAAATGAATTTATTAATAAAGTTGACATAGTTACTTTTGAATTTGAAAATATTCCATACCAGACTCTAAAAAAAATAAACGAAATAAAGAAAGTTTTACCAAAACCAGAAATTAATCTACTAGTACAAAACAGATTAAGTGAAAAAGATTTTTTAAACAAAATTAATATCAGCACAACAAAATATGTATCAGTAAAGAATGATAAAGAGTTAAAATCAAATATAGATTTATTACCCGGAATACTAAAAACTTGTACGCTGGGTTATGACGGAAAAGGTCAATATAAAATAAATTCGAGTGAAGAATTAGACAATCTGAGCCCAGATTTCAAAAAAGAATTTATTTTAGAAAAACTGATAAATTTAAAAAAAGAAGTTTCTGTAATTATTACAAGATTTAGCAAGGAACGATATGAAATATATGAACCAATAGAAAATATTCATGAAGACCAAATTTTAAAATATTCAAAAATACCTTCTGATATAAATAATAATACTTCAGAAAAATCAAAAGACTGGGCTGTAAAAATTGCAGAAGAATTAGATTACATAGGAACTTTATGTGTTGAATATTTTATTGATAAAAATGATAACCTATATGTTAACGAAATAGCTCCAAGGGTTCATAATTCAGGTCACTTAACAATAAATTCACATAACATTAGTCAATTTGAAAATCATATTCGAGCAATTTGTGGATTAAAACAAATTAAAATTAAAAAAATTTACGACGCAAAAATGGTAAATTTAATAGGAGATGATATCAGCCTTTATAGACAAAAAAAATTTAAAGATAATGAATTTTTTTTTGATTATTTAAAAAAAGAAATAAAAAAAAAAAGAAAAATGGGACACATAACAGTCACGAAAAAATGTTGAAATACAAACCTGGATTTTGTAATTAGTCATGTGTCAAAATTTATAATAATAATATTTATATTAACGAATTACAGTACAGTTATAAATTCTATGGAAAATAAACCTTATCATCATTTGAAAAATGGAACTTTTAGAAACCCAGAAGGCTCTCCAGTAAGAGATATGAAATTTAATTGGAGTTACAAAGTATTTAACCAAGAAAAAAAGAAGCTAGACATGACTATTCCGAAAGACCATGTGATTGAAAAAAGTGAAGTAATAAAATCTCTGGAAGAAAATGAAAATAATAATTATATACTCTGGATTGGTCATGCAACATTTTTGATAAAGTTAGGAAATACAACTATCATTACTGATCCAGTTTTTGAGAAAAATATGGGACCATTAATATTTGGTCCTAAAAGATTTGTTGATCCAGCAATAAATTTAAAGGAGTTACCTAATATAGATTTGTTTCTTTTAACACACAATCATTATGATCATCTTAGCACCAGAACAATACAAAGATTTCCATATAAAAAAGCTAAAGTTGCTACCGCTCTAAAACTTGGAAAATACTTTACAAGAAATGGTTTTAATGATGTCAATGAACTAGATTGGTATGATGAAATAAAAATTAATGATATCAAAATAACATTTGTACCTGCGGTTCACTGGTCAAAAAGAAGTCTTTGGGATACTAACAGAACTTTATGGGGAAGCTTCTTAATTGAGTACAAAGATAAAAAATTTTTCTTCGCATGTGACACTGGTTATGGAAATATTTATAAAGAGCTTGGCAAAAAATATGGGCCGATAGATTTAACGTTTATAAATATTGGTGCATATAATTTTTATCCTATGGCTCCTAAAAAAGATAAATCAATTTATCACACTAATCCTGAGGAAGCCCTTAAAATAGGACAAGATTTAAAAAGCAAAAAAGTTTTAGGAATGCATTGGGGAACAGTTGTTTTATCTTTAGAACCAATTATGGAACCTGGAAAAAGATTTAAAAATTCTTCAAATCGGTACGGTTACCATTCAGATGATGTAATTATTTTTAAAATTGGACAGGTAGAAAAACTTGAAAATATTTTAAAATGAAATCTATAGAAGGAAATTTTGATAATAAAGAAGTAGACGAACTATTAAATAAACATTTTATCGAATTAAGGTCAGTCTCACCTGAAGGAAGTGCACATGTTTTAGATATAGAAGGTTTAAAAGATCCCTCGATAAAATTTTGGAGTTTATGGGAAAACAATCAGCTAATAGGATGTGGTGCTCTAAAATTTTTAGACAAAAATCATGGTGAATTTAAATCTATAAGGATTGCTGATAAATTTAGAAAAAAAGGAAACGGTATAAAAATTATTAAACATCTTATCGAGAAGGCCAAAAAACTAAATATAAAAAAAATAAGTTTAGAGACAGGTGCTGGTATTTTTTTTAAACCAGCTCGGAAGTTATTTGATTTGTGTGGATTTAAAAAATGCAAACCTTTTGCACACTATAAAGAAGATGTTAATTCTGTATATATGAGTCTACTAATAACTAAATAACACTTCTTTTAAGTTAAAAAAGTATAAACTGATCTTCTAAACTAAAATTAAAATTTTCTAATCTTGAATTTAAAATAGGTTCAGGTCTTTTTTTTTCTTTGAATAGTAATTTTTTTTCTGCCTTAGTTACAGCCTGCTTAAAATCCTTTTTAACATCTTTTATACCATCTTTTAAAATAAGGTTTAAATCACCTTCAAATTCATCTGTGGGGTCTAAAAAAGCAGTAAGATGGTCGATTGTAGTTTTGCCTGTAGACTTATATACAGCTTGATTGGTGCCATATGATAAGCTGGCTTGATAAATGTTACCCGTGTTACCAATGGTTATAGCGGGACCCAAAAATGCCGTGGCGTCAACACAACCATTTAAACCTACTGAAGTAAATAACAACAAAGTTAATTTTTTTATTTTCAATGATTCGGCTCCTACTTCTAGGTATAGATAATTAAAATTTAAGACAATAAGGTTTTTTAGATTACTAACAGTTTTTAAAATGAAACTTGTAGTAGAATTAAGTAAATTAATTCAATTTCTTAATTATTTGTAGATATCATTTTATTTTATAAATAAATTAAAAAAAACATTACTAATGAAAAATAAAAATATTTCAGAATTAACAGAACAGTACAATAATTATATATATCCAAAACCAACTGAAAACTTATCTGAAGAATGGATTAAAAAAAATCGTTTTCAAATTTGTGATCCTAATTATTGTTGGCATAGATTATGGCCGGAAAAACCATATAATACAAAAAGACTTGACATATTGATTGCTGGATGTGGGTCTGATCAGGCTGCAATATTAGCAAAATGTAATCCAAATCATAATTTTTTTGGAATAGATTTATCTGAAAATAGCCTTAAACATGAAAAAAAGCTCATTGAAGAGAATAAAATTGAAAATTTAAAACTTTACCATGATGACTTTAGATCTGTAAAATTCAAAAAAAAATTTGATTACATTATAAGTTCAGGAGTAATACATCATTTGGATGAACCTGGAACAGGTCTTAAATATTTTAATCAAAATCTAAAAGATGAAGGTGTAATTTATATAATGGTATACGGAGATAAAAAATCATATGCAACAAACCAAGTTAAACAATTATTTAAAAAATTAAATTTAAAACAAAATCAAGAATCAATAAATTTTATAAAGAATACGATTGGCAAACTTAACAACTTGCACCCTGCAAAAATATTTGCAGAAACTGAAATAAAGCAAGATTTAAACCATCCTTCTGGAGTTGTTGATTTTTTTCTACACAAAAAAGAAAATTTTTTTTCTATTAAAGAACTAATTAAATTGTTAAATAAAAATAAATTAATTATAAAAAATTTTGCTAATGGGAGAATAAAACCTTTAACTAAATTTTTTACTGAGGCACCAATAAATGTTAAAGAAAAAATTAACTCTTTATCTATTGAAGATAAGTTAGAAATTTCACAAATATTAAATTGGAATGATAGAAAAATTGATCTCATCTGTTGCAAAAGTAAAAACAAAAAAAACTCTATAGTCTATAACGAAATTAATTTAGAAAAAATTTATACTTATCAATATCATGGGGTTGAATATAAAATTGATGGAAATAACATTAGAATAAATGATAAAATTAATAATGGCTTTTTTAATTTAAATTTTGAAAATAGTAAATTTAAAGAAATTTTAGATGGAAAAAAAATACTTTCAGAAATCACTGCAAGTTTTGATAAAATCGAGAGAGAAAAATTTAATGATAAAATTATTTTTATGATTGAAAATTCTATATTGGACTTTTCATATCACCCTATTGCTGATTACAAAAAGTATTATTCCATTAAAACAAATTAATTAAATATTTTTATAACCAAATTCTAAACAGGCATCAGTTATAGAGTGATGCAAAGACTCTCCAAAACTTCTAAGCGCGTACAATCTAATTTTATTTGGAGAATCTTCAATCATATCAATTGTAACAGTAATCCCGTTGAATATAGAGTTTATGCAAGTATTTTTATGTAATTCATTAAAATTAAATGGACATCCTTTTTTTAATACTTCTTTTGTATTTTCTCCCTCTAATTCAATTACCGCCCTAGAGTGTGATAGATCCGTTATTGCAAAATCAGTTTCATTAAACGTTTTATGTATATTTTTCAATAATTCTTTGTTTTTAGAAATTAAAAACCAATTATTTGGCCCATTCCATAAAATTCTTGTATCATTATTAAAATTCACTTTAAGTGCTTCGTTACTTAAATTAAGCTCACCAACCTTTAAACCTCTTAATGAAACATTTGATCCTTTATGCTGTACTATCTGAACAATTAATAAATTTGTCACTTCAGAAATTTTAATTAAATTTTTTTCATCTTTATCTTCATAATCACCAAAAAGACCTTTTTTATGTACATGTTGCAAAGAAGATATTGCTGTCATGATCTTACCCTTTCTCCTTTTGGATCTACATAATGAGACGAAACAATTTCCACAGGTATAGATTTATTTTTTAATGGAGACAAAGCAAATAATTTTTTACCTATCATATTTTTTCCGTCTTTAAGAATAGCTAAAGAAAAAGGATTGTTATTTTCTACACTCCAGCACGAGGCTGAAACATGACCTAATTTTGGATTTGGTAATTTTGCATTTGCATCTATTACTAAATGTGAACCTTCTGGGATGCTTGTTTTTTTATCAATTGGAACAACACCTACCACTCTTTGTCTGTCTTTTGCTGTAAATGCTTTTCTATCTAAAGATCTTTTTCCAATAAAATCTTTCTTTTTACTAATTAATCCATCTAAACCATTATCATAAGGAATAGTTCTTCCATCTAGCTCTGATCCAGCAACATGTCCCATTTCTATTCTTAGTGTAGATAAAGCTTCAGTTCCATATGGCTGAATTGAAAATTCTTTACCAACTTCGATGATTTTTTTCCACATAAACTCACCATTGTCCGACTCTACGTTAACTTCGTATGCAAGCTCGCCAGAAAATGAAATTCTAAAAATTCTTGCCTGGACACCAGATAAGCTGCTTTCAATGTATCCCATAAATGGCAAACCTGTGTTTGATACATCTATATCTGGAAATAATTTTTGTAACAAATTTCTAGATTTTGGACCTGCTATTGCTGCTCCTGCCCATTGTTCTGTAGTTGATACAACATTTACTTTCAGTTCTGGCCAAACAATTTGTAAATAATATTCTAAATGAGATAAAACATTAGCTGCTTGAGCAGTAGTAGTAGTCATGTGATAATGATTTTCAGAAATCCTAGTTGTTGTTCCGTCATCCATTACCATACCATCTTCTCTTAACATTACTCCATACCTTGCTTTTCCAACTGGTAACTTCAACCATGCGTTAGTGTAAACTCTATTTAAAAATTCTGCTGCATCAGGACCTTTGATGTCAATTTTACCTAAAGTGGTTACATCACAAACTCCAACATTTTTTCTAACATTTTCTGCTTCTCTTTTTGAAGCTTCAAACAAACTTTCGTTATCTTGTTTATAATATCTAGGTCGCAACCAAATACCTGCATCAACAAAAACTGCATTGTTTTTTTCATGCCAAGAATGCATAGGTGATTTTCTGGTAGGTTTAGAATGTTTTCCAATTTCCCTTCCAACAATTGCACCAATTGATACAGGAGTAAAAGGTGGTCTAAAAGTTGTATGTCCTACAGATGGTACTATTTTATTTTCTATGCTTGAAACAAGTTGTAATCCATTAAGATTGCTAGTTTTACCTTGGTCAGTTGCCATTCCCAATGTGGTGTATCTCTTAACATGTTCTATTGATCTATATCCTTCCCTAATTGCAAGCTCTACATCGGTAACCGCTACATCATTTTGAAAATCCAAAAATCTTTTATAATTTTTTTCTTTTGGAAGTGGAACACACCAAAATTTATCATGTTGTGTGAATTTTTTTTCAGATACTTGTGGAACTAAAACTTTGTTATTTTTATTTGTTATTTTTTTTGATATCTCATGACCCGCTTCAAAGGATGTTTTTAAAGTTTGTTCAAGAGAAAATATGCCATTGGCTGATCCAACAGTTGTTTCATTTTGCTTAGATTGACCTGGAATAAAAGCGTCAATTTCTTCGTTAAACTTTGTTTTGTTTCCTGATTGAGAAGCTAAATGTATTGTTGGTGTCCAAAAACCTGAAACACATATACAGTCACAATCTATGGTTTCAAGTTTGTCTAAATCTTTTTTATCTTCTGAAATTTTTGCAATTTCAGCAGATTTTACTTTTTTATATCCTTTTGCAGCAACAATTACATGAGAAAATTTTATTTTAATACCCATGTTTATTGCTTCATTGATTATTTCTGAATCTGGGTTACTTCTTGTGTCTAAGACTATTGAACCAACTCCATTCTTCTTAAATTCAATTGCAGTTTCGTATGCACTATCATTGTTTGTAAATATCAAGGGTTTTTTGCCAACTAAAACTCCATAAACTTTTAAATATTCTTTAGCCGCGGAAGCTAAAACAACTCCTGGTGTGTCATTATTTCCAAAAACAATTGGTCTTTCAATGGAGCCAGATGAGATTATTACTTCTTTAGCTCTTATATACCAAAGTCTTTGTTTGGGTTTATATTTTTTTGATTTTGGTAAATGATCGCTTATTCGTTCTGACATTACCAACATATTATGATCATAGTAACCAAAAACTTGGGCTCTATTTTTTACTATTACATTAGGCATTCCTTTAAGTTCAGCTATAATATTGTCTGCCCAATCTTTTCCACTTTGGTTCCCGATGTTAACTTCGCTAGTTAACAAACTTCCACCAAATCTTGGTTTGTCTTCAGCTAAAATTACTCTAGCTCCATTTTTTGCAGCGGCATATGCGCTTGCTAAACCGGAAGGCCCTGAGCCTGTAATTAATAAATCACAATATTCATATTTATGTTCATATCTTTCATTGTCATGCTTTGTAGATGCGACTCCAAATCCGGCTGCCTTTCTAATAAATGGTTCGTAAACTTTATACCAAAAGCTCTTTGGCCACATAAAGGTTTTGTAATAGAAGCCAGCTGGGAAAAACTTATTCAAAAAATTATTTATTGCACCTATATCAAAATTTACACTTGGCCAACAGTTTACACTTTTTGCTTCTAATCCTTCAAAAAGTTCTTGTTCAGTTGCTCGTACATTTGGTTCAGTTTCGTTATTTCTATATAATTGAACTATTGCATATGGTTCATCAACTCCAGCTCCAAAAAAACCTCTTGGTCTATGATACTTAAAACTTCTTCCTATAAGATGAACTCCATTTGCTATTAATGCAGACGCAAGCGTATCTCCCTCATAACCAAAATATTTTTTTCCATTAAATTTAAAGGAAATTTTTTTGTTTCTATTAATTAATCCTATTTTATCTAATCTAAAATTTTCTGACATAATTAAATATCTTCATTAACCTTTGCTGTTTTAAAAATTTCATGTGTAACTGTATCTCTTTCAACTTTGATCCACTGTCTACAGCCTGAGACATGGTGCCAAAGTTCTGTATGTTTGCCTCTTGGACTTTTTCTTAAATAAACAAAAGTATCCCATTCTTTATCTGAGACTTTTTTATTTAACTCAGGTCTTTTAACTGTACCATCTCCACCATATGCAAATTCATTTTGTGATCTTAATCCGCAATGTGGGCATTTAATATGTAGCATTTATGAAATCCAAGTTTTTGTACCAAGACCTTTTTCATCAATCAAATGTCCGGTGTTAAATCTCTTTAAACTAAATCCAGCATTTAATTCGTGAACTTTATCTTGAGCTATTGTGTGAGCAAACGTCCAGCCTGACACAGGTGTGGCTTTAAAACCTCCATAGCACCAACCACAATTTAAATATAATCCATCAATGTGTGTTTTATCTATAATTGGAGAGCCATCCATAGACATATCCATAATTCCACCCCAAGTTCTTAACATTTTAAGTTTGCTAAGAAATGGAAGCATTGCGATTCCTTCAGTTAAAACATGTTGTAAAGTAGGTAAATTTCCTCTTTGAGCATAACTATTATATCCATCTAAATCCCCACCCATTACCATTTCACCTTTGTCAGATTGGCTACAATAAAAATGGCCAGCGCCAAAAGTAACCACATGATCCAATATTGGTTTAATTGGTTCTGAAACACATGCTTGTAATAAATGAGTTTCTATAGGTAGAGTTATGTTCAACATGTCTGCAAGAACAGATGTGTTGCCTGCTACGCATAAACCTATTTTTTTTGCTTTTATATTTCCTCTTGATGTTTGAATTCCTTGTGCTTTTCCATTGACTATATCAAATCCTGTTACTTCACAGTGCTGGATAATATCCACTCCCATTGAGTCTGCTTGTCTTGCGTATCCCCAAGCAACCGCATCATGTCTGGCTGTTCCACCGCTTGGTTGCATTAAAGCTCCAAAAATTGGAAATCTTACATTTTCAGAAAAATCTAAAACTGGAACTATTTTTTTTACTTCCTCTCTTCCCAAAAGGACAGCGTCAATTCCATTTAACCTCATAGAGTTTCCTCTCCTCGCGTATGCATTCATTTGAGCATCGGAGTGAGCAAGGTTAATTATTCCTCTTGGAGAATACATCACATTAAAATTTAGTTCTTGACTCATGCTTTTCCATAAATTCATTCCTTTTTCATAAAACAGGCCATTTTCATCGTGCATATAATTTGATCTAAGAATTGTTGTGTTTCTTCCAACATTCCCTCCTCCTATCCACCCTTTTTCAATGATAGCAACATTTGTAATTTTATGTTCTTTTGCTAAATAGTAAGCTGTGGCTAAACCATGACCTCCACCACCTATTATAACAACATCATATTCTGATTTCGGAGTAGGATCTTTCCATGCAACTTCCCAGTCTTTATGACCTTTAAAAGCATTTTTTATGAGATTAAATACGGAGTATTTTTGCATAGGCAAATTTTATAGTAATAAATATAAATAGTTCTTTATTTTTTTTATATATATTTTTTAGAACTTTCAAAAATCTATAAAAAGAGATATTAATCCAGCTTCGAATGAATTTAGTCGTGTATAAATAGCTAATTATTATGAGCAAAGTTAAATCAGATATTGAAATAGCAAGAGCCGCTAAAATGAAGCCCATACAAGAAATTCTTGATGGAATAAATGTACCAGATAAAGCGGAGGCATATAGCCCAATCAGTAGATACATGGCAAAAATTAAACCTGAATATTTAGAAACCTTAAAAGATAAAAAAAATGGAAAATTAATTTTAGTTACAGCAATTACCCCAACTCCAGCTGGAGAAGGAAAAACAACAACTTCCGTTGGTCTTTGTGATGGTTTAAATAAAATAGGAAAAAAATCAATTGTTTGTCTAAGAGAACCAAGCTTAGGTCCTTCATTTGGAATGAAAGGTGGGGCAGCTGGTGGTGGATACGCTCAAGTAGTTCCAATGGAACAAATTAATTTACATTTTACTGGAGACTTTCATGCAATCACTTCAGCACATAATTTATTGTCTGCTTTAATTGATAACCACATTTATTGGGGAAATAAATTAAATATTGATGTTAGAAGAATTGTTTGGAAACGAGTTATGGACATGAATGACCGTTCATTAAGATCAATTGTTGTAGACCTTGGAGGTGTTGCAAACGGTTACCCTAGACAAGATGGCTTTGATATTACAGTAGCTTCAGAAATCATGGCTATTTTCTGTTTATCAAATGATTTAAAAGATTTAGAAAAAAGAATTGGAAATATTACCATCGGTTATACTAGAGATAAAAAACCAATATATGCAAAAGATTTAAATGCGCATGGTCCAATGACAGTGCTTTTAAAAGATGCAATTAGACCAAATGTAACTCAAACTTTAGAAAATAACCCTGCAATTATACATGGTGGCCCGTTCGCTAATATAGCACATGGTTGTAACTCTGTTATAGCAACAAAAACTGGACTTAAATTATCTGATTACGTTGTAACAGAAGCTGGTTTTGGAGCTGATTTGGGAGCTGAAAAATTTTTAGATATTAAGTGCAAAAAGTCAGGATTAAAACCTGATTGTGTTGTAATCGTTGCAACTATAAGAGCTTTAAAGATGCATGGAGGAGTTCAAAAAGATGATCTTAAAAAAGAAAGTGTTGAATCTTTAAAAAAAGGTTTAGTAAACTTAGAAAGACATATTAATAATGTTAAAAAATTTGGATTACCAGTTGTTGTTGCTGTAAACCATTTTATTACCGACACAGATAAAGAAGTAAATGCTTTAATTGATTTTTGCAAAAAACTTGGTGTAAAAGTATCTTTATGTACACACTGGTCTAATGGTAGTGAAGGAACAAAAGATCTTGCAAAAACCGTTGTTGAGATATGTGATAAAAATGAAAGCAAATTTAAATTTTTATATGAAGATAAAGTTCCATTATTTAAAAAAATTGAGACAATTGCTAAAGAAATTTATCATGCAAGTGAAGTTGTTGCGGATACAAAAATTAGAAATCAGCTAAAAGATTTTGAAGCTAAAGGATATGGAAACCTTCCAATTTGTGTAGCCAAAACTCAATATAGTTTTTCTACAGATCCTAGCTTAAAAGGAGCGCCATCTGGTCACGTTCTTCCTGTTAGAGAAACAAGACTTTCTTCTGGGGCAGAATTTATTGTTGTTATATGCGGTGAAATAATGACTATGCCGGGATTGCCAAGAGTTCCAGCAGCAGACTCTATTAAGATAAATGGCAAAGGTGAAGTAGAGGGTTTATTTTAATTAGGCAGCAGTTTTTAAATAACTTAACCAATTTTTTAATTCTAACATTCTAGATTCTTTTGCTGATAGTTTTATTTCTTTTTCTATAAAGTCGATATGTTTTTTCACTTCTTCTTCATCTTTAAAACATTTTCTAACATTTATTAATTTTTCTTTTCTAAATTTGATTAAACTTATCATTTTATGATATGTAATTTCAGGATGATATTGCAAACCCCATATATCGCTTATGCCCCATTTAAAATGAAGACTTTGAACTTTGTTAATATTGTTTGATGCAAGATTAATGGCTCCTTTGGGCAATGTAGTGACTTCATCAAAATTAAAAGCTGGAGAATTAAATTTTTTATTTTTTGATCTATATAATGGATGATTTAAACCATTTTCATTAATTTCAATGTCATTTGCAATTCCAATATGAGCACCCCTAGATGATTTTTTCACCTCTCCTCCAGCAGCGGTAACAGCAACCTGCATTCCCCAACATATCGCTAAAATCTTTTTAATATTTTTAAAGCATTCTTTCATAAAAGAAATCTGTCTACGAATTTCAATGCAATCATTATAGATATTTAAACTACTGCCTCCCCATATTAAACCATCATATTTTTTAATATTTAATAACACTTTATCAAAACTTTTTTCGGAGCATGGGTTAAACACCTCAATATTTAAATCGTTTGTAAAATAAGAAAGACTATCTTTTAAACTCTCAGCGTGAGTTTGTATTCCTGAGTTTTTAAAGTTTTCATTTTCATCTTTTAAATTTCCTTCAACTATTAATAGGTTTAAGTTTTTCATTAAAATAATTCTCCGGATAAACTATGTTTATATAAAATTTGCATATCTTCAATTGTCATTTTCTTAGGGTTTGTTGAAGTTGATGGATCTTCTAAAGCCATTTTTGATAATTGATCTAAATTTATTTTTTTTTCCTCTACAACTTCTGAAAGTTTGTGAGGTATATTCAATTCTTTCCTTAAATCTAAAATCCATTTTAAAAAACTTTCGAAATTTTTATCTAAGTTAAGATAGTCACAAATTGAAATAATTCTATCTTTTATCAAATCTTTATTAAAAGTTAAAACATATGGCATAAAAATTGCATTAGATAGGCCATGATGAACATTAAACTGGGCATTAACTGGATGGCTTAAAGAATGAATTGCTCCGAGACCCTTCTGAAAAGCAGTAGAGCCCATACTTGCTGCGGCTAATAAATCTGCTCTAGCATTTAAATCCTTTCCATTTTTTACTGCTTTTAAAAGTGATTTTTTAATTAACTTCATTCCTTCAATTGCAATTCCATCTGCCATTGGATGAAAACCTGGGGCACAAAAAGCTTCTAAGTTATGCGCAAGTGCATCCATTCCTGTTGCAGCTGTTAATCTTGGAGATAAATCAACGGTTAAAATTGGATCTAAAATAACTATAGATGGTAAAAATTTTGGATGAAAAATAATTTTTTTAACTCCGGTAGATTTGTTTATTATAGCTGAAGCTCTACCTGTTTCAGATCCAGTTCCAGCTGTTGTTGGAACTGCAATTATTGGTGCAATATTTTTCTCATCAGCTCTTTTCCAATAGTCTCCAATGTCTTCAAAGTCCCAAATTGGTCTAGTTTGCCCAGACATGAATGCAACAGCCTTTCCAACATCAAGAGCGCTCCCTCCTCCTATTGCAATCACACCGTCACTATTGTTTTTTTTGAATACTTCTACACCCTCTTCAACATTATCACCTAGGGGATTGCCTGAAAAGTTTGAGAAAATACCAAACTTACTAAATTTTTTTTTCAGATTAGATATAATATTTTTAATAAATGGTAATTCTATTAAATCTTTATCAGTCACGAATAACGGCCTATCAATTTTTAGACTTTCACAAGCATTTGACAAATCATCAACCCTATTTTTTCCTACCCAAACAGTTGTTGGATAATTCCAATTAAATTTCATATATTTATATTAATTGATTTTTAATTTTTTATTTCTTAAAATTGTTTTAAATAAATTAGCCATTAAAGGAATTTTTTTTTTATCAATTTTTTTCATTACAAATGGTGCAATTTCTCTAACTAGTTGCTCGCCTTCAACAGTATCTCTTTTCATAAATTTTTTTTTTGCTGTTTTGTAAGTAAATCCTTTACCTAAATAACTCCCCATTTTACTATTTCTACCACCGGCAGCACTTACATATAAATCACCAACACCAGCCAGGCCTTCGGTAGTTGTTTCTTTACCCTTAAAATATTTAGTTAAATATTTCATTTCGACTAATGATTTTTGAAATAAACTTGATGATGTATTTAAACTTTGTCCAGCACCTATAATCATAGAATATATATTTTTGATTGCCGAGCATATTTCTACACCAATTATATCTTTAGAATATTCTATTAAATAATATTTAGTAGAAATTTGCTTTCCAATCCATTTTGCAATGTTTATATTTTTACTAGCTATGATCACACTTGTTTGTTTTTTTCTTGCTAATTCTTTTGCTAGACAGGGTCCTTTTAAAGCAGAAACATTCACTCCATTATATTTTTTTTTAAGTAATTCTGAAATCGTAAATATTTTATTTATCTTTTTTTCATATTTTAATCCTTTTGTTAGAACTAAAATAGGGGTTTTAATTTTAAGACTTTTTAATTCTTTAGCTATAAAATCTATTCCTGGAAGACTCAAAGCAATAACTATTAAATCAAACTTTTCCCGTAGTAGCTCTTTTGAAAATTTTTTAAATCTTAATTTTTTTGAAAGTTTAATCTTTAAAGCTGAATGGAATTTATTTTTTGATGAAAGGTTTTTTATGAATATCTTGCTATACGGCTCTGTAATTGTAACTTTATTTTTATTTTCGAGGCATGGAACTGTAAATGCTGATCCCATAGCTCCACCACCTATAATTAAAATTTTTGTCATAACAAAATTATGCTAAAGTTTTTCTAATTGCTTGTCTCCATCCTTGCAATAACTTATTTCGGTAACTTTTATTCAATTTTGGTGTAAAATCTCTTCTTTTTTTCCATTTTGATTTTATGTGAGCAAGAGATTTATACACGCCGACTTGATATCCTGCCATATATGCAACTCCCAATGCAGTTGTTTCATCTACTGCAGGTCTTGTTACTTTTATATTTAATATGTCTGATAAAAATTGCGAAAACCAATTATTTGTGACCATTCCTCCGTCAACTTTTACAATTTTTGGTCTTAATCCATCTTTTCTCATTGAATCAAATAAATCAAAACTTTGGTAGGCTACTGACTCGATCACGGCTCTTACCAAATCTTTCCAGTCACTATTTCTTGTAAGGCCAGTTATTAATCCACGTGAATTTGAACTCCAATAAGGTGCGCCTAAACCAGTAAAGGCTGGCACAAGATAAATGCCTTGGTTATTTTTTTTTGATCTTACAATCTTTTCGGTTTCATAAGCGTTATTAATTAATTTAATTTTATCTCTTAACCATTGAACTCCAGCACCAGCTATAAAAATTGATCCCTCTAAGGCATAAGTTGTTTTATTATTTATGCGATAACAAATTGTGCTGAGTAACTTATTTTTCGAAATTAATTTTTTTTTACCTGTATTCATTATAACAAATGCACCAGTGCCATATGTACTTTTAACTGATCCTTTTTCAAAACAAGCTTGGCCGACTGCTGCGGCTTGTTGATCTCCAAGTACGGCCGAAATCGATATTTTTTCACCAAGAATTTTTTTACTTGTAAAACCAAATTCATCAGCAGAATTTTTAACAACTGGCAAAATATTTTTTTTTATTTTGAAAATTTTTAAAATATCATCATCCCACTTATTTTTATTTAGATTAAAAAGCATCGTTCTAGAGGCATTTGTTGCATCAGTTGCGTGTAGTTGTCCTCCTGTCAATTTCCAAATTAAAAAACTATCAATTGTTCCAAATAGCAAAAGGTTTTTTTTTAAAAGTTGCTTAGCTTTTGCAACATTATCTAATACCCATTTAATTTTAGTTGCTGAAAAATAAGGATCAATAAATAAACCTGTTTTTTTTCTAATTAAAATTTCTTTATTTTTAATTTTTTTACAATAATCTTCTGTCCTTCTATCTTGCCACACAATTGCGTTACAAACTGGTTTGCCATTTGTTTTATCCCATAAAACTGTTGTTTCGCGTTGGTTTGTAATTCCAATTGTAATAATTTTTATTTTATTTTTTTTACATTTATTTCTTACTTTTTTTATTGTTTTTAAAGTTTTTAACCAAATTTCATTTGGACTGTGCTCAACCCATCCGTTTTTTGGAAAATATTGCTTAAATTCTAGTTGTGATGAAAATAATTTTTTACCATCAGTTGAAAAGGCGATTGCCCTTGTTGACGTTGTGCCTTGATCTATAGCTAATATAGCTTTCATTTTTTTAATGCTCTTTTATCCATTAAACCTGAGATAATATAAGTTAGTTTTCATAATAAAATATTATTTCAATTATTTGTATTTTGTTAGTAAAATACATTTATAAATTAAAATAGGTGGAAAAAAATTTATGACAAAAGTAGCAATTATAGGTGCTGGGCCATGTGGCTTGTCTATGTTGAGAGCTTTTGAACAAGCTGAAAAAAAAGGTGAAAAAATACCGCAAATAACTTGTTTTGAAAAACAAGAAGATTGGGGAGGTTTGTGGAATTATAGTTGGAGAACAGGATCTGATCAATACGGTGATCCAGTTCCTAATAGTATGTATAGATACCTTTGGTCAAATGGTCCTAAAGAATGTTTAGAGTTTGCCGACTACTCATTTGATGAACATTTTGGAAAGCCAATTCCATCATTTCCACCAAGAGAAGTTTTATATGATTATATAACTGGCAGAGTAAAAAAAGGTAATTTAAAAAATAAAGTAAGATTTAACACTAATGTTTCTAGTGTTATTTTTAATGGAAATAATTTTGAGATTACTTCTCACGATAAAAAAAATGATAAATTTTCAAAAGATATTTTTGATTACTTGGTTGTATCTAGTGGACATTTTTCTGTTCCTTTTATTCCAGAATACCCAGGAATGAAATCTTTTCCAGGTAGAATCATGCATTCACATGATTTTAGAGACGCAGAAGAGTTTAGAGGAAAAAATGTCATTGTTTTAGGAAGCAGTTATTCAGCTGAGGATGTTGCTCTTCAATGTCACAAGTATGGTGCCAAAAGTGTAACTATAGGCTACAGAAATAATCCAATGGGATTTAAATGGCCTAATGGAGTAAAAGAGGTACATTATTTAGATAGACTAGAGGGAAACAAAGCAATCTTCAAAGATGGTCACAAGCAAGAAGCTGATGCGATAATTTTGTGTTCTGGTTATCTTCATCATTTTCCATTTTTAACTGAAGACCTTAAACTAAAAACCAGAAACAGATTATATCCACCAAAACTATATAAAGGAGTTGTGTGGCAAGATAATCACAAATTACTTTACTTAGGTATGCAAGATCAATTTCATACCTTTAATATGTTCGACTGTCAGGCTTGGTATGCAAGAGATGTAATAATGAACAAAATTAAAATGCCAAATAGTTCAGAAATAGAAAAAGACATAAATAAATGGGTTGCTTTGGAAGAAAAATTAGAAAATCCAGATCAAATGATAGACTTTCAAACAGAATATACAAAAGAACTTCATGAACTATCAAATTATCCAAAAATTGACTTTGAGTTGATTAGAAAACATTTTAAAGAATGGGAACACCACAAAGTAGAAGACATTATGACTTATAGAAATAAATCTTTTTCTTCACCTGTTACAGGATCTATTGCTCCTATTCATCATACACCGTGGGCAACAGCCATGGATGATTC
>CACFBW010000011.1 GCA_902564565.1 uncultured Pelagibacteraceae bacterium | reverse complement strand
TTAATTAAATTTTTTATTTTATCTACTCCCAATGGGTTTAACTCATATTCTCTATGATGAAGATAAGACTTTAGTTTTTTTTCAATTTCTTCTGGGGTTTTTAAATAAGAAAAATGCCATCCACCATTATCTATAAATTTTATATTCTGGTATTTATTTTTTGAGAACAATGTATCTAGGCGCCACCACGGGTAAGATCTATCTTTGATGTTTCTAAGCCATTGTGGTGATTCTAAATTTTTCATACGACACGCTCTTGTTCCAATCCATGTGCAATTTTCTAATTTTAGATTAAATTTGTAATACATCATATGTTGTTTAAAAAAAATAAATTGATTATCTATATTATTAAAATTAATATTTTTTAAATTTGGTATTTCGTCTAAATCTGAGATTATAATCCAGTCATTTTCATTAGCTTCTGAAAGACAATTCTTAATATAATTTCTTTGAAAATTTTCTCTTTTTGCTGCATTTACAATATATTTGGAATTTATTTGACGCTCATCATCGTTAATGGAAATTCCTTTAATACCTTCAGGCTGCTCTTTGAGTAAAATATACTTAATTTTTTTTTCAAATTTCTTATATTTTTCTTTATTGAAGTGAGGTTTTTTCGTTTCGCCTTTATGGTTATAGTTACATTCAATTATTATGAATTTATCAACAAATTTATCTAGATAATTCAACCTTAGATCTAACAACAAATCTTCATCAAAATACATGAAGCAATCAAATATTTTCATAAATTTATATTATTTTAAATAATTTTTTATATGATACCAAAATTAATATGAGCAATAAATTAATAATTAGCTTTGAGGAATATTTGAATACAGTTGAAAAATTAGCTGTAAAGATTCATCAAAATTATAAACCTACTGTTTTAGTTGGAATTATGAGGGGTGCGGCGCCAATAATAGATATTCTGTCCAGAATTTTGAAGCTTCCAACAGCATATATTGTAATTCAGAGTTATTCCGGAAAGGGCATTGAGGATACTCAAGGTAAATTAATGTTTGCTCGAGAAATTAGCTCACTAGCAGTTTCCAAAGATTTTAACAAAGTACTTTTGGTTGATGACTTATCGGATACAGGGCTAACATTAAATAAAAGCATCGAATGGTTAAAGAATTACAACCCAATTAAAGACAATATTAATGAAATTAAAACAGCATGCTTATGGAAAAAAAAATCTTCAACTTTTACCCCTGATTTTTGTTCTGTATTATTAGATTCCGATCCTTGGATTGTACAACCGACTGAACATTACGAAGAAATTAATATAAATAAAATAATATCTAAACATAAAAAGGGCTAGAATAAATCTAGCCCTTTTTAAAATTAAAAAATTTACGCAACTGCGAAGCTTATGACGCTTAATACAGCAATTAACCATATTGCTGGTGAAGTTTGAGAAGCTTTTCCAGAAAATATTTTTATTAAAGCATAAGCAACAAATGCAAGTGCTATACCATTGCTAATACTATATGTTAATGGCATTGTTATCATGGCAACTACAGCAGGTGCAGATTCTGCAATATCATCCCACTCTATATCCGTTATATTTTTAACGAATAGAACTGCTACATATAAAAGAGCAGCGCCATCAATTTCTTTAGGTAAGCTAGTTGCAAGAGGAGAAAAGAATAAGCATGCTAAAAACAGAACACCGATCACTAGAGATGTCATTCCAGTTCTTCCACCAGCCTTTACTCCCGCTCCAGATTCAACATAACTTGTTACTGTTGTTGTACCCATTAATGCTCCAGCGACAGTACCCACACTATCAGACAACATTGCTTTATTAATATCTTGAACTCTTCCTTTGTTATCAACTTTTCCTGCAACGTTAGCTACCGATGTTAACGTACCTGCAGTATCAAAGAAATCTATAAATAACAAAGTAAAAATAACCGTCGACATGCTTGCTGTCATTGCAGCTGTAAGGTCGAATTCAAATAGATAGGTCATCGGAGGAGGAGAACTAACTACCCCATTAAATTTTGCTAATCCACTAATCCATGCAATAATGCTAAAAGCAATAATTCCGATTATAATGTTTCCTTTTACTTTTAGTTTTTCCAAAACTACCATTGAAACAAAAGCTAAACATCCAAGTAAAACTAAAGGGTTTTTAATATCACCTAGAGTTACCAGTGTAACAGGATGATCTCCAACAACTCCCATAATTTCTAACCCTATGATTGCTAAAAATAATCCTATACCAGCACCAATTCCTAATTTTAAACTTTTAGGGATTGAATTAATCAACCATGCTCTAATAGGCGTCAATGAGATGATTAAAAACAATACACCTGCAACTAATACTGCTCCTAAAGCTGCTTGTGGGGTATATCCCATGCCTGCAACAACTCCAAAAGCAACAAAAGCGTTTATTCCCATTCCAGGAGCTAAACCTATTGGCCAAGTTTTTCCATAAAATGCCATTATAAAACATGCAAGGGCAGTAGCGACTATAGTTGCAGTAAATACAGCACCAAAATCAAAAAAACCTTTTTCCGGACCTGCAAACTCTCCAGATAATATAAAAGGATTTAAAAACATTATATAAGCCATCGTTAAAAATGTAGTTACCCCAGCTATTACTTCGGTTCTAAAATTAGTTTTATGTTTTTTATAATTAAAATAGTTTTCCAACATTTTCCCTCCAAAATTAATATTTGAAATTTATTTGATTCTATTGAAAATTACTCTTTAAATTCAAACTTTATTAACATTTTACAACTTATAAGTTTATATTTAAGAAAATTTAAACCTGTTATTATTGAAATATGAAAAAATTAACTACTTTTCTTTTTGGAATTGCGTTTCTGGTTTCTCTTTCAAATTGTCAAACTATAAAACAAAAAACTGACGAAATTGTAAAAAAAGAGAATAAAAAGTTAAGTCAGTTTATAGGGCAACCAGTTTCAGAGTTAAAGATTGTTATGGGAAAACCAACAAGTATTTCTAAGAGTGAAACAGGCTTAAGTTTATTAATTTATAAGACAAAAAAATATGGAATTCCTTGTGAAAGAAAATTTGAAATTAACAATAATGATATGGTGATTGGATTTCAGTCTAAAGGCTGTTTTTAACACTTGTGGGGAGCGTATCCCCACAAGCAAGGTTAACTTATTTAATATCTATAAGTTTTTTCTTTTTATACTCTGGCACAATTCTTTCACAAGCTATCGTCAAAAGACCATCTTTTAATTCTGCTCCACTCACTTTTACATCATCTGCAATTGTGAATGATCTAGCAAATTGTCTTTGAGAAATACCTTTATGAATAATTTCACCATCTTCATTTTTGTTTTCAGACTTATTAATTTGTTTTGTTTTTACAGTTAACAAATTGTCTTCAAATTCAACCTCAACATCATTTTTGCTAAAACCTGCAAGGGCAACTTCAATTGAATATTTGTCCTTTCCAGTTTTTCTTATGTTGTAGGGTGGATAGTTTGATTGCATGCTCAAACCTCCATTACCCAACATATTTTCAAATTGGTCAAACATATCGTCGAAACCAATTGAAAAAGGTCTTAATGAGTTGAATATAGATAGATCCTTACTTGTCATAATATCCTCCTTTGTTAGCAAGGTTACTTTAGTATAAGCCCCATTAGGCGACTTACCATTATGATATGTGTATTATTTTTATTTTTTCAAGATGAAATGGCTTAAATTTTTTTTGTAATTTTTAAGGCAAACGCATAATCAAAGGCTATTTCTTCTATAGCACCATCTCTACCAGATTTACCACCATGTCCTGCATTCATCTCAGTTTTTAAAAGTAAAAGATTATTATCGGTTTTATAATCTCTAAGTTTAGCGGTAAATTTTGCAGGCTCATCAAACAAAACTCTGTTGTCACTTAAACTTGTTGTAATTAAAATATTAGGATAGTCCATTTTTTTAATATTGTTATAAGGTGCATAAGAAAAAATATAATCAAAATGTTCTTTTATATCTTTAGCATTTCCAAATTCATCAAATTCTCCAACTGTAAGTGGAAGAGAATGGTCAAGATTGGTAGTTAAAGAATCTACAAATGGAACGGCCATTATAATTCCCAAAAATAAATTGGGTTCTTGGTTAAGTACTGCGCCCATGAGAAGACCACCAGCAGAACCTCCCATTCCTATTATTTTATTTTTAGATGTGTATTTTTTTTTTATTAAATATTTAGCTACTGCTATGTAGTCTTCAAAAGTATTTTTTTTATTTAAAAGTTTTCCTTCTTTCCACCATTTCATTCCTCGTTCCATTCCACCTCTTATGTGAGATGTAACCCAGATAATATCTCTATTAATTAAGCTAAGCTTTGTTGAAGAAAATCCAGGAGAAATTGAGTTTCCATAAGATCCATAGCCATAAAGCAAAAGATTTGCCGAACCATCAATTTTAGTTTTTTTGTGTCTAGTGATAGTCATTGGTACCATTCTTCCATCATGTGATGGGCATTCAAATCTTTCAACTATATAATCATCTGGATTATGACCTGACGGGATTTCTTGTTCTTTGACTAATTTTTTTTCCTTAGTTTTTAAATTGTACAAATAAACTCTTCCTTGAGTTTTTGGAGATGAATAATTTAAATGAATATAGTCCGTATTTCTATCCCTCTGCTTTAATGAAATGCCCGGATCAATTACTTTTTCATCTGTAAATTTAATTTCTTCTTCAATGTTAGTTTCAATATTTTTGACAAATATTTTTCCAAGTGCGTTTGAAGTTTCTCCTCTTAAAATCCAATTTTTCAAAAAAGTTAGACCCCCTATTAAAACTTCATCCTTGGCAGGAAGATAGGTTTTCCAATTTTGATTTGATAAATTATCACATATATCTATTTTAAAGTCTTCAGCATTTTCATTTGTGTGATTATAAAAACATCCATTCCAAGAGTTTACTGAATAAATTATTCCTTTTTTTCTTTTTTTTATTAGTTTTGGATTTGGTTTTTCTTCATTGGCCGCAAAATAATATTGTTCACTAGTATTGTGATCAGATGTATTTATAAAAAAGAATTTTTCATCAGAACTTAAATACAATCCAACAGAAAAAGCTTCGCTTTTTTCTTCAAAGATTAATTCATCATTTTTAATAGAGTCTCCTATTTTATGTCTAAATATTTTTCTTGGTCTATGATTTTGATCAAGTTTTGAATAAAAAATAAATTTATCATCTAGACTAAAAGTAATCCCTCCAGTGGTATCTTCAATTTTTTCTGTTACTTGTTTGTTTGATGAAATTTCTCTTATGTATATTGTGTAATATTCTGAACCTTTTAAGTCTAGAGAATATCCTAGCATTTTATCATTAAAACTTACCTCCAAGTCGCCAACTCCAAAATATTTAGTTTTAATTTTTTCTTTTTCCTTATCTCCATTCCATATTTCTTCAACAATATTAGTGCCGATTTTTTTTCTCAGTTTTATAGAATAATTTCCTTCGACAGTTGTTTTTGTCCAATATTCATAAGTATGATCTTTATAAGGTAAACTTTCATCATCTAATTTTATTCTGCCTTTTATTTCTTCAAATAAATCTTTTTGAATTTTTTTTGTATCTGACATATGAAATTCTGTGAATGAGTTTTCTTCTTCTAGATATTTTTTAACCTCAGGGTTAAGTTTTTGGCTATCTTTTAAAACTTCCAATATGTTTTTTTGATGTATCCAGCTATAATTGTCTTCCCAATCTACATTGTGACAAGTTTTTTTTTCAGGTTTTTTACTTAATTGTGGTATTTTCATTTAAAAATAACTTAATACATGAATATTTTTTTCTTAACACTTATTATTTTTGTCCTAGTTTATTTTATTCTTAACTGGTTTGCCAAAACATCAAGCAAAAAAATCTCACAAGGGATTAGATTTTTTACTATAATTTTATCAGCAATCCTTGCTGTTGTTATGGTTTATGCAGGCAGGTTTATATTTTCATTGCCTTTTGTTTTGATGATTTTGCCTTTAATTAAAACTAAAGCAGGTCTATCTTTGATGCAAATTATTAGAATTTGGGGGTTATTAAGATTTCTAAAAAATTCAGGAAGATTTAACTTTAATGAAGTTAATAGAAATCAAAATACTCAAAGTATTTCTTTAGAAGAGGCTTATAAAATTCTTAATTTAGATTCGAATAAAAAATATACAAAAGAAGAAATATTAAAATCTTATAAAAAAATAATGAAAAAAATTCATCCAGATGTTAGTCCAGAATTAACTAGGTTGGCATCAATCGTAAACGAGGCAAAAGAATTAGTTTTAAAAGATGCTTTATAATTTGAGAAGAGAAAATATTTTTTTAAAAACTTTTTCTACTTTTATTGTATCTGGTGAAAAATTGGAATCATGAGAAACATCATTTTCATTTACGCCTTCGGGTAAAATTCTAAATTGATTAACACTATAATCACTATATGCTCTTGGAGTATCGAGCATAATTATTATGCTCGGAATATTGCATTGTGACGCCACATGATGACCAAAAGAATCGTTGCCAACATATATGTCAGCTAATGAAATTAATGGAATAATTTCTGAAATTTTTTTGTTATCTAAAGACATGCAATAATTTTTATCAACTTCTTTTAATATTTTATCTGCAATATCTTTTTCATTTGGACCGCAGAGTAAAAAAAAGAAAAAATCATTTTTTTCAATCAATTTTTTAATTAAATTAATATAATTTTTTGATCCCCATCTTGTTGTTGGTCCGGATGATCCTATTCCAAGTATTACATTTTTGTTACTATTTATTATTTTTTTTGAAGCAATATCTTTCTCAGTTTTATCAATAAAAATTTGTGTTTCAGTTGGACAATTTTCAATATCCAAAACTTTTTCTGTAAATCTTCTTGCAGCATTTACTAAATGTAATTTCTTTTTGTCAAAAAACGGGTAGCACTTTATATATTTTATTTTTGCAAGCTTGCTTGCCACAAAAAATCTAATACTAGGATAAAAAATAAATATATTATCAATATTTAACTCTGCTAAAAAGTTACTTAAATTAAAAATATCAGTAAATTTTTTAAAATATTTATTTAAATAAACAACTTCTTTAATTTGAGGGTCTTTTGTTAAAACTTGATTTAAATTTTCGCAAAGTGTTATGATTGTTACTGGGCCATATTTTTTTGCAATTTGATGACAATAGGACAGGTGAAGTAAATTAGATCCCAATCCTTTATAGCTTAATAAAACTGCAGTTTTCATAATTTATAAAAATTTTTATATTAAATTTATTTATTATAAGTATTATTTAAGAAATAATAATATCATCATGACACAAATAAGGGGAATTTACGCCGCTGGAATGTCTATTTTTGACGAAAATTTGAGCTTAAATGTTGATAAGACAATTAAACATTCTGAAAGCTTGATCGACCGGGGCTGCCACGGTGTTGCTGTTTTTGGTAGCACAGGTCAGGCACAATTAATTTCAATAAGTGAAAAAATTGATTTGTTAAATAAACTTTCAGCTAGTAAGTATAAAAAAAATTTTTTGATAGGCACAGGATTAAATTCATTAAGTGAAACAATTAACTTTATGGAAATTTCTTGTTCATTGGGATTTAATAAATTTTTAATTATGCCCCCTGCTTATTATCAATATGGAGATAAAGAGGTTATTAATTTTTATACAAGAATAATTGATAAAATTTCCAATTGTAAAATTATTCTTTATAATTTTGAAAAATTGTGTGGGTATAAATTTAGCGTAGAATGTGTTGAGAGTTTGGTTAAAAAGTTCCCAGAACAAATAGTCGGTTTAAAAGATAGCACATATAATTTATATCAAAATTTACAAATAGATAACTTTTCGATTTTGCCTGGTTCAGAATTAAAATTATTGAGTGGATTAGAGCATGGATGTTCAGGAATCATAACAGCAACTTGCAATGTAACGGCAGAATTGTCTAGAAAAGTATATGATGATTTTATTGATAAAAAAAAACAATCAGAAAATGAAAAATTATGCAATGTAAGAAGAGTTTTTGATCAATTCAATTTAATTTCAGGTTTGCACACTTTTTTGTCCAAAGAAGATGAGCTATATAAAAATATTTTGCCTCCAATAAGTCTTTTAGATGAAAAAGACGAAAAAAAATTACTTGAAGATTTAAAGAAACTAGATTTTAATTTAAGAAATTATAAGCGGCAAAAATGCAATTAGTTAGTTTTTTAAATAATTTATTTAAAAAAGGTGGATTTGTATTGATAGATGCAAATTCAAAAAAATATTTAATTGGATCGCCTGATAAAAAAAAACCATTAACTTTAAAATTGCTTAATAAAAATCTTCATTATAAACTTTTAATCAATCCAGATTTATATTTAGGTGAAGCCTACACAGATGGTTCTCTAGTAATAGAAAATGGATCTATAGGTGATTTTTTAGAACTAGCTTTTAAAAATATAGGAAGAAATGAAATCAATACATCTGGTTATCTTTTAAAAAAAATAAGAGGAACCATCAGATATTTAACTAATTTTAATTTTGTAAAAAAATCAAAGAAAAATGTTTCTCATCATTATGATATATCAGATGATCTTTATGAGTTATTTCTTGACTCAAAAAGACAATATTCATGTGGTTATTTTAAAAATGATAATGACACTTTGGAAACTGCACAAAGCAATAAAATTAATCACATAATTAAAAAATTAAATCTTAAACCTAATCAAAAAGTTTTAGATATTGGATCTGGTTGGGGATATCTAGCAATTGAAATTGCGAAACAATCTAAGTGTGAAGTAACTGGCATTACATTATCAGAGAATCAATATAGATATGCAAACGCAAAAGCAAAAGAGTATAATTTAGAAAATCAGGTTCGATTTAAACTTGCTGATTATAGAAATTTAAAAGAAAAGTTCGATAGAGTTGTGAGTGTCGGAATGTTCGAACACGTTGGAAGAAAATTTTATAAAACTTTCTTTAAACAGGTAGCTAATTTATTAAATGACAATGGATTAGCGTTAATTCATACAATAGGCTCTGTAAATCAACCAAGAGACCCTCAGCCATGGATTACAAAATATATTTTTCCAGGCGGATATACTCCAAGCATGAGCGAAGTAACAGGTCCAATTGAAAAATCAGGTTTGATTATATCTGATTTAGAAGTGTTAAGAATGCATTATGCTCACACATTAAGAAACTGGAAAGAAAGATGTATAAAAAATAAATCCAAGATAATAGAAATGTTTGATGAAAAATTTTTTAGAATGTGGGAGTTTTATTTAGCCTCTTGTGAAATGACATTTAAATGGGGAGACCAGGTTGTATTTCAATTTCAACTGACAAAAGATTTAACAACCGCACCTAACACAAGAGACTATATTTATTAAAATTTTCTTGATAAGTCTTAATTAGTTAAAATTTATGAAAAAAAAATCAAAGAAAAAAATAATTAAAAAAAAAGTAAAAAGAAAAGTAATTAAAAAAAAAGTAAAAAAAAAAATAATTAAAAAAAAAATTAAGTCCAGAAAGAGAATAAAAAAATATAAAATCAAAAAGATCTCTTTCTTTAAAAAAAAAAGAATCCCTTTATTTAACAAAAAGAAGAAAATAAAAAAGTCAAATACAGATTCAAAAAGCTTTCTATTAAGAATAGTTAGACTTCAAAATAAACTAAAATTTAATTTTAAAATTAATTTTGGTTTGTTTTCTATAATAGAAAGATCAATTCAGGGTTTCTTTGAAAGTATTGAAAAAAATGTTCAAGACTACAAAATTATCAAAAAGGATGAGAGCAGAAGGCAAAGATTAGAGGAAATAGAGAATAAAGAAAAAGAGAAAATGGAGAATAAAAAAGCTATCGAAGAAGAAGAAAAATTAAAATTAAAACTTAAAGAGCAATCACTAAGAGATGAAATGAGACTCGAAAAAGAAAGAGTTAAAGATATAAAATTATTTTTACGTCAAGAGCAAGCGATTGTAAGAAAAGAACAAGCTGAAAAACAAAGACAATTTCTTCAACAAATAAAATTAGAAAAGCAAATCGAAAAATTTAGAATAAGAGAGGTAAAAGAACTTGAAAAATTAGAAAGAGTATCACTAAGAGAGCAACGAGAAGATTATGCTGGACTTCAAGAGAGAATAGAAAAGCTAAAAGAAAAATACCGTATTATCAGAGATCAAAAAATTAGAGAAAGAGTGGAAGCTTTAGGTATCCAAATAGAAGGAGATGAGGATAGGGAAACGCTTCTTTTAAAGGAAAAAGAATATACTATTGCGAGGCAAAAAATAGAATTGTGTCTAGAAAGTTTTTATAGAAGTGCAAATAGTTTAGTTTTTCAATTAAACAAAAGACACATAACAAGAAACATGTCTATCTTAAGATGTATTGACAGAAGATTTGAAACCGGGGAAATTTTCATAAAATGGGATGAGTCTAATGATGATGAATGGTTGGTTTTAATTTATATAAAAAATAACTCTCCAGATGAAGGAATTGTTATTGAAGATAAATCAAATCCTGAAAAAAATTTATCACATGAATATAAATCAAATGAAATATTTAAAGCTTCAGACATGATGGTGGATTCTCTTACTCAACTTATTTCAAAAGAAAGATCTAAAAAAGCTAATTAATTAAAAAAAGACTTAATCACTTACGTATACAGAGATACCTCTAGAGTTTATATCTACATCAAATTTTTTATGCAAGGGAGGAAATGCACGTTGTGAACAGTCAAGTCTATCACAAGTTCTGCAAGACACACCAATTGGTATTTCAGTTTTTTTTTCATTAATATTTAAATTTTCGGTGTAAACAAAATCTTTTGCATATTTAGCTTCACAACCAAGCCCTATGGATAAAATACTTTTAGCTTCACCAAATCTTCCAACTCCTTTTTCTACTGTTTTAGCTATACAAACATATTTTTCTCCGTTACTCATTTTGCTTACAGCAGCTTGAATAACACCAGGTCTTGTAAATGCAGAGTAAACGTTCCATCTAGGACACGCACCTCCGTATCTTGGAATTTCAATTCCTGATAAAGAAAATCTTTTAGAAATATTTCCAGCTATATCTACTCTTAAAAAGTGAAATGGAATACCCAATAATTTTGGATCTTGTAAGCAAGTTACTCTATGAGCAATTTGTTCAAAAGTTGTTGCGAAAGTATTTTGTAAAAGTTCTAAATCATATTTATTTTTCATACATTCGGTATGAAATAATTTATAAGGCATCAAAATTGCTGCACCACAATAATTTAATAAAGCAACTTTTGTAAGCTTTTTAGATTCTTCACTCGGGAAGGAAAATTTTGATAGATACTCATTTATATCTTTAATTGCTCCTTCGTGTGCAATCTGTGATGAAACATATAATTTTTTTGTTTCTAAAGCGACATAGTCACTTAGCAATAATTCTTTTTTGTTTTTATTAAAAATTTTTGAAAAAGGCTTACCTTCTTCTGGAAGGACATCTTTTACTAATATTCCATACTCTTTTTTTAAAAAATCACAAAGTGCTATATAAGTTGTTCTATTATTGACCTGTATTTTTTCAAAAACTGAGTTTGCAAAATCTTCTAGTTTTGGAAAATAATTTTTATTTTCTTGTAAAAAATCCGAAACAATTTCTCCTGGAAAAGCAGCTTTTCTGCTATCAATTATTTTGCCAGAAATGTTTTCAACTCTATTGACTATATCGTGATCTTTTTGTTTAAAATTGTCGCCTAATTTTATCAGTGCTCTTGCAATTTTAGGGTTTGTATTTACAAGGTCTTTTATTTCGGGGCCTAAAATATCTAAGTCTTCAAACAATTGATCATCTAATAGTTCAGATATATTGTTTTGTAAATTAAGGTCAGATTTTACTGCTAAATCCGAAAGTTCAATTTTTAATTCTTGGCAAACTTTAAGCAGTAAATCTCCATCAATTTTTCTTTTTCCACCCTCTATGAGATTTAAATAACTGGGAGATATGCCTAATTGGTCTGCTAGTTTATTTGCCTGAATTCCAAGCTTTCTTCTAAAAGCCTTTATTTTTGGACCAATTCTTAAATCTATTTGACTCATTTTTACTATTTGTAAATTTTGTAAATTTAAATTTACAACAAATTATCATATTTTACAAGCATTTTTGATAATTTAATGGAAAAAGTAAATTTTGTAAATTATAAAGTTTACATGAACAACAAAAACAATAATAAAAACCAAGAAAATCAGTCTCAAACAGTAAAGAGCGAGACTAATGCTCAGAATTCAAAATCTGGCATTTACCTAAGAGATGACCATTGTGATTGGGGTTCAAGCGGTATGAACGAGTTCACTAATGAGTATAGTGAAAGTAATTAGTACCTAGTTCTAATTTTTTTAATCTAGAAAAAGGATTTGATATGAGTTCAGAAGAAAAAGTTTCTTATGATCTAAAAAGATTTGCAGGTATTAAAAGAGATTACACTCCAGAAGAAGTAGAAAGATTAAGAGGATCAATTAAAATTGAATATTCTCTTTGTAAACTTCAATCAGAAAAATTGTGGAAACTGCTTAACACTGAAGCATATGTTAATACTTTAGGATCTTTGTCAGGAAACCATGCTGTTCAACATGCTAAGGCAGGTTTAAAAGCGATATACTTAAGTGGTTGGCAAGTAGCAGCTGATGCTAATAGCGCAGGAGAAATGTATCCTGATCAATCATTATATCCATACGATAGTGCTCCAAAATTAGTAGAGTCCATGAACAATGCATTGGTCAGAGCTGATCAAATTCAACATATGGAAATTAAAGATGGTGATATGAAAGAAAAAGACAAAACAGATTATATGCTTCCTATAATTGCAGATGGCGAAGCAGGTTTTGGTGGACCATTAAATGTTTTTGAACTTGCAAAAAAATTTATTAAAGCTGGAGCAGCAGGTGTTCATTTTGAAGATCAATTAGCCAGTGAAAAAAAATGTGGCCATATGGGAGGTAAAGTTTTAGTTCCAACAGGTACAATGATTAAAAATTTAAAATCAGCAAGATTAGCTTCTGATATCGCAAATGTTCCATTAATAATATTGGCAAGAACGGATGCGAATGCCGCAAAATTAATTACAAATGATCATGATGAAAATGACAAACCTTTTTTAACTGGTGAGAGATCTCCAGAGGGGTTCTTTTATGTTAAACATGGTATTGATCAGGCAATTTCACGAGGTCTAGCTTATGCACCTTATGCCGACCTAATATGGTGTGAAACAGCCACACCAAATTTGGAAGAGGCAAAAAAATTTGCAGATGCAATTCATAAAAAATACCCAGGTAAACTATTAGCTTACAACTGCTCACCATCTTTTAATTGGAAGAAACATTTATCTGATGACCAAATAGCTAGCTTTCAAGAAAAAATAGGTGAAATGGGATATAAATTTCAATTCATCACTCTTGCTGGTTTTCATGTGCAAAATATTGCAGTTTTTGAACTTGCAGAAAAATATAAAAAAGAAGGAATGTCTGCTTATTCAAAAATTCAACAACAAGAATTTGCAAGAGAAAAAGATGGGTATACAAGCGTTAAGCACCAAAGAGAAGTTGGCACATCTTATTTTGATGCGGTTTCAAACACTATTAGTTCTGGAAAAAGTTCAACTACAGCAATGAAAGACTCAACGGAGTCTGAACAATTTTAATTAAAAAGTTAAAATATTCAACAATCTACTCAAAACTTTTTAGCCTGTATTCCCATTTACCTTTTTTATTATATGAAATTTTAAATATTAAATTATTTTCTGAATTTATCCATATATCAAAATCTAATTTTTTATCTTCGGATAAATTTTTATCTTTAGACACTAATCTGTAATGATCTAAAGAGTAACTTTTTCCATACAGTGTAATATTTTCTTTACCAACGAATGTTACCTCTTGTTCTTTTATACTTCCCGAAATAGGGCTTATTTGCTTATCTACTTTTAAAATTTTATAATTCCACCAGTTTCCGATTACAGCATCAGCACCAGCTTTTCCTTTAAATGAAGATCCATCTATAACGAAATTATTATTTAACTCATCATATTTTAATCTTACATATTTTTCCTTATCATTTTGAAAAGTTGTTGAATTATATGAAATTAATTTATCATTTTTATATTTTTCTAAAGCTTCACTTGAAACCGAAAAAACAACTACATTAAATAATTTTACTTTAAATTGTGTATAGTTTTTAACTTCGAGACTATTGTTTCCATGAGTAAAGAAATAATTGCTATAACCTATTAGATTTTCATTTCTAAATACCTCCATGTTAATAACTTTAATTCCTTTATAATGGGAAGTATGTGCACCAAGATTTGAAATTGTTAAAAAAAATAAAATTAAACTAAATAATGTTTTTTTCATAATTTTAAGTTAATAGAATTAATCACTATGAGGAAGTCAATATTAGTAGTAAATAGACTTCTGTAAATATGTTTTTATCAATAAAAAATATACCGAAAGTTTATTGGAGTTCAAAAAAACCATTGAATTTAAAGCCAAAGATTTCTACCTTTTTTTATTTATGTATCGGTTTAGGATTGTTTGGGCTGGGAGAAGGCTTGTTGATTATTTCTTATACTGGGGCTTCTCCATGGAGCGTTTTAGCCCAGGGTATTTCTCTAAATGTTTATTTTTCTATTGGAGTAGTTACATTTTTTGTTAGTCTTTTTGCTTTATCTTTATGGATATTTTTAGATCAGAAGCCAGGAATAGGTACTATTTTTAACATTATTATAATTGCTGCTATGATTGATTTATCCATTGCATTTGTTGAAACTCCACAAAGCTATATAAATCAAATAATTATGGCTATTGTTGCAGTTTTACTTGTTGGATTAGGTAGCGGAATATATTTAACGGCAAATTTAGGACCTGGTCCCAGAGATGGCTTAATGACCGGAATACAGAGGAAAACAAATCTTCCAATTGCAGCAGTTAGAGCATTTCTTGAAATTACAGTAGTTTCAATAGGGTGGTATTTGGGAGGAACGGTTGGAATAGGAACTTTATTATTTGCTTTTGGAATAGGGCCAGCTGTTGCTTTAGGTTTATTTTTAGTTAAAAAAACTTTCTCTTAATAAGTGATACTTACAACCATACGAATAAAGTAAAATCGAATCATGTGGTTTGTTAGAAAAAGACTACATAGATTTGTAAGATTAACTTTTAGACCGCCTTGAAAAGGCAAAAAAAAGGCGAGTAAAAACTCGCCTTTTCGAATTTTTGTTTGAGTATAATGGGGGTTACATTCCCATTCCGCCCATTCCGCCCATTCCGCCCATGCCACCCATGCCACCAGGCATTGCAGGCGCGTCAGATTTTTCTTCTGGTTTATCTGCGACCATTGCTTCAGTTGTTACTAATAATCCGGCAATTGATGCAGCATCTTGCAAGGCTGTTCTCACAACTTTTACAGGATCTATAATCCCTTTTGAAAACATGTCACAATACTCTTCGTTTTGTGCATCATAACCTTGTGTTTTTTTATTTTGCTCTAATAGTTTTCCAACTACTACCGACCCATCAACACCAGCATTTTTTGTAATTTGTCTTATTGGAGCTTCTAAAGCTTTTCTTACTAAATCAACGCCAGCTTTTTGATCATCACCTTTTGCTTTAACTTTATCTAAGTCTTGTGCTGCATATAAAAGTGCACAACCACCTCCAGTAACGATACCTTCTTCAACTGCAGCCCTTGTTGCATTTAATGCATCTTCAACTCTGTCTTTTCTTTCTTTTACTTCAACTTCTGTTGCACCACCAACTTTTATTACTGCAACTCCACCAGCTAGTTTTGCTAATCTTTCTTGAAGTTTTTCTTTATCATAATCAGATGTGGTTTCGTCAATCTGTTGCTTAATTTGAGCACATCTAGCCTCAATATCAGATTTTTTACCACTACCGCTTACAATTGTGCTGTTATCTTTATCAACTTTTACTTTTTTAGAAGATCCAAGATCAGTAAGTTTTACATTCTCAAGTTTAATACCTAAATCTTCAGATATGACCTGACCACCAGTTAAAATTGCTATATCTTCAAGCATAGCTTTTCTTCTATCACCAAATCCAGGTGCCTTAACTGCTACAACTTTTAAACCACCTCTTAATTTATTAACAACAAGAGTTGCAAGAGCTTCTCCCTCAACATCTTCTGAAATTATCATTAAAGGTCTTCCTGCTTGAACAACTGCTTCAAGCAAAGGAACCATTGGTTGTAAGTTTGTTAATTTTTTTTCGTGCAATAATATAAAAGGATTTTCTAATTCAGTAATCATTTTATCCCCATTGGTTATAAAGTATGGCGACAAATAACCCCTGTCAAATTGCATACCTTCAACAACATCAAGTTCTGTTTCTATACCTTTTGCTTCTTCAACGGTAATAACACCTTCGTTGCCAACTTTTTGCATTGCTTTAGCAATCATGCTTCCAATTTCTTTGTCACCGTTTGCAGAAATAGTTCCAACTTGAGCAATTTCATCACTATCTTTTACTTTTTTTGCAGAAGATATTAAATTTGCTTTAACATTTTCAACAGCAGCTTCAATTCCTCTTTTAACATCCATTGGATTCATTCCAGCTGTTACATACTTAATTCCCTCTTTAACAATTGCTTGGGCTAAAATAGTAGCAGTTGTTGTTCCGTCACCAGCTTCTTCATTTGTTTTGCTAGCAACTTCTTTAACCATTTGAGCTCCCATATTTTCAAATTTATCTTCTAAATCTATTTCTTTAGCTACAGTCACCCCATCTTTTGTTATTCTTGGAGCGCCATAAGACTTGTCCATGACTACATTTCTTCCTTTTGGTCCAAGTGTAACTTTAACTGTGTCTGCAAGAATATTGACACCTCTAATCATTGCTGATCTTGCTTCCGAGTCAAATTTAACTATTTTTGCCATTTTATATCTCCTTTAATTTAAATTATTTTGATGAAATTCCCATAATGTCGGATTCTTTCATTATGCTATATTCTTTGCCATCAATTTTAACTTCTGTACCTGACCATTTTCCAAATAACACTTTGTCGCCAACTTTAACATCCATAGGGATTATTTTTCCATCTTCTGTTTTTGCCCCACCACCTACTGCCACAACTTTTCCTTCTTGAGGTTTTTCTTGGGCTGTATCTGGGATTATTATTCCTCCAGCAGTTTTTTCGCTGCTGTCTAAAACTTCGATTAACACTCTATCGTGTAAGGGTTTAAACTTCATAAATTCTCCTTTTAATATGCGAGTCATATAGCTACTTGCAGGGGTATTTCAAGACAAAGGAGTAAAAAATTACATATGTAAAAAACCAGAGAAATTGTGGTTTTTATCGGTTATATCTCATTTAATGACTAAAAATTTAGATAAAAATGGCTTGCGGTCTATCGTTAAAAACTATGATTTATTTTTCATAGATTTATGGGGCGTAGTTCATAATGGCATAAATTTACACAAGGAAGCAATTAAGGTGTTGGTTGAGATTAATAAGTCTGAAAAAAAATATGTACTATTAACTAATGCTCCAAGACCAAATTCTACAGTTAAAATTTTTTTGAAAAAATTAGGTATGGATAATAAAATCCTAGAAAATGTATATACCTCTGGTGAAGCAGCCTTGTCTTATCTAAAAAATAATCATTTAGAAGAAATTTTTTATCATATTGGGCCGCCAAGAGATTTTGATTTATTCAACGATTTTGAAAAAAAAAAATCAAAAGATATTAAGTTAAGTAATTATATTTTATGCACGGGTCTATTTGATGACTCTGATCAAGATTTAAATTATTATAAGGATTTGCTTAACAATCATACTCAAAAAAAAATGATTTGCACAAATCCCGATCTTATAGTTGATAGAGGTGATAGAAGAGAACTTTGTGCAGGCTCTGTAGCTATGGTCTTTGAAAAATTGGGTGGAGAAGTAATTTATTTTGGAAAACCTTATCCAGAGGTTTATAATCAATCCACAGATAATAAAAATAAAAAAATTTTGGCAATTGGAGATAATTTAAATACAGATATTAAAGGAGCAAATCTTTTAAACTACGATTCAATGATTATTACGAATGGTATTCACAAAGAAGAAATTAAAAAAGATGGAATAGAAAAAGTTTCTAAAAATTATGAAGCACTTGTTAATTATATGCAAAGCGATCTTAAATGGTAAAAAAAATTAGAAATTATAATAATTTCAATATTTCTTCAATTCATAAGAATTCTATAATTTTAATTGGAAATTTTGACGGAGTTCATCTTGGTCATCAAAAATTATTTAAATTAGCTGAGAAATATAAAAAAAAATTTAAATTAAAAATTGGAGTTGTCACTTTTGAACCAATGCCAAAAATGTATTTTAATAAAAAATTAAAAAATTTTAGAATATCAAATTTAAGTCAAAAAAAAATTTTATTACAAAAACTAGGAGCAGATTTTATAATTACAAAAAGATTCGATAAAAATTTTTCAAAAGTTAAATACTTCAGCTTCATTAGAAATATTTTGTATAAAAAAATTCAACCCAAATATATATTTGTAAGTAATAATTTTAGATTTGGAAATAAAAGGGAAGGCAATGTAAAAAAATTAATAGAAAGAGAAAAAAATTTTTGTTATAAAATTATTAAACCTAGGCCGCTTATTTCCAAGAAAAAAATTGTTTCATCATCTTTTATTAGAAAACTATTATCAAATGGAAATTTAAAATATGCAAACAAACTTCTTAAAAGAAACTGGTCTATAGAAAGTGTAGTTCAAAAAGGAAGACAATTGGGAAAAAAAATTGGGTTCCCAACATGCAATTTAGATATTAAAAATTATGTTATCCCCAGATTAGGTGTTTATGCTGTAAAAATTCACAGAAAAAATACTAGCAAAGCATTAAAAGGTATAGCAAATTTAGGTTACCGACCTACTTTTAATCAAAAAAAAATACTTTTAGAAGTACATATCTTTAATTTTTCTAGCAATCTTTATAATAAGGTTTTAACTATTGATTTCATTAGTTTTATACGAAATGAAAAAAAATTTAAAAACATTAATCAACTAAGAAAACAAATTAGTTCAGATTTAGTTATGGCTAAAAAAAAATTAAATTAAATTATGTCAAAAGAAAATATCAATTTACCAAAAACAGCTTTTTCAATGAAAGCAAACCTACCTACTAGGGAGCCTGATATAATAAAATATTGGAAAAAAATTGAATTATATAAAGAACTAAGAGCTGCAAAAAAAGGTAAAGAAAAATTTGTTCTTCACGATGGGCCGCCATATGCAAATGGAGATATACATATGGGAACTGCTTTAAATAAAATTTTAAAAGACATAGTAGTTAAATTTCATCAAATGCAAGGAAAAGATTCTGTTTACGTCCCAGGATGGGATTGTCACGGACTACCAATAGAATGGAAAATTGAGGAACAATATAAAAAAAATAAAAAAAATAAAAATGAAGTACCAATTAATGAATTTAGAAAAGAATGTAGAGATTTTGCAAGTAAGTGGATTAAAATACACAAAGAACAATTTCAAAGACTAGGCGTAATAGGGGACTGGAATAATTATTATTCTACTATGAGCTTTGATGCTGAAGCTCAAATTGTTAGAGAGCTGGGAAAATTTTTAAGTGAAGGAAGTTTATATAGAGGATATAAACCAGTTCTTTGGTCAACAGTTGAAAAAACTGCATTAGCTGATGCAGAAGTAGAGTATAAAGATCACAAATCTGATACAATCTATACATCATTTAAAGTTAAAAAATCAAATATTAAAGAATTAAACAAAAGTGAAATAATAATTTGGACCACAACACCTTGGACAATTCCAGCAAATAAAGCGTTAGCTTATAATAAGAGTTTAAAATATCTCGTTATAAAAATTGAAAACGAATCTGATTTTAAAGGTAGACAAATTGTAATAGCAGAATCTTTGCTTAATCCTGTTTTAGAAGAATGTAAAATAAAAAAGTACAGCAAAGTTTGTGAATTTAATGGTAAAGATTTTGAAGGAACTATTTGTAGTCACCCTTTTTCAAAAATTGGGTTTAGTTACGAAATACCTATGCTGGAAGCAAATTTTGTTACCACTGAACAGGGAACGGGAATTGTTCATTGTGCTCCTAGTCATGGACCAGATGATTTTAACTTATGTTTAAACAATGGAATTAAGGCCATAGAAACTGTTGATGGAGATGGAAAGTATACTGAAAATATTCCTCTTTTCAAAGGAATGCATATATTTAAAGCAAACAGTTTAGTCATAGAAAAGTTAAAAAATGAAAAAAATCTACTGGCAAATGGAGAATTGGTTCATTCATACCCTCACTCTTGGAGATCAAAGGCTCCATTAGTTCATAGAGCAACACCTCAATGGTTTATTTCAATGGAAAGTCATGGTTTAAGAAAAAAAGCACTAAAAGCAATAGATGAGACAAGATTTTATCCTATCAAAGGAAAAGAAAGATTGAAATCAATGATAGAAACAAGACCAGACTGGTGTGTTTCAAGACAAAGAGTTTGGGGAGTTCCTATACCTGTCTTCATATCAAAAAAATCAAATAAAGTATTAGTTGATGAAGAAGTAAATGAAAATATTGCAAATATTTTTGAGAAAGAAGGTGCCGATTGTTGGTTCGAGGGTGATACCCAAAAATTTTTAGGAAAAAAATATAAAAGTGCAGACTATGAAAAATTGAATGATATCGTTGAAGTTTGGTTTGATAGTGGATCGACCCACAGCTATGTTCTTGAAAAAAGAGAGGATTTGATGTGGCCAGCTTCAATGTATCTTGAAGGTTCCGATCAACATAGAGGATGGTTTCATTCTTCACTTTTAGAGTCATGTGGCACTAGAGGAAAAGCCCCATTTAATTCTATACTTTCTCATGGTTTTGTTGTTGATGGAAAAGGGTTAAAAATGTCAAAATCTCTGGGAAATATTATAGCTCCAGAAGATATATTGAAAAAATACGGAGCTGACATATTAAGAATTTGGGTAGCAGCATCTGACTATGCTGAGGATTTGAGAATAGACAATTCTATATTAGAGCAACATGCGGAGTCTTATAGAAAAATTAGAAATACATTTAGATATATTCTTGGAAATATAAAAGACAAATATGAAAAAGTAGATTTTGAAAAATTAGAAGTTAATAAGTTGCCTGAATTAGAGCAGTATATGATTCACAAACTATATTGTCTTAATAAAAATTTTAATAAAAACTTTAAAATGTATAACTTTCATGCCCTTTACAAAGAAGTATTAAATTTTTGTACTGTTGATTTATCTGCATTTTATTTTGATATAAGAAAAGACACATTGTATTGTGATAAAGTAGACAGTGAAAAAAGAAAGTCTACAATTCTTTTTTTAAATATTTTACTAGATGTATTATTAAAATGGTTTGCTCCAATTTTATCTTTTACTACTGAAGAAATTTATTCTTTAATTCAAAAAGATAAAAAAAGTATACACTTAGAAAATTTTCCTACAATTCCATCAAAATGGGAAAATAATAAACTCGAATCTAAATGGGTAGAATTAATTAAAATTAGAGAAGTTTGTAACAGCAGTATTGAAATTAAAAGAGCATCTAAAGAGATTGGATCAAGCTTAGAAGCCAACCTGGTAATAAAATTAGACGATAGATTAATTGATTTAACAAAAGACATAGATTTTTCAGAATTATGCATAACTTCAAATGCAAAAGTTGAAAAAAATAACTCTAATGAAATTAATGTTGAAACTTTAAAAGCAGAAGGTCAAAAATGTCCAGTTTGTTGGAAAATTAATATAGATAAATGTGAAAGACATTCAATTTAGCCCCAATAGAGATGATAAAAAATAATTTTAAAAAAAATATAATTTATATCTTTATATTTATTTTAATATTTGCCATCGATCGATTTTCTAAATTATATATCTTAAATTTAGCTGAAATGAATGATGCTCTAAGTCTATATGTGACTTCATTTTTAAATTTTTACTTAATATGGAATAAAGGAATAGCTTTTGGTTTATTTTCTTTTGATCAAAATTTTATTTATAATTTTATTACATTTTTAATCACAATTATAACTGTAATTATTTTAATAATTGCTATTCAATCTAGAGATTATAAAGGATATTTTTTCATAAGCATTTTTAGTGGTTCCGTTGGAAATTTATATGACAGACTATACTATTCAGCAGTTCCAGATTTTATAGACTTTCATTTAGATGATTTTCATTGGTTTATTTTTAATGTTGCAGATATATTTATATCTTTAGGTGTGATATGCCTTATTTTTGTTGAAATTTTTTTTAAAAAAGAAAACAAATGAAGAGTTTTAATAAATTAATTATATTTTCATTAAGTTTAGTATTTATTTTTTTAAGCGGATGCAGTGACTTAAGAAATAATTTAACTTTAAAGAAAAAAAAAAATACAGATGAATTTTTAGTTGAAAAAAAAAATCCTTTAGTTTATCCACCTGACTACAAAGATTTACCCAAACCTATTAGTGAAGAAAAAAAAATAGAAAACAAAGAAATAGATTTAAGTAAGATTTTTAAAAATTCTAACAAAGTTAAACCAAAAACTAATTCCGGGGTTGATTCATCGTTAGAAGATTCTATTAGAAAAAAAATTGGAAAAAATTAATGTTAACAAGAAGCATTAAATTTAAAAATTTTTTAATTAAATCAAATAACTCTAAAGTAAAAAAAGACCTCAGGGTTCTTTTGAGTACCCCTAATGAGATATTAAAATCGCTTTCTTTGCACTACACATACTCTTATTCAAGAAAAATAATTAAAAAATATAAAAATTTTTCAAAATTGAGAATAATAGGAATTGGTGGCTCCATATTAGGAACTGAAGCAATCTATAGTTTTTTAAGAGATAGAATAAAAAAAAATTTTTTTTTTATTAATACTATAAAAAACAAAACTATTAAAAATAAAGGAAATAAAATTCTAAATTTAGTAGTGTCAAAATCTGGAAATACGCTTGAAACAATTTCAAACTCTAATATTTTTATAAATAAAAATGATAAAAATATTTTTATTACTGAAAATACAAATAATTATTTAAATAAATTAGCACAAAGACTTAAAGCAGAAATCATTCATCACAATAATTTTATTGGGGGTAGATATTCAGTTTTATCCGAAGTAGGTATGCTTCCAGCTGAACTTGTTGGATTAAATAATAGAAAATTTAAACAACTTGATTTTTTAATCAAAAATAAAAATTTTGTAAATAGTCTAGTTAACAATGTAGCAAACACTATTAATCTGATAAAAAAAAAAAATTATGCATCAATAATATTAAATTATGATGAAAAATCAGAAAATTTATTTAAATGGTATCAACAATTAATTGCTGAAAGTTTAGGAAAAAAAGCAAGAGGAATACTGCCAGTGATATCGTCTATGCCAAAAGATAATCATAGCTTAATGCAATTATATTTAGATGGTCCCAAAAAAAACTTTTACACTTTTTTTCATGTTTTAAATGAAAACTCACTTAAAATTAATAATAGCAAAATTCTTTCTAGTCATAGGTATCTTAAAAATAAAAATTTAGCAAAAATATTATATTCACAAAAATTAGCTACAGAGAAAGTATTTTTAAGAAAAAAAATACCATTTAGAAGTTTTGAAATACTAAAAAGAAATGAAAAAACACTAGGCGAACTTTTTTGTTTTTTTATTTTAGAAACTATACTTTTGGGCAGATCTTTAAATGTTAATCCTTTTGATCAACCCTCTGTAGAGTTGATAAAAGAAGAGACAAAAAAAATTTTACTTAAAAGCTAAATTAAAAAAAAAAGTTTTGATATTCCATATTTTTTTTCTTTAATAATCTTGTATTCTTTTGGAAATTTATCTTCTTCTTTTTTATGTCTATGAATTACTAGTACTCCATTTTTTTTAAGAATTTTGAGTTTATGAATTTTTTTTAGTAAAAAATTTATTTTTTTTTCTTTAAATGGAGGATCAATAAAAATAATTTCAAATTTTTTATTTAATGACTCTAAGCTTCCCTCATCAAATACATTTTTTTCAATTATTGTGACTTTTTTTTTAGTATTCAAGCTTGATATATTTAACTTTAATATCTTAACTGCATTTATATAGTTTTCAAAAAAAGTAACTGATAAGGCTCCTCTAGATAAGCATTCTAGACCAAAGGATCCTACTCCAGAAAATAAATCCAATATATTTGAATTTTTAAGATCTATATTAATTAAATTTGAATGATTTATAATATTAAATATCGACTCTTTTGTTAAATCCTTAAGTGGTCTTGTTAATTTGTCCTTTGGTTGTAAAATTTTTTTTCCTTTAAAATCTCCAGATATAATTCTCATTATTTAATTACTTTGTATCCAATATCTTTACGGTAAAATCCTTCTGTCCAATTAATCTTTTTGATCATTTCAATGTTGCTATCCCTAGCTTCTTTAAAATTGTTTGATAAACTTACAAAGTTTAACACTCTTCCTCCATTTGAAAAAATATTATTTTTTTCATTTTTAGTACCCGCATGATAAATTTTTTGATTTGATTTTAAAATTACTTGATCCAGATTTTTAATTAAAATATTATTTTGATACTTATCAGGATAACCTTTTGAGCACAAAACAATAGATAAGCTATTTTTATTATGCCACTCGATTTCAGTCTGAGCCAATTTTCTTTCAGCACAAGCTAGAATTATATCTAATAAATCAGTTTTTAATTTTGGAAGAATAGTTTGACATTCTGGGTCACCCATTCTTACATTGTATTCAATTAGATAGGGTTCATTTTTTACAATCATTAAACCCGCGTATAAAAATCCTTTGTATTCACAATTCATATTTTTAAGAGCATTTAAAGTTGGGTAAATAATTTTTTCTAATATCTTTTTGTCTAGATCATTATTTATAAGATTTGAGGGAGAATAGGCTCCCATACCTCCTGTATTTTTACCTATATCTCCTTCTCCTACTCTTTTATGATCTTGCGCTGTTTCAAATTTTTTAATATTTTTTCCATCACTTACAACAAAGTAACTCATTTCTTCTCCGATAAGAAATTCTTCTAATAAAACGTTTTTGGCTTCACCAAATTTTCCATTAAAAATTTCTTCTATTGCATTTTCAGCATTTTCTTTATTTTCACATATGTAAACACCTTTTCCTGCTGCAAGCCCATCGGCTTTTACAACCATAGGGAATTTCATATTATTTAAAAATAATTTTGCTTTATTAATACTTTCAAAAATTCCAAATTTTGCAGTGGGTATTTTATATTTATCACAAATTTTCTTTGTGAATATTTTAGAACCCTCAAGTTGTGATGCTAATTTATTTGGTCCAAATATTGGAATATTAATATTTTCAAAAAAATCAACAATTCCTTCAACTAAAGGTTTTTCTGGTCCAACAACTATTAATTCAATTTTTTTTGATATAACAAATTTTTTTAGTATCTCAAAATCATCAATATTTATGTTAATATTTTCTGCAATTGATTGCGTACCTGCATTACCAGGAAAACAATAAATTTTACTAATTTTTTTTGATTTGCTTAAAGCTTCGCATAAAGAGTGTTCTCTTCCGCCGCTTCCAATTATTCCTACTTTCATGTAATGATATATAAACTAAAAATGGATAAAAAATTAGCAAAATTAAAGTATCTAGCAAATAATTTTGAAATCGTAGAAGAAGGAGATCATGTGATTTGTGCAGTTTCTGGAAAAGAAATTAATTTAAAAGACCTAAATTATTGGAATGTAGACTTGCAAGAAGCTTATTTTTCATTCAAAGAAGCTTATTTAAAAAACGAAGAAATAAAAAAAAAATAGTATTTTACTTCCATCTATCGTGCGACCATATCCATTGATCAGGATTTTTTAATATCATTTCTTCTAAAATTTTATTTAGCTCATCAGTTATTTCCTCCAAAGGTTTATTCTCATCAAAAAAGATTGGTTTATTAATGTACATTTTAAAATAAATCCCATTCTTTCTTTCTATATATACAGGAACTACATCAACATTATATTTTTTAACTAATTGTGCAGGTATAGTTGTAGTTAAAGCTGGCCTGTTAAACAATTTTGATTGTATACCTTCGCTCACTCTTTGATCAATCATAAGCGCAACTGAGTATCCATCTTTAAAAAGCTGCAATAGTTCTCTAGTTCCTGGCTTGCCCTTTTTAATTTGTTTTTTACAGATATGGTTTAATCTTATTTTTTCCATAATGCCGTTAAGAAAAATATTATTTAAAGGTCTATAAATTGTTGCAACATTTAAACCTGAATTTTCTAAATGCATAGCCATCAGTTCAAAATTATTAAAATGACCAGAAATAAAAACAACTTTTTTATTATTTTTTTTAATTTCTTCCAAATAATTAATTCCTTCAATTTCAATATATTTTTTAAAGGTATTATTTTTAAATTTTTTTAAAAAAGGATATTCAGCAAGGATTCTTCCGTAATTACCCCACATATTCTTGATAATTATTTTTCTATCCAAATCATTAGTTCCTATATTTGAATTTTTAAGATTATTCTCAATTTTTTTTTTTGATCTAAAGAGAGGACCAAATAAAATTCCAATTTTTTCCCCCAGACTTGATGCATTTTTATATCCAATAATTTTAAAAATAATAAATAAAATATAAACAAATATAAATTCAAAAAAATATTTTATAATTTTCATAATTTCGCTTTAATTAGATTTATAAATTCATCTTTATTTTCGATTTCCAAATCAACATCAATACTATAGAAATTTTTTTTCATCTTTTCATCTATTCTTGAATAGTCTTTTTCTGTTGTAACAAGTAATGCATCATTTTCTATAAGAGTGCTGTAATCTTGATCAGAATAATTATGATGATCTGGAAATGAAAATGTTTTTTTTAAATTAATATTGTTTTCTTTTAACAAATCAAAAAAGTTGGATGGATTTCCAATTCCTGCAAAAGCAACAACTTTTTTATTTTTAAATTTATCTAAATTTTTTATTTTATATTTTGAATAAAATATTTTTAAATTTTTATTTATTTTTTTTATTTTGTTATCAAATTCCAGATTTTTGTCTCCATTAATAACAATACAGTCTGCTCTTTTAATAGATGTAAAGCTTTCTCTAAGAGGCCCAGATGGTATTATAAATCCATTTCCAATCAATTGTTTTGAATTGAAACATAAAATTGAAAAATCTTTTTTTATTGAAAAGTCTTGAAAACCATCATCTAAAATTGCCACATCATAACCAGATGAAATTAATGAGTTTATGGCTTTCTTCCTATTTTTATTTGTAAAAGTTTTTCCAACCTTTCTTAACATTTCAATTTCGTCGTATAAATAATTATAACTTTTTTTTACTAAAGCAGGTTTTTTCCCAAAATTTATAATAATTTTAAATATTTCAGAAGCTAACGGAGTTTTACCAGTACCACCAACATAAATATTACCAACGCAAACAATTGGTACTTTGAATTTATTTTCAATTTTTAAAATTGCTCTTATTAGAGATGCTATTAAAAAAAGAAATGATAGCGGAAATAGAATTATTGACCAAAAAGATATTTTTGGAACATCCCAAAATTTTGGCTTGTTAAAGTTCATATTTTGTTTAAATAAAATTTAAACTCAGATAATGTTTTTTTTAGAATTTTTTTTCCTAATTTGTTAATTTTATCCTCTAAATTTTTTGATCTTTTATTTTTTTTTATTAAAGTATCAACTTTTCTTGTGAGTTGCTCTATATTATTTACTTTATTGGAAACTTTGTTTTTATCTAAGAGTTCGTACACTTCTTTAAAATTTTTAACATGTGGACCATAAATAATTTTGCAACCATTTCTTGCAGCTTCTATAGGATTTTGGCCTCCATGTTTAATTAATGAGCCACCTAAAAAAACAATGCTATTTGCTTTAAAAAATGAATTAGTTTCTCCGTAGGTATCTACAATATAAATATCAGTATTTTTTTTAATATTTTCTTTGGAGCTGTGACAATGAATTTTTAAATTTAAACCATGTAGGGAATTTACTATATCTTCAGTTCTTTGTGTATGTCGTGGAATTATAATAGTTACTAGATTTTTAATTTTTTCTCTAAGTTTTAAATGTACTTTAGCGCATATAATTTCTTCATTGTCATGTGTGCTTGCAGCGCACCAATAATTTTTATTTTTTAAAAATTTTTTAACTTTTAAATTGATTGTACTTTTTGACAGGTATTCATTTTCTGAAAACTTAATATTTCCTAAAAATTTAATTTTTTTTACTTTTAAACTTCTAAGATGTTTGACAGTTTCTTTATTTTGAGGGAAAGTTGTGCTGAAACACTGGAATATTTTTTGTGCAAATGATTTAAAATATATCCATCTTTTGAAAGATTTTTTTGTAATTCTGGCATTTAATAGAATAGTTGGAATATTTTTTTTATTAATGTTTAAAAGCATGTTTGGCCAAATCTCTGAATCAATAAAAACAACCAAACTTGGCCTCCAAAAATTTAAAAATTTTTTTGTATAACTAGATTTATCAACAGGAAAAAATTGATGAACAGTTTTTTTAAATTTAAATTTTTTAAATATTTTTGAAGAACTTAAGGTTGATGATGTGACTAATATTTGATTAATTTTTTTTTCTCTTTCTAATTTTTCAAGGAGAGGTACTATACTTTTTATTTCTCCAATGCTAGCTCCATGAAACCATATAAGATTTCCATTCTTTCTTTTTTCTGAAAAAAAACAAAATTTTTCTTTGAATCTTGTTAGATCTTCTTTTTTTTTAATTAAACGAATTATTAATATTATAGGAGAAAATATTATAACAAGATTAATTAATAATCTGTATATAATCAGTACCATTTAATTTCTTCTTATTTGTTTTTTGTAAAAATTTTTATAAACTTCGGAGTTTGTTAGTAAATATTCATGATTTCCTTCAGCAATTACTTCACCAGCATTTATAACGTATATTTTTTCTGCATTTTGAACAGTAGATAACCTATGAGCAATGACTATTGTGGTTTTATTTTTTGTTAATTGAGTTATTGCGTCTTGAATTTTACTTTCTGTTTCCGCATCTAATGATGAGGTAGCTTCATCTAAAAGAATTATTGGACTTTTTTTAAGCATAGCTCTTGCTATTGATAAACGTTGTTTTTCACCGCCTGACAATCTAACTCCATTTTCTCCAATTATAGTATTATATTTATTAGGTAATTTTTGAATAAATTCGTCTGCATAAGAATTTTTTGATGCTTTTAAAATTTCTTCTTCTGACGCATCAAGCTTAGCATATAAAATATTACTTTTTATTGTATCATCAAACAAAGTTGTTTCTTGACTTACAATAGAAATATTTTTTCTTAATGAATAAATACTTGTTTTATAAATTGATTGATTATCAATTTGAATGTCTCCTGTTTTACAGTCATAAAATCTAGGAATTAAATTTAATATTGTTGATTTGCCTGCTCCACTTAGTCCAACTAATGCTGTCATTTTTCCACCATTTATATTTAGATTTACAGATTTAAGAATTTTTTTTTCATCATCATTGTAATGAAAATTAATGTCTTTAAAACTTATGTTGCATTTAGTTATTTTTAATTCGGGCGAGTTCGGGTCATCTCTCACTTCATTTACAATATCAACTATTGGTAAAACTCTTTTTGCTGCAATCAGACCTTGATTTATAGCTATATGAAGTCCTGCGAGTGACCTCACTGGTTGGTAAGCAAGCATCATTGCAGCTAAAAAAGAAAAAAAATTATTAATTTCCAATTCATTATTTTCAATTAATTTTCCTGAATAAAATATTAGACTGGCTATCATTAGACCCGTTAAAATTTCCATTACTGGAGTGGTACGATGAAAAACAATAGTCATTTTTTTTGTTTTTTCTTTCATTTTATCCAAATCTTCACTTGACCTTAATCTTTCATATTTTTCAGCTTGAAAACTTTTAATCAGTTTGTGATTTTTTAATATTTCAATTAAGCGAGTGCTAAAAAAACCTGCAAGAACCAAAAATTCACTTGAGACTTTGGTCATTCTTTTGCCTAATGTTCTTGATATTATAGTTGCAATCGGAATCATAATTATTGCTACTAATGAAAGTTTCCAATTTTGGTAAAACATTACAATAAGCAATGCTATTAACGTTAAACTGTCTTTAAATAAACTTAAAACAGCAGTACTTATTAGCATGTTTAACATTGCTACATCAGTAGTAAGGTTTGAAATAAACTTACCTGTATGCATTTTATCAATATATTGAGTATCTGCAGAAATTAGAGATTTAATCATACTTTTTTGAACACTTGTTTTAACTTCTTCTCCAACTATTATCATAAGTACTTTTGCAATATAAACAGACAGTCCTTTTGTTGCAAAAGCAACTATGATTAAAATGGGTATTAAATAAATTAAAGTTTTATCTTTTTCTATGAAAATTTTTTCGATAGCAGGATCCAATAAGTATGCGATTCCCGAAGTACTGCCTGCAACTAGGAATGATAATAAAATTGCTAATACAATTTTTTTCAAATGTTTAAATGTATAATCTTTATAAAGTCTTTTTATGATTTCAATGTCTTTAAACATTAAAGAGCTTTCCAATTAAAATATTTAAAAAAATTAAGAATCCAAAGAAATTGTTGCTTTTAAAAATTTTTAAACAATTAGCCGGGTTTTTTAATTCAAATTTTTTTACTTGATAGTAAAATAAATGCAAAATTGAAACTAATATGGAAAAATAAAAAAAATAATTAAATTTCATATACATTCCAACTGTTAGTAGAGATAACACAAATATTGAATAACATATTATTAAAAATAAATTTGGATTTTTTTTAAATTTTATAGAAGTTGATTTTACACCTATTATTTCATCATCCTTTATATCTTGATATCCATATATTGTGTCGTAACCAAGTGTCCAAAATATGGCTCCTAGATAAAATACTATAGGTATGATATCTAGATTATTTTTTACACATACCCAGCCGAGAATTAGACCATAATTAAATGTAATTCCCAAAAATAATTGCGGCCAGTAGGTAAATCTCTTCATCAGAGGGTAGGTAAAAGCTAATGGCATAGATCCAATTGCAAGCAAAATTGTATAAAGATTAAAATTAATCAACACCATTAAAGCCAACAGACAGAGTGTTAAAGTATAAGAGGAATGATGGTGTCTTTCGGTAATGCATCAGGACCATTAGCAGAAATAAATGTTCCAAAATCACTTCAGCCTAAAGGATTATATTTTATAAGACCTTCTATGCAACACCATTAAAGCCAACAGACAGAGTGTTAAAGTATATATTAAAGCCAATGTTATTGAAATTTTTCCTGAAGCAATAGGTCTGTTTTTGGTTCTCAAAACTTTTTTATCAAATTCTCTGTCTGATATGTCATTCACTATACAACCAGCAGATCTCATTAAAATTGAACCAAGCAAAAACAAAAAAAGGTAAAAAAAATATTCATTTAAATTGTTTGAAAAATCATAAGCAATAGTTAAACCCCATGCACATGGCCAAAATAATAGCATAAAACCTATTGGTTTTTTTAACCTTGTAAGTTCTATAAAAAGATTAATCTGATTCATTAGAATTTACTTGTAAATAGCAAAGGCTAGATTCATAATCAAACTGATT
>CACFBW010000010.1:37500-40328 GCA_902564565.1 uncultured Pelagibacteraceae bacterium | reverse complement strand
ATTTAATGGTAATATTTAGAAACAATAATAGAAGATCAAGATATAGAAGCCACGAACGTAATTTTAAAAGAAATGGCGATACAAATAAATTTAAATCTGATTTTTCAACGACTACAAACTTTCAAAGAAAAGCTCCAGGAAGGAATAATCATAATGCTTCAAAATTAATTGAAAAATATAATGATTTAGCCAGGGAAGCCTTAGCAAATGGAGATAAAATTTTATCAGAAAATTATTTTCAACATGCAGATCATTTTACAAGAATAATAGAAGAACAGGAAAAAAGAAGATCAATTAAGAATTCAGAAAATTCGGAAGCTAGTAAAGTTAAAGAAGAAACTGAAAAACAATCTATTAATAGTTAGTTTATTTTAAACCTAAAATAAGTTCTGATTTTAATACATCAAGCTTAATTCTGTTTATTTCAAATAACTCTCTATCTTTCCCTTTTAAAATTTTTCCTGATGGCAATTTTAATGTTTGGGAATTTATTCTTTTTCCATTTTCAATTACTTCGTAATGAAGATGTGGGCCAGTTGATTTTCCTGTAGAGCCAACATAACCTATTACTTGACCTTGTTTGACTCTACGACCTGGACTCATTCCAGGTGCAAACTTATGCATATGTGCATAAACTGTTGAGTAAGTTGAGTTGTGTTTTATTTTTATACAATTTCCACCTCCGCCACACCATTTAGCACGAACAATTACTCCGTCACCTGATGCCATTATAGGAGTTCCTTTGGGAGCTGCAAAATCTGTACCTCTATGCATTTTAGTAAATCCATCAATTGGATGTTTTCTCATTCCAAAGCTTGAGGAAAGTCTTGCTCCATTAATTGGAGTTTTCATTAAAGCTTTTTTAATACTCTTTCCACTTATATCATAATGACCTTCACTTTTTTTATCTTTAAAATAATATAAAGAATTACTTTGGTCTCTTAAAATTAAGTCTGCAAAAATTATATTTCCAGTTTCAAATATTTTTTTACTGTCATCTTCAAAAACTTCATACAATATTTGAAAAGAATCATTTTTTCTAATATCTCTCTGAAAATCTACCTGGAAACCATAAACTCTAGCAAATTCTATAATTAGATTTATTGGTATTTCTAGATTTGTAGCTGTTTTATAAAGACTGTGTGTAATTTTTCCTTCTTTAAAAACTATTCTTTTATTTAAATTTGTTATTAATTCTCTATTTGAAAAAATATTTTTTTCTAAATCTCTAGTAATTTCTATTTTTTTTGTTTTTGAGACAGGATACAATAGATATACAATTTTTTTATCTCCAGTCTGATCTATTTTAAATTTAATAACTTGATTAACTCTTAGTCTTTTCGAATACTTTATTTTTGATAAAGCTGTATTTATTTTTTTAACTTCTTTATTAGAAATTTTATAACTATTTAAAATACTATTAAAGCTTTCACCTTTTGAAATCGTGTGTTCTATAATTTTATATTTCGGTTGCAGGTTGTTAAAAATGTGTTCTAAACTTTTTTGAAAATAAATATTATTGGTTAAATTAATGAAATTTCTCATAGTGTTTTTCTTATTAAAATTGTAAATTTGGGTACTAAAAATTGCAAAAACTATTAGAGTAAAAAGTAAAAAAAATTCTACATTTTTACTTATAAATTTTTGGATTTTTGATAGATTATATTTCATATAATTTACCAATTATTAATTTAGTAATTTGAAAAAATCAAAAAAAACCCTTTATTTATTGGCTGTTTTTAGGTTTTTTTTATGTGTTAACACCTTGATTTACTTATATTTTAGACTATAAGCGTCACACTTTCTCAATAAAATTATTGTGAATTATTAGGATTAACATCCTAATTAGCTATTTTAAAAGTGAAATTTAAGAAGAGAAGTGTGGGCGGTTAAGGTTACCAAAATTTTGTCGTACACACTTCAACATTATATAAATTTTTTTCTTATAATTTATATAGAAGCTAGTGTGCGCCGTTTTTAAACTTGAGAGTTTGATCATGGCTCAGAACGTACGCTGGCGGCACGCCTAATACATGCAAGTCGAACGAAGTAGCAATACTTAGTGGCAGACGGGTGAGTAACATGTGGGTATCTTCCCTTTGGTGAGGAATAACACGAGGAAACTTGTGCTAATACCTCATAAGTCTTTACGGAGAAAGCTTTATGCGCCATTGGATGAGCCTGCACTTGATTAGTTTGTTGGTGGGGTAATGGCCTACCAAGACTTTGATCAATAGCTGATTTGAGAGGATGATCAGCCACATTGGGACTGAGACACGGCCCAAACTCCTACGGGAGGCAGCAGTAGGGAATCTTGCACAATGGAGGAAACTCTGATGCAGCGATGCCGCGTGAGTGAAGAAGGCCCTTGGGTTGTAAAGCTCTTTCGTCGGGGAAGAAAATGACTGTACCCGAATAAGAAGGTCCGGCTAACTTCGTGCCAGCAGCCGCGGTAATACGAAGGGACCTAGCGTAGTTCGGAATTACTGGGCTTAAAGAGTTCGTAGGTGGTTAAAAAAGTTGGTGGTGAAATCCCAGAGCTTAACTCTGGAACTGCCATCAAAACTTTTTAGCTAGAGTATGATAGAGGAAAGCAGAATTTCTAGTGTAGAGGTGAAATTCGTAGATATTAGAAAGAATACCGATTGCGAAGGCAGCTTTCTGGATCATTACTGACACTGAGGAACGAAAGCATGGGTAGCGAAGAGGATTAGATACCCTCGTAGTCCATGCCGTAAACGATGTGTGTTAGACGTTGGAAATTTATTTTCAGTGTCGCAGCGAAAGCAATAAACACACCGCCTGGGGAGTACGACCGCAAGGTTAAA
>CACFBW010000010.1:0-32500 GCA_902564565.1 uncultured Pelagibacteraceae bacterium | reverse complement strand
AATAATTGGGCCAAAAAAAATAAGAAAAAAGTATTTTCATTTTCATCAGATATAGAGACAGCCAAAATTGGTGTAGACAAATATGACATAATTTTTTTATCAGGCATTTATCAACATATTAATGTTCCAGCTTTAGCATTAGTAAAATTTATAAATGCTCTAAAGAAGGACGGGTTAATGTATATGGGCTTTTATAGAAGTGGTGAATTTAAATATTTTATTGTAGATGCAATACGATTCATATTAGAAAAAAAACAGCTTTCAGAAATAAGGAATTTAAATGCTATTTTGTTTACTTTAGGAGAGTTTAATCATTATCAATCTTCAAGAGTTATGGATGACTTTTTTGTTCCCAAAAAACATAATTTTCATCCAAGAGACATTATTCATGATATTAAATTGTTAGGAGGAAAAATTTTTTATTTTGATAATGATTTTAGGGAATATAGTCACTCAGGAAGTTCTTACTTTTCTATAGGTGGCGATAGGATATATATAAAAAAAAAATTTAGTAAATTAATCAAAGAATCTGTGATTAAAAAGAAATTAAGGACACTTAATGGAAAAAATCAAATTACTGACATCAAATATAAAGAGAATATAATCAATCAAAACATTAAATTAATTAAATTAATAAAAAAAAAATATAAAGCTAAAAAAATTAATCAAATAGATGTAAGTTCTTTGTGCATAGGTCTTTATCAGTTCACTAGGCCTCTTGTAATGGAAGAATCTGAGTATTATCAAAAATCAAAAAAAATCGGTAGGCATAATGTTGTTAACGAATATTTAAAAAATTTTATAAATAATTTTGATCAATCAAATAAAAATATTAAAGCATTTAATAAAAAATTAGCTCTTAAAGGACTGAAGTAAGTTTAAGCTATCACTTAAATTTCTAAGCGTAAGCAAATCATTTTGATCCATACTGCACACATGCGCCATTTCTGTTTTTGTATTTAACGATTTGTTGTTAGAGTAATGTTTTTCAATTATTTTAGCTCCTCTTGAAGCAGCAAATAAACAAGATCCAATACCTATTGTATGATCACTATATCCTGAAAAAAAAGAATTATTAAAATCTGGCATTTTAATATCTTCATAGCTTGCTGGATATTTGGAAACACAATATAAATATTCTATATTATCTTTTTTGTAGGGTAGCTCCTTATTAGTAAAATCATACATTCCTAAGGAAATAATTACTTTTTTGTTTAATGAAATAATTTTTTCACATAATTCTTTATCCTCTACTGACCTACTAGCTATTTTGTAGGTTCTAAAATTTAATTCACTGCACCAATCTACTCTTTTTAAATCAAATATAGAGGCAGATAATTCAATATCATTTTTTATGCAGAAATCATTAATTTCAGCCAATTCATCTTTGGAAATTTCGAGATATTTTCTATCATCATTATCAAAAAGTTTTTTACTATCATAAAGCTGCACCTTTACTATATCTGCTCCAGAAATTTTACACTGCAAGATCATTCTCTTAATTTCATTCATAGAACCTTTGTGTTGAGGGTGAATTTCTGCAATTATTTTTAAATTTTTTTTATTTAGCATTTATTTCATTAGTTTAATTGTTTTAGTTAGGTCTTTTTTAACATGTATATCCACTGCATTATTAATTGTACATGAAAAGTGAGTGCTTAGAAAATTATTGAAAACAGTATCTTTTTTCATTACCCTAATAGCTCCATTTTGATTTAGCTCACTATCTATTGAAACAACTTCTTTTTTATTTTTTAATATTAGATCACTTATACATTGATCAATATCCATTGAGCTTAAATTAGGAGAATTAGCTTGTAAACTTACCACTATATCAATTTTTTTTTTCTTACTTATGATATTCACAGCATGTCTAATGGCATCAATTTTTGGGACATTATATTTTGCAAATTTAGCAGGTCTTAAAATTGTTTTAGCTTTATATTTTTTGCAATACGAATAATTTTATTGCTATCAGAAGTTACATAAATATCAGATATAAATTTTGAATTTTTTGCAGCTTTTATAACCCATGCAATCATAGGCAAACCTAATATATTTTTTATATTTTTACCTTTCAATCTTTTTGATCCAGATCTTGCAGGAATTATAGCAATAATTTTTTTTTTTAATTTTTTATTTTTATTTGTTTTTTTAAAAATATTTCTTAAATGGATTTCTTCAATTTTTTTTTTAAAAATAAGCTTATAATCTTTACTTTTAGTTTTATTTTTAATGTGCATTCTATATCTATAGAGAGGTATTCCTAAATAACCAATTTTATAATTTTCACCAATTCTTGCCCTAAGTTCTTCTTCTTCTCTATGTCTAAAATTTTTATTATAAAAACCATAACTTTTTAATTTTTTTCTGTTATATAAAATAGCACAAGCAATCGGCTTTATCATTGCATATTCTCTTTTTAAATTTTTTGATTATTATCAATTAAAATATAGTCTGAAGCTACACCAATTTTTTTTGGATTTAATTTTAAGTAATATGTTAAGAAAAATAAAAAATTTCTCGATACATAATCATCCGCATCAATACGTACAACATATTTACCTTTTGCTTTTAAAAAACCTATATTTGCAGACGCAGCCACACCAATGTTTTTTTTGTTTTGTATAATTTTAAAATTAGGAAAATGTTTAAATTCATTTGCAACTTTAATTGATCTATCTTTGGAGCAATCATCAACTAATATTACTTCGTATTTATCAGAAATAACTTGATTTAAACAACTTCTGATGCATCTTCCAAGAAATTTCTCATAATTATAATTAGTTATTATTATTGAAGCTATCATTATAAATTAAATATATATTTTTTTTTTAGAACACAAGAAATATAATTCTGGAGAATTAAATTTTTTGTCAATTTGATGGGTAAGGTCTAAGGTGTAAATTTTTTGTTTATTTAGATATTTTAAAAATTCTTGAGTAACACTAAATAAGTGTTGTTTACTTAAACTTGGATTAACATGACAATAAACAACAACATATTTGCTAACATTTAAAGCAAAATTTAAAATTTTACTTGGAGTAAATGTGTGATCAAGTGTATGAAATATACCAAATAAATCAAATTTAATTTTATAATTTTTTCTATTTAAATCTAAAATTTTTAAATCAAACATTTCAGTTGCGAAAGATTTGCTGTTTACAGATTTATAATTATCATTTTGTCCCCAGCATAAATTTGAGTGATCTACAAATAAATATTTATCGATTTTTCTTTTTTTTAAATTTTTATTTTTTATTGTATTTAGTTGATTAAAAATTTTTTTTGATCTTTCAAAGGATAATTTTTGATATATTTTTGATTTACCCGCAACTTGTCTTAATGTTAAATAATTAATTATATTTTTAAGTAAATTTTTATAAAAAAATAGATCCTTTTTATATTCTTGAGAAAAAAAATTAATTAAAATACCCATAAAAGGGCTGTTAAATTCTGCATATTTTCTTATTTTTATAATTCTATTTAATATTTTAAAAAGGTTACCGTGATTAGGTAGCGATCCTTTTTTTAAGAAATTAAGTAAATTAGCCCACCCTCGGTTATGTTGACCATAAATATTTGAATAGATTTTTTGAGAAACTTCTTCAGAAAACCAGGGGTTGTTTTGAAGTAATTTGCAATTGTTACATTTAAAAACTTTAATTTTTTTAAGTGTTTGGTTAGAAATTTTAAGATCTGACATAATTGCTTTAACGTAGAAATTTTTAAAATGATCTTGCTTTTTATTTTTTATTAATTTTTTTGAATTACAATAAATACATCTATTATATTTAGTTAGAATGTTCATTTAATTAGTTAAACATGTATTAGTTTTTTTTTTAATAAAAAAATAAAAATTTTTTTTGTGTAATCTAATCTTAAGTTAAGTTTTTTAGAAATTTCCTCTATCGAATGTTTTTGATCACAATGAGATATAAAGTTCATTATATCTCTCGTTTTTTTCACATCGTTAGATTTCCAATCAAATTTATCATTTAATGTATGATACAGTCTATACTTAGTCATAAATGGTTCACATTTTTTAGCTGATAAAGGAAAAAATGATTTTTCAAATTGTTGAATTATTTTTTTGTATAATGATATGGAGCCATTTAAACCTTTTGAAGTCACCACTGATCCTATTCTATCTAATGATGTATGATATTCTGGATAACCACTAGTATGATATTTGGATCTCATAATCGAGCAGAAAGGAAGATCTACTCCTGGAGAACAAAATTGTCTTTCATCGCTACCTCGATCAAGCCAGGTATAAATTTTTTTTTTTGTCTTAATTTTTTTAAAAACTTTTAATGCAATTTTATCACTAATTGTATCACCATGTCTGCTAGGAACATAAGAAAAACATCTTTCATCACCAACGCATGTTAGTATAAAACCACCAATTGTATTTTTTTTTAAATTATTTAAATTTTTTGATATGTAAGCTATTGCTCCGATTGTTTCAGGCATAAACAAAAATCTGTAACTGTATCTCCTTCTTTTTACAGATATATGTTTTGATAAAAATAAATTTACAACTTGGCCAGAGATTTCGTTATTAGCCAATGATGGATGACAAATATAAGTTGTAAATATAATTTCTTTTTTTGATTTTCCTTTAATAAAAATTTCTCCATAGTGCATTTTACCTTTTTTAAAAGAAGAATTTATTAAAACTTTATAATTTCCATTTTTAAGAAGTTTTTTTTTTCTATATTCAATACAAAAACCCCAAGTCTTTTTATAATAAGATGTTACATAAGGTATTGCATCTGGGTGATTTTTAACACTATGTAAATTTTTTTTTAGTATTTTCAAAGGAATTGTTTTTTTTAATCTGTGACTGTAGCCAACTAAATGAAGATTATTTTTTTTAAAATCGCAGATTTTTTTTCCATCTGGTTTAACAATATAAGCATCTTTAACATTCCATTCATGGGGAATTTTCCAATCAAAACATTTAGTTCCTGATTTAAAACTTTTTATTTGTAATTTGTTGTTATATTTTTTAAGAATTTTTAAAGATGTAATATTATCTTTTCCTGCCAACGTTCTATTTAAAGGAAAGAGCTCATGTGCCAAACGTTCTGGTTCAGACATTTTCTTATTTAAGATTCTCATTGGTAGATCCTTATAAAACAAAAAAACTTGTTCAAAATAAGATTTATATATAAGTTATCACTATTTTATATAAATCTTATTTTGACCATAGTTTATTCATTGACAATTAAGTTATATACATTTTAAAAATTTAAAAACAATAAATAAAATATTTAAAAAATTATAAACATATTATAAAAGTTACTATGAAGCCTGAAGTTAGGAAATTTATAAAAAATAATCAATTAAAAATAAACTTTTTAAATTCAAAAAAAAAAATTTTAATCGCAGATAGGGCTCTACCAGAACATGTTGTACTACATTCTTTAGCGGGATATATTTTTAATAAGTATCTTAAATATGATGTAGAGGTTCTTACAAATTTAACTACTAAAAATGATTTAATTAAAATATATAATGGATTTAATATAAAAAAGATTTATTCACTACAGTTAAAAGTAAGTATTTTTAATTTAACTTTAATAATAAGATCACTTTTAACTTTTTTCATAACTATTTTAAAAATAAAATTATTTGGTGAATTATGGTTCATTAAAAAATTTTCTCTAAAAGGTGTTTATCTTGGAGATTTAACTTATGATCAATATGTGAGAAAAGATTTTAGTTTTCTGAACAAATCTTTTTTAGAATTAAAGTTTTTTAAATTATTGCTAATAGCAATCTATGAATTTTATTATATTGATGCATTAATTAATAAAGATACATATGAAGCTGTAATATCTGGCACACATACCTATGTGTCAGTTTCAGCAATTGCAATGCGTGTAGCGTTAAAAAAAAAAATTAGGGTAATCAATCTTATTAGTAATAACCTTAGAATATTTAAACATTATAAAGATTCATTAAAGTCGAACATACATATTTATAAGAGTACTATTGATGAAATATCAAATGATAAAAATTGGAAAAAGAAATTTGATATTTATTTAAATAATAGACTTAAAGGAAAAATACTTTATCCAACTGCAAGACATGCATACTTAAAAAAGAAAGATTATACAAAGATTCAATTGATGAATATTCTTAATAAAAAGAAATCAAAATATTCAAGATTGGGATTATTTGCTCCACACTCATTTTCGGATACAAACCATGGAATGGGAAAAATGATCTTTAAAGATTATTATACGCATTTTACAGAAACCTTAAAAATTATAAATAAAGATAAAAAAACTTTATGGATGGTTAAGCCACACCCTGCAAGTCATTATTTTAACGAAGAAGGGCTGGTAGAGAATAAACTTAAAAAACTAAATTATGAAAATGTATTTTTATGTCCAGAAGATATAACTCCTAAATCAGCAATTATTGCAGCAGATATTTTTGTAACAGGCAGGGGGTCCATAGGACTTGAGTCGGCTTGTTTTGGAAGAAAAGCGATTCTAGCAGGTGAGTCTTTTTATTCAGATTTGGGCTTAACTTATAATCCAAAAAATATAAAAGAATATGAAAAGCTTATTATGAAAATATTTGACAATAAGTTAACTAAATCAGGAATAATTCTCGCTGAAAAGGCTTTTTATTCTCAAGCTTTTAAAAATTCATCTATTACATCAAAAATATTTCCTATAAAAAATTATATAAATATAAATCTTAGGAGCAAAACAATAAAACAAGAAAAAAGCAGTAAAAAATCAGCTGTAGATGACTATCTTTTTAATCTTAACAGTAGATTAAAAAATAATTCAATTTTTGAGGATATGATGTTTAAAAATTTTAAATTCAAAATCTTGAATGAATTTAAGAACAAAAATTGAAAATTTCACTAAAAGCTCTATGTATTCAACGCCAAAGCAATTAACACAAATAAAAACATCAAGAAATTTGATAAAATTCATAGTACGAAAAACTATAACAAAGTTTTAAATACTGTAAAATTTTGATTAATCTCGATGAGTTATAGTTTAAATTTAGACTTTATAAATATTGCAACTGGCAAAAGATAAAAAGGAGATGACATAAATAGTAGTGGAATCATTTTTTGTTTAAGCATACCTTCCATTGTTTCACCATTAAATAAAAAGTAAAAATAAATAAATAGAATATTTATTAAAATTATGTACATAGTTAACCTAAAACCTTTATTATCTTTTAGGAATGCATAATAATAAAAAATAAGTGGAATAGTAAAAATTAGCAAATCTGTTCTAAGGATATTAAACAGTATGTACTTTGAAATTAGCAAAATATTACTTAAATTAAAATTTTCTTTAAAATTATGTAATGCATAATCATCTGAATTTAATCTAAATTCAATATTATAAAATTTATAAATATAAATTCTAAAAAGTATAATAAATACGTAACCAATCAAAACTAAAATTCCAAAATTTTTTATTTTTGGTGTTTTTGAAAAAAAAGCCAAGGAGCTAATAATAAAAAATGCATAAAATATTCCTTCATTTAATGACCAAACAATTAAGTTAGCAATAAGGAATAACAAAATTATATTAAATCTAGAAGCATTATTGTTCAATATTATTTCATATAAATATTTCATAGAAAGCAATATTAATGAAAAACCTAAAATAGAAGGATCACCTTGAAAAAGATCAATTTTTAAACTTGCTAAAACCAAAATAAGAAAAGCAATTATTTTTTTCAAAACTTTTAAATTAAATATTTCAAGAAAATTTAAAATTGAAAATAAATATAAAAAAACAAAAAATAATCTTCCTAAATATTCATAATTAGAATTAAATAAGTCCCAGAAAAAACTCCATATAACTGGTAACAAAATTGGTAATTCCGAAGCTGGTGAAAATTGCAATGAAATTATTTTTTTATTTTGCAAAAATAAAATTGTTTTTTCAATCCACACATTTTGAGCCGTCCAACTTAGTGTTGGTGCATACGCAATGCTTATCGATATTGTTAAACAAACAAATATTAAAACAAAATAAAGGTAATCATTATTTGAAGTTTTTATTTTTTTCTCATCGCAATATAAGTAGAAATTAAAAAAAATTGTTAATAACAATATTAAGTAAAATGTATTCTTTATTATTGTTAATTCTAAATTCATTAAGTTAAGAAGCAAAAGGAGATTTACAAAAAATACTAAATTGAATATTCTCGAATCAAAATATGAAATATTTTTATCTGTACGCGAAATATAATTGAATGGAACGATTGTAATTAATAAAAAAATAAAAATTGTACCAATTAATAAAATAAATTCAGTCATTGTTTCTGTATTAAAAAACATTCATTATTGTGATTGTCTAAGATTTTAAATTTAGATAAATCTATGTTGTCATGAAGGTGTAATCTTATTTCTGTTATATTTTTATCATCAAAACTATTGTCAAATTTTATAAATTTTATGCTATCGTGATCATCAAAATTAATATTGTTCTTGCTCAAGATATACTTTTCACCTTCTTTTAAAAGACCAAAGGTTACGGATCCCAAACTTGAGCTACCAGGTGTAAAATCATAATCTTTGATATTTTTTTTATAATCAAATTTTATTTCTTTTACATTATCTAGTACTGCAATTTCTTTCTTATAAAAATTTGCTTTATATTCAGTGTCTAAATTTTTAAGATCCCCAATAAATTCAAAAAATTTACCACCTTTTGAAGTGTTTGGAGTTGCCATGTCATAAGAAATCCAATAATCCAAATCTTTGATTTTTACAAAATTATAAGTTTTATTTTTTTTATAATTTAAAAGAATTATTTTATTTGAATTACTATAAATGTTATCTTTTTTAAAAATCCAATCTTGTTGAGGTTCTATATGATAGTTTATGATTAATGGTTTTTCTTTAAGGTTAAATTTATTTTTAATATAAAAGACATATCCACTAGAATTATTTTCACAAAAATCATAGGCATAGTTTTGCTGTCTTTCATTGATATTTTTAGTAAAAAGAAAATAGCCACTTTTAAAAAAATTTAAATTTTTAAATAAAATGATAAATAAAATTAAAATAATAATAATTTTTAGATCAGTGATTTTTTTAAGCGGCAGTCTCATGTTGCAAAATTTTTTGTATTTAAATACAGTAGAAGTATTGTCAAATCAATATAATTAAATGAAGAACTATAAGTTTACAATAATTACTCCAGTTAAAAATGACAAAAAAAATATAGAGAGAACAGTTAAAAGTTTATCCAATCAAACATATAGAAAATATGAACATTTGGTAGTTGATGGAAATTCTACAGACGGAACTTTAGAAATTCTAAAAAAATATAAAAAAAAAATAAAATTAATTTCAAGAAGAGATAAAAACTTATGGGATGCTGTAAATAGAGGAATAAAAATGTCAAAAGGTGATATAATTGGTGTACTAAACTCAAAGGATATTTTTTATCCCAATGCTTTAAAAACTATTAATGAATATTTTAATAATAATTCAATAGATTTTTTATTTGGAGCAGTAAAAAAGAAAAAAATTTATTACAAATTTGAACCTGAAAAAATTTTTTATAGATTTAACATTTATCCATCACATTCTTGTAGTTTTTTTATAAAATCTAGTGCGCAAAAAAAAATAGGTTATTATAATGTGAATTATGAATATTGTGCTGATTACGACATGTTCTATAAAATGATTGTAAAAAAAAACATGAAAGGAATTTCTACTAAAAAGAAAGATGTAATTGGAAAGTTTGATTTGAAAGGAATTTCATCCAGAGTACCGTTTTACAAACATTATTTTTATGAAATGAAAATAAGATTAGATAATGGTCAAAATTTATTTTATTTGATCATTTTATATATTGTTAAAATATTAAATAAGTTAAGGAATAAATTATTATTTTTTAGATAAAATATGAAAAAAAATAATAAAATCATTACTTAATTATTACAAGCAACATTAAATCTTGCTCATAAAGAGATAAATTTGCTTAAATTTTAATATTAAGTTAAAGAGTAATTCAATTTTTAAAGATATAATGTATAAAAATTTTAAATCCAAAATTTTAAATGAATTTAAGGCTAAATAATTAATAGACTTTATGTGTGGTTTTTTTGCTGTTTATAATGCTAAAGAAAAAATTCAATCTTCTTTTAAAAGTTTAAATTCAGCTGCTGATCGACTGAAACATCGAGGACCAGATAAAGCAGGAGTTTATTCAAGTTCAAATTTGTTTTGTAAATTTTTTAGACTAAAAATCTTAGACTTGTCAGATCATGCAATGCAACCCATGATAGATATTAATAAAAATTATTTACTTATTTTTAATGGGGAAATTTATAATTTTAAAGATTTGAACAGATCACATTTGTCAGATAAAAAATTTAATCTTAGCTCTGATACATCTACCTTATTTAATATGTTGATAAAATATAAAGAAAAAGCATTAAATTATATAGATGGAATGTTTAGTTTTGTATTTTTTGATTTAAAAAAAAAAAAAATAATATTCGCGAGAGATAGGTTTGGAATTAAACCGTTATATTATAATTATGAAAAGAATAGTTTTATTTTTTCATCAGAAATTAAACCTATAATAAAGTTTAAAAAAGATAACACAATTAACCAAAGAGCTGTTTTTGATTTTTTTTTAAAAGGTTCAATGGATCATGGTAAAAAAACTTTTTTCGAATCTGTGGAATCATTATGCCCCGGCCAATATGGAGTAATAAATAAAAATCAATTAAAAATTAAAAAATATTGGTCTTTAATAAATAAAAAAAAATTAATAAATGAAAATAAAATTTTAGGTGTTATTGAAAAACTTTTTGAAAAGTCAATTGATAAACATATAATTTCTGACAGAAAAATTGGATTATTTTTGAGCGGAGGTACTGATAGTACTGCTTTAGCTCACATGTTAGCAAAAAGACTTGCTGGAAATTTTTCAACTTTCACGTACGGGTTTAAAAATGATATAAAATTTTCCGAAATTAAAAAAGCCAAACATACAATAAATAATTTAAATATTCAAAATACTTATTATGAAATCAGTGAAAAGTATGTTGAGAATAATATGGAAAAAATGGTTTCTACTTTAGAAAGTCCTTTTACATCAATCAGACTATTTGGAATAGAAGCTCTTTATAAGCATATAGGAAATACAGATATAAGAGTTATTTTAGAAGGCGACGGTGGGGACGAGCTTTTTGGTGGATATGATTATAATATTTTTCCTTATTTAATGGGAAAATATAAAAAAAAAAAGAAAAAGATTAACAATATAATCTCAGACTTATTTAAATTTGCGAATTTAAAAAAAAAAAATTTTAAAGACCAATATCAAATAGTAAAAAATTTATTGATTACAAATTCTTATCAATATGGATCTACCTCAGATGGTACACCATTTATAAATATTGATGTGTTTAATAAAGATTTTTTAAACTCTAATTTAGACGAGTTATTCTACAAAGATGAACTTGAAAAAGAATTTAGTTCGATTTCAGACTTAAAAAAGTCACAATATATAGATATTTATAGGACAAAATTGCCAAGAGCATTAAAGTATAAAGATAGGATATCCATGTTGTATGGTATAGAGGCTAGAATTCCTTTTTTGGACCATCATTTTGCTAGCCAAGGTTTTAATTTAAATGATAAATTTAAAATTAAAAATTTAAATACACGATATATATTTAAAAAAGTATTAAAAAAGGTTACAAAAAATAAAATTATTTTTAACAAAACAAAATTTTCAATAGCGGATCCCCAAAGTCTTTGGTTGTCTAATAATCTTAAAGAATTTGTCTTTGATCATCTATATTCATCTTATTTCAGGCAAATTGAATTTTTTGATCACAAGAAAGTAATTAGAAATTATAAATTATTTTGTAAAAATAAGTCTAATAATACTAGCTTTCAATTATTTCAAATTTTAACTTTTATTAATTTTTATAAATATTTCAAAAAATATAATTAAATGTTTAATAAATTTTTAGGCATATTAGACAAGAATAGTAAAAAAAATATTTTATTTTTATTTATTTTATACTTTCCTTTAAATTTTATTGAAGCTTTCAGCATTACTTCTATTCCTGGATTCGTTATGCTTATTAGCGAACCAGATAAAGTAAAAAATTTTTTACCTAACGATAATGTTTATAATTTTTTAATAGAAAAAAATATTGAAGAAAGAGTTTTTTTAGGAGCTGTGGCTATTGTATTTATATTTTTATTTAGAGCATTATTTATTATTTTTGTTAATTGGTTTGATTATAGAACTAGATATAAAATAAATGTTCAAAATTCAAAGAAACTTTATTCTTCCTATCTTAACAAACCATATATATTTCACGTAAATAATAGCTCTTCTTCTTTAATACAAAATATGAATGACTCAATACGTTCAACAAGCGTGATTTTTTCTTACTTAAATATTTTTAAGGATTCAATTTTACTTTGTTTAATTATTGTTGCAGTATTCATAGCCAGTCCCTCTAATTTTTTATATTTATTTGCTTTTATAATTGTTCCAATGACGTTTTTATTTTTCTACTTAAAAAATATAATTAAAAATATTGGAATAATTGCGAGAAACTACAGGATTTTTTCTCATAAAAGTATATCCCAAGGTTTTTTGAATATAAAATATATAAAGATCCAAAATAATGAGAATGAAATAGTTGATGATTTTGTTAATAAAAATAAAGTTTCTCAAAAACAGGAAGTTAAGTTATCAATTATAAATACACTGCCTAGAGTAATTTTAGAGTTTTCAAGTTTATTATTTGTGATTATTTTTATAGCAATTAATATTACAAGCTATTCGAATTTTTCAGAAATAATTCCGTTATTAACCTTAATCGTTTTGGCTGCAGTCAGAATGATACCTTCTTTCAGCCAAATATCAATTAATTTAAGCAATATTAAATTTAATCTACACACAATAGAAAAAATAAATAATGAGATATTAGAATGGAAAAAAAATAAGGAGAATTTTGTTCAAGATAATTCTCCAAAACTAATAAAGACATTTAAAAATGAAATTGAATTAAATCAGGTTTGTTTTGAATATGAAAAAAACAAAAAAATAATTAACGGAATAAACTTTAAAATTAAAAAAGGCGAAAAAGTTGCATTATTTGGTAAATCTGGATCGGGCAAAACTACTCTATCGGATATAATATTAGGCCTGTTAAAACCAACCGACGGTGAAGTAAATTGCGATGGAATAAAAATTTCGAAAGATATTTATGGTTGGAGACAACTTTTAACTTATGTGCCTCAGAATGTAGTTTTATTTGATGATAGTATTAAAAATAATATTTGTTTTAACTTAAATAATTCAAAAGTTAATAATGAACTTTATATTAGATCTCTTCAAATTTCAGGTTTAGATGAAGTTATCCAGCAATTTCCAAATAAAGATAATACAAATGTAGGCTTTTTAGCCAGCAAGGTTTCAGGCGGACAAAAACAAAGAATTGGAATTGCAAGAGCCATATATTCAAATAGACCAATTTTTATCTTAGATGAAGCTACTAATTCATTAGATAAAAAATCTGAAGATGAGATTCTTTCACGTCTTTTTAAAGAAAGTTATACGATAATATTTATTTCTCATAATAAAGAAAAATTAAAAATGTGTGATAAAACTATAAATTTAAATGATTAATATTAAACGATTTTTAAAACTTGATATTAGATGGAAACTTAAAAGAATTTCTAAAAAGTTAGGTATAAATCTATACCCAAATTATTTTAAAACTAGTGGATTTGGAAGTTTTTATTATCGAATTATTTTTAATCTAATTTTTTTTGAGAAGGTTTTTAAAAAAAAAAAATATATAAATAAAAATATTTATAAAATTTCTAAATCACAAAATCTAAAAGTGAATTTTATATTTTCCCCACCTTCATCAGGGAGTAATTATGTAAGAAATTTTTTTTCTTCCTATTTTGAGTTAAGGTATAAAATTGGTAATGGTATTCCTAAATTTGATAATTATTCAACTAATCGATGGATGTATTCTGATACTCCAATTATAAGAGGTGATCTTTTTAATAATATAGTTTTAGAGGATATTAAAAAAGAAGAAGAATGGTTGTTTTATAACGAAGAAATATTTTTAAAGGAAAGAATTGGAATGAGTAGATACCCACTTCAAAATATTGATTTATTTCAAATTGAGAATGTTTTTCCTTTAATTTTAATCAGAGAGCCTTATGATTGGATTTTATCAATTTATAACAATCAATTAAAAAATTCTTTTTATAAAAATTTTAATACCGAAAGTATAAATGAAAAGATTATAAAAGATTCTATTAAAAGATATAAAAAATTTACAGATTTTTGGTTTTCATATCTTAAAAACAAAAATCATTCTGAATATATGGTGTTAGATTATAAAAATTTAATTAATAATTCTAAGAAAAGTTTTGAAAATATTTGCAAATTTTTTAAATTGCCTATTGAAGATGAAAAAATTCAAAGATGTATAAATATAAATTCAAAAGAATTTACTTTAAAAAATATGGAACATGAATTTAAAGGAACTAGATTTTCAGTAGATGCTAATAAAAAAAAGATTGATGAAGAAATAGGAATTGAATTAAAGAAAAAATTAAATTCTAGCGGTATAGACGAATATTACAAAAAAATAATAAATTTATACAATCTATAGTGATCAAAAGATTTTATTTTGTTGTAAAGTTGTGCCAACTAATTAAAAAGTAATAATTTATATTATAATTTTCTATTTAATTTTCTTATCAATTCTTTCGACATTTCTTTTATGCTTCTGTCAAAATTATTTTTAATAATTATATTAGGTTTTTTTGGTATATCAGGTTTTATATGAAGCCCGACAACATTTTTTTTTAAATTATAAATTTTTTTTTTTTTTCCAAATTTTATTATCTTTTTAACATCTGCTTTTATATAAACATAAACCAATTCATTTATCCCTTTTTTCCAAGTTTCATAAGCTGTTTTATTAAGACAAACATTATTATAAATAACGTTTATATTTTGATCTAGAAATAGTCTTAGAACTTTTAGTGTTGGGTTTGCTGTTTTATTTCTTTCTTTTTTTTCAAAGCCATATTTTTTCCCTATGGCTTTAAATAATTCTCTTACTTCATTTCCATCTAGAAGAACTGTTTTGCCAATTTTTTTTTCAACTTTTTTATGAATTAATTTTGAAATAGATGATTTTCCAGCGCCAGAAAGGCCAAAAATAATTATGCATTTTGCTTTATTTTTTTTTTTCATATTTAGATAATCACAGTTTAAACATTATTTAATGTATTAATTCAATCAAATTACTATCGCTAAACAATTTTTATGAATAAGAAAATAAGCATCGAGTTTCTTGGAATGCCAGGATCTGGGAAAACTTATTATCAAAAAATGATTATTAAAAAAAATTTTTTTAAAGATTATAAAATTATTACTAATGATTTTAGATTTTTGGGTAAAAAAAAAATTCTATATATATTATTGTTTTTAATAAAATATCCAATTTTTTTTCTAAAAACTATGATTTTATTAATTTCATCTAAAGAAAAAAAAGATCTAAAAAAAAGATATTTTTATTATTTTTATAATGAAATTGCACTTTGGTTATTTTTTGAAAACTGTAAAGGAAAATGTGTATTTATTAACAGTGAGGGATTTAATTATAGAGCTGTTTTTTATTTTCAAAAAAAATGTAAAAGAATGCATTTAAATAATTATTTAAAAATTATACCAAAAACAGATATTAAAATAGTATTAAATTCTTCTAAAAAACAAAATATCACAAGAGTCAACTCAAGGAAAAAAGGATATAAATATTCTAAAAATGATATAAAAAATTATGAGAAACAACTTAGAATATTAAAAAGAATTAAAATTTTTTATAAGAAAGAAAGAAAATCTAAACTATTAATATTTGAAAATAATAAAAATAATGCAAACAAAAATCTTAAAAATTTATTTAACTGTTTAAAATAATGAAAATACTTCATATAAATGGAACTGCATATGGTGGTACAACGAATTTTATTATCGATTTACATGAAAAATTGACTGATCAAAAAATAGAGTCTTTTATATATTTGCCAAAAAAAAGAAATATAAATAATTCAATTAACCCAAGTTCAATTTTTTTTAAAATTCATTCAATTTTTAAAATCATTATAAAAAAAATTTTTAATAAATTTTTTTTCCATAAAAAACAAACAATTACTTTGGGCATATTTAAATCATTTGAAATAGAGAAAATAATTAAAAAAATTAAACCTGATATAATTAATTTACATTGGGTTGGTAATGAATTTTTGTCTCTAAATGAAATAAAAAAAATTGATGTTCCTATTGTGTGGACGCTTCATGATATGTGGGTATTTCTTCCTATAGAACATTATCGATCTCAAAATGATCAAATAAATAAATCTTCTTTTTTAGGCATATCTAATAATTTAAATAAATTTTTTCTTAAAAAAAAAGAAGATTTGAAAAAAAAAAAAATTAGATTTATTCCAACATCAGAGTGGATGAAAAATGAAATAACTAATTCAAACTTATTTCAAGATCATCAAATTTCTAAAATTCCTTGTGCTATAGATTTTAAAAAGTGGTACCCAGAGGAAAAAATCCTATCAAGGAAAATGCTTTCTTTGAATAAAAATAAAAAAATAATTTTATTTATTTCAATGGGTGGCAATAATCCAAGAAAAGGTTTTGATTTATTAATTGAATCTATAAAAAAAATAGATGTTGATTTTGAACTTATTATAGCAGGAGATCAATTTCCAAAGTCTTTAAAAAAAGAAAATGTTAAATTTTTTGATAACCCAAAAGATTTAATTACTAGAAGATTATTATATAGTGCATCGGATGTTTTGGCTGTACCAAGCAGAGAAGAAGCATTCGGACTAGTTGCATTGGAGGCTTCGGCGTGCAATACCCCTTCTGTAATATTTGAGAATAATGGTTTATCAGAAACAATTATTCATAAAAAAAATGGTTATATTGCAAGTAAAAACGACATAAATGATTATGCAAATGGTATTTTTTGGGTTTTTAATCAGATTGAAAATAATGATTTAGCATTTTCAAACTGTAGAGAAATTGTAAAAGAAAAATTTGATATAAATTTAATTGCCAAAGATTATTTAAAAGTTTATGAAAACATTTTAGAAAAAAGTAATCAATTAAAATGAAAAAAAAAGTAATGGTTGACCTATCTGCATCAATAATTCATCATGGACATGTTAGACTGCTTAAAAAAGCAAGTAAATATGGAGATGTAATAGTTGCACTAACAACAGACAGACAGATTTTAAAACATAAAAAATATATGCCAGAACTTCAATATAGATTCCGTAAAGAAATTTTAAAAGAATTTAAATCTGTAAAAAAAATCATTCCATCTAAATGGTTAATTACTCAAAAATTTTTAAATAAAAATAATATAGATATTTTAGTAAGTGGTGGAGATTATAAAAAAAGAAAATTTAAAACAAAAACTATTAATTTTAAAAGAACTAAGAATATAAGTTCTAGTATTTTAAGAAAAAAATCATCAAAAATAATAATAAAAAAATCATGAAAAAAAAAATTGTATATATATCGCTATCGATAGATATTCTTCATCATGGACATATCAATTTAATAAATCATGCTAAGAAATTTGGTTCAATAACAGCTGGTCTTTTGACGGATAAAGCAATTGCATCAAATAAAAGATTGCCTTTATTAAATTATGACCAACGAAAAAAAATTTTACAAAGTATAGATGGAATAGATAAAGTTGTTGAACAAAAAGAATGGGATTATTCTCCAAACCTACTAAAAATAAAACCTGATTATATGGTACACGGTGATGACTGGAAACAAGGAAGAGATAAGGATCTTAGAAAAAAAACACTTATTACTTTAAAAAAAATTGCTGCAAAGATAATTGAAATTCCTCATACTAAAAATATTTCAAGCTCAAATATGAAAAGTATAATGTATGAACAGGGTCTTATTCCTTCAAATAGACAAAATCTTTTAAAAAGATTGATTGATGCAAATGATGTTTGTAGAATTCTGGAAACTCATAGCCCTTTATCAGCCATTATCGCTGAAAAGGTTTTTTATAAAAATAAGTACGGAAGAAAAATAGAATTCGACGGTTTTTGGTCAAGCTCCTTAACAGATTCTACATTAAGAGGAAAACCAGATATTGAAGTTTTAGATTTAAATCAGAGACTTTCAAATATTAACGATATTTTTGATGTAACAACAAAACCTTTAATCATAGACATAGACACTGGTGGAAAGACAGAGCACTTTGAAATAAATATCAAAACAATTGACAGAATGGGAATATCAGCTGTTATCATGGAAGATAAAAAAGGGTTAAAGAAAAATTCCCTTTTTGGCACAGAAGTAAAACAAGAACAAGAAAATACAAAAGAATTTTCAAAAAAAATTCATGCTGGAAAAAAATCTTCTTCATCTAATTTAATGATAATAGCAAGAATAGAAAGCTTAATACTTAACAAACCTATTGCTGACGCTTTAAGAAGAGCTGATAGTTATATTGATAGTGGAGCAGATGGAATCATGATTCATAGCAAAGACAAAGACCCTAAAAAAGTTTTTGCTTTTGCCCAAAAGTTTAAAAAAAATTATCCAAAAATTCCTTTGGTGGCTGTTCCTTCAAGCTTTAACATTGTCAAAGAAAAACAATTAATTGATCATGGTTTTAATATAGTAATATATGCTAACCACATGTTGAGAGCGTCTTATCCAGCAATGAGAAAAACAGCATTAGATATTTTAAAATATGGAAGATCTCACGAAATAGACAGGTCATTGTTGAGTATTAAAGAAATATTAGAGTTAATTCCGGGAACAAAATAATAAATGATAGAAATTGAAAGTTTTATCAAAGAGTTAATAAAAAATGATTTAAATTTTTGCTCTGGAGTTCCAGACTCAATTTTTAAAGATCTATGTTATAGTTTTGAGAAAAAGTATAAGAAAAACCATATTACCGCAGCTAATGAAGGCTCTGCAGTTGGTATTGGTGTTGGATATTATTTATCTACAAAAAAAATACCAATTGTTTATATGCAAAATTCAGGATTAGGAAATGCTATAAATCCATTAATATCTTTAGCAGATGAAAATGTATATAAAATTCCCTTATTTCTCATAATAGGCTGGAGAGGCGAAAAACATAAAAATTTTATTGATGAGCCTCAACATATAACTCAGGGTAGAGTAACAGAAAAATTTCTCAACAATCTAAATATTAAGTATAAAATTATCGATGCAAATTCAAATTTTAAATTTGAAATAAAAAGATTAAAAGATTATGCAAAAAAAAAACAAAAAAGCGTAGCTCTTCTTGTTAAAAAAAATTCTTTTAAAAAATTAACAAAAATAAAAAATAAAAATAAAAATAAAAAATTATTTTTAAGAGAACCAATACTTGAGTTATTGGTAAGTAAACTTCCAAAAAATTCTATAGTAGTTTCAACAACTGGTATTCTTTCAAGAGAACTGAACGAGATAGTAAAAAAAAATAATAATAAAATAAATAATTTTATGTGTGTTGGCGGTATGGGACATGCGATATCCATTGCTACTGGTATGGCAAACAAGTTAAATAAAAAAATATTTTGTTTTGATGGTGATGGATCAATCACAATGCATTTGGGTTCACTAGCAACTAGTTCAAAATTTAATAATTTAGTTCATATTCTCTTTAACAATTATAGTCATGAATCGGTAGGAGGTCATGACAATTCAGCTAAGCATGTAAAATTTTACAGACTAGCCAAAGAACTTGGATATAAAAAATATTTATTATGCTGGAAAGATGAACATGTGATTAATGCACTTAAAAAATCTATTAAGTCTAAGAATAGTTTTTTTATTGAAATTATATTAAACAAAGGTCACAGAAAAAATATCTCTAGACCATCAGAAAAAATGAATCTTTTGAAAGAAAAATTTATAAAATCAGTTTTAAAATGAAAAAATACTTAGAAAAATTTGTAAAATTCCAAAATAGTAGAAAAGAGATTTTTACTCCTGGACCGGCAAGCCTTTTAAAAGAGAATATTACCTCAATTCAACCGTGCTTTGGTAGAGGCGATGTAGAGTATGAAAAAATAGAAAAAAACGTTTTAAATAAATTAAAAAAAATTAGTGGACATAAATATCTTGCTAGGATGCAAGGTTCTGCAAGTTTAGCATTAGAAATAATGGTTAGTAATTTTTTATATGGAAATGTTCTTATAATAAAGACAGGATTTTATTCTGACAGATTATTTTATATGTCAAAAGTGAATAAAGAAATTTATAAAAAAATAAAAGAAATAGATTATATAAATTATCAAAAAATGAATTTTGTTAGTAAAAAATATGACTGGGTAATTGGTTGCCCAGTGGAAACAAGCATAGGATTAAAAATCCCAATAGAAAAATTTAAAATATTAAAAAAAAAATGTAATGCAAAATTAGCTTTAGATGCAACAGCATCTATAGGTTTGGAGGAAAACCATTATTTTGCTGATATTTTAAGTTATAGTTCATGTAAAGGTTTATTCGGTTTAACAGGCGGAGCTTTTGTTGCATTTAACAAAATGCCAGAAAATAAAGTAAAACAATTCAATTTAAATATATTTAATCACCTAGAAAAAAAAATGACTGGACCTTATCATGCAATATGTTCTTTAAACGATGTTTTATTAAATTATAATGAATTTAAATATGCAGTAATGGTAAATAAGAAATACTTTTTAAAAAAAATGAAAGAACATTTAGTTTATAAGAAATATAATCAACCAAATTTATGCACTTTAATAAATAAGAAAGTTTTTAAAAAAAATAAAAAAGTGATTCTATACAAAACTAGAGCGGATATATTTGGTTCAGTGGTATGTCACCTAGGTGAAGTTCACTTAAAAAGAAAAGCAACAGGAAAAATAATTGATTCGATTAAAATTGTTAATTAAAAAAATTTAAAATTTCCACAGTTCTGCTTTTGATATAATTTTTTTTATATAGAGGTTTTATTTGAAATTTAATTTTTTTCTTTTCTAGGTAGTTTTCTAAAAAAATAGATAAATTTTTTGCACTATTATTAATGTATGAAAAGTGAAAATTTTTTTTTTTTTTAATATTTCTTTTAAATAGTTTATTTTTTTTAAACATTTCAAGTATTTTTTCTCTTAGATTATCTTTTGACACATAGTTGCATACCGTTTCATCTTTATGTATTGCACGAGGTCTATTTGTATTGTTTGTTCTCATTGGCCAATCTTCACAACTTAGTGTTGGTAAATTAAATAATAAAGCTTCATACATAACACTAGATTCATCAGTAATTAAAATATCTGCTTTATTATAATACTTCATGATATTTTCTTTAGAATCTATAACATCGACTTTATTGTTAAGTTTCAGCTTTGCATAGTGTGTCATTTTTTTTATATTATCTCTTACATCTTTAAATTTTACAATTTGCCATTTATGGTTCCATGGAAGATGTTTTATTAATAATTTAACATTAAGATTTTTTATTGCATCTACGACCTCAATCCCTTTGTTGTCTGTCTCAAAACATGGCGCATATAGAATTGTTTTTTTTTTATTTTTTTTTAATTTTATATTATTTAAATACTCAGTTTTTGGCCAGCCGGTCAAAAGCATTCCTTTTTTTGGTAATGATTTGTCATACCATGAAGATTTCTTCCACATATTTGCCCAATGCGTACCTGGCAATATTCCAAAATCAAAATTTTTCCAACTTTCCTTTATCCACAAATTTGGCCAAAATAATTTTCCTTGATCCATGCCACCAATACTAATAAAAGAAATATTTGATTTTATTTTCTTAATGTTATTAGAGTTTTCAGCATAAAAACCAATATCACTTTTTTGACTTAAATTTTTGGTAAAAAAAATATTAAACTTTTTCTTATTTAAATGTCTGGAAACATACTTAAATAAATGTTTTTGGTGTAAATCATGATAATAAAATGTAACTTTTTTTTTCATATCAAATTTTAAACACTAAAATATTTATACCTTATAAGAACATTATTGGATTTGGCAAACTAATTAATATTAAAATTTGTATGAATATATATTATATAATTAATAAATGAAAAATAAAAAAAAGAGACTCAAAGTTTATTGTGCAATGAGCGCAGATATAATTCATCCGGGACATATAAATATTTTAAAAATAGGAAGTAAATATGGAAATGTAATTGTTGGATTATTAACTGATTTTGCAATTAAAAAATATAAGCGACCACCAATACTAAATTATAATCAAAGGAAAGTTGTTTTGAAAAGCATTAAATACGTAAATAAAATTGTTAAACAAAATACTTTAGATTATGTTCCAAATTTAAAAAAAATAAAACCTGATTATGTAATTCATGGTGACGATTGGAAAAAAGGTGTACAAAAAAAAACTAGAAAAGATGCTCTAAAAATCTTGAAGAAATGGAATGGTAAATTGATTGAACCTAGATACACCTTAAGAATATCGTCATCATCGATTAAAAAAAAAATTAAAAGGAAATATGGAGTTAGTAGATAACTATAATTTTAGAAATTTGAACAAAATAATTATTAACGAAAATTATAAAAATGTTTTAATTATTGGTGGAAATAAATCTTACTATAGTTCTAATGCAAATAAAATAATTCAAAAACTTACAGTTAATAAGAAAAAAATTTTATATCTTAAAAAAAAAAAATTACCTGAGATAAGTGAGTTAATGATTTTAATAAAAAAAATAAAAAAACACAAACCCAATCTAATATTAGCTATTGGTGGAGGCGCTGTATTAGATTTATCAAAAATTGCCAATACAATGTTTGATGTAAATAATATTAAACAAAAAATAATTAAAAATAATTATCAAATTAAAAAAAGATTTTGTGATATAATAGCTATTCCAACAACAGCTGGTACTGGAGCCGAGGTAACAACTAATGCTGTTTTGTATATAGATAAAAAAAAATATAGCATTGAGCACAATTTAATTAAGCCAAATAATATGGCGTTATTTCCTGAACTTGTAATTAACAATAAAAAAATTAATGTTATAACATCTAGTGCTTTTGATTGTTTTGCTCAATCAGTTGAGTCAATGTTTTCAGTAAAATCTACCGCAAAAAGCTTAGAATATTCAAAAAAATCAATTGAAATTTTTACAGAAAATTATGAGAATTTTTTAAAAAATAAAACACGCAAAAAAGCTTATTTATTATCTCTTGCAGCTTATTATTCTGGCAAAGCTATTTCAATTTCAAAAACAATAGCACCACATGCGGTATCTTATCCATTTACATCTCACTTTAATATTAATCATGGTCATGCAGTTTCATTAACATTTAATAATTTTTTACAACATAATTATTTGAATTTACAAAAATCAACTGCAAAGTATAACTTAAATGAAAGATATACTTTTTTATTTAAATTATTAAAAGTGAGAAATATTAATGAATTAATTTTTAAAATAGACCAAATTAGATCAAACCTGTCATTAGAAAAAAAACTCTCTATTATTAATAAAAAAATACCATCTAGCTTAGATTTAATTCTAAAAAATGTGAATGTTCAAAGACTTACGAATAACCCAGTATTAATTGAAAAAAAAGATATTTATAATATTTTTAAGGAAATTATTTAATTTAATTTAAATTTAAATGAATAGAAAAATAAAAATTGCAGTAATTGGCCTTGGTTATGTTGGTCTTCCAACTTACTTGCGGTTGGAAAAAAAGTTCATCTGTGTAGGTTTTGATATTAATAAAGACAGAATTTATCAACTAAAAAATAGATTTGACGTTAATAAAGAATTTTCTTTTAATGATTTAAAATTGAATAAAAAGTCAAAATTTTCAAACAAGGTTTCTGATCTTAATGACAGTAATTTTTATATAATTACTGTCCCTACGCCAATATATCCTAATAAAAAACCTGATCTTAGACCGCTTGAAAAATCATGTAAAATTTTAAATAAAGTTATAAAAAATGAAGATATAATTTTTTTTGAGTCCACTGTATATCCAGGTTTAATAAGATCTTTTAAAAATAGATATTTTAAAAACAAAAAAATTTTTTTAGGTTATAGCCCTGAAAGGCTTAATCCGGGAGATAAGGTTAATACAATTAAAAAAATTAAAAAAATCGTTTCTTATGACAGTTGTCCTAATATTATTAAAAAAAATATTTCAAAAGTTTATAATACAATTTCAAATAATATAGTTTTTTCAAAATCAATTGAAAATGCCGAAATGTCAAAAGTGATTGAGAATATCCAAAGAGATATAAATATAGCTTTCATGAATGAAATATTTATGGTTTGCAAAAAATCAAATTTAAATTTTAAAGAGGTGATCAAGCTTGCAAAAACTAAATGGAATTTTTTGGATTTTTCGCCAGGTTTAGTCGGCGGACACTGTTTGCCTGTCGATCCATATTATTTTTATCATTATGCAAAAACCAAAGGTCATAATGCTCAATTTATGCTTTCAGGAAGAAAAGTAAATGATGAATTAGAATATTTTATTTTTAAAAAAATTGTAGAAAAAATAAAGAGTGAAAAATTAAAAAAAATTTTAATTTTGGGAGTGAGCTATAAAGCGCAAGTATCTGACCTCAGAAATTCTCTTGCATTGAATCTTTATTTGAAACTTAAAAAAAAATTTAAGAATAAAATTAACGCATATGATCCAAAGATAGATAAATTACAATCGAAAAAATTTAATACTTTAAATAAAATTAAAAAAATGAATAATTATGATTTGATTATACCTCTTGTAAACCATAAAAATTTTAAAAATAAATTTTATAGAGACTATAAAAAAAATAAGTTCAAATATCTAGATATATTTAATTATTTTTCCAAATGAAAAAAAAAAACTTAATTTTTTTTTTACCTGAATTCGTGAAAGGAGGAGCTGGGAATTCCATTTTTTCCTTATGTAAAAATCTTAACAAAAAAAATTTTAATTTAAATATTTTATGTCTAGATAAATGCGAATATAAATATGAACTAAGCAATATTGCAAAAGTTTATGAAATTAAAAAAAGTAAAACAATATTTGCCCAAAGTGAAATTGCTAGAATTATTAGTCAAATAGCTAAAAGTAAATATAAAACAATATTTATATCAAATTTATTTCATGCGAATGTATTAATTGGATTATTCCAAAAAAAGCAAGACAATATTAAGTTTATATTTACTGAAAGAACAACTTTAAGCGAACTATTTATTTATTTTGGTTTAATAGATTTTTTTAAAAAAAGTATAATAAAATTTTTAATAAAACTTGTTTATACAAAAGCAGATTTAATAATCGCAAATTCAAAGAGAGTTGCAAAAAAAGTAAGTTTATATTCAAGATCTAAATCAATATTTGTATACCCGGGTTCATTCAGTAAATTTAAAAAAAAAAAATATAAAGATAGAATTCCTAAAAATATTATTTGGATCGGCAGACTATCTGAGGAGAAAGGGTTAGAAATATTAATAGATGCGTTTCAAGGCATTGACAAAAGAAAATATAATTTAAATATTATTGGAGATGGACCTTTGAAAAAAAAAATTGAGACTAAAGTTAAAAATTACGGGTTGAAAAATAAAATTAAATTATTAGGATTTAAAGAGGATATTTTTCCTTATTTAAAAAAAAGTGATTTGCTCATAAATACGTCTTTTTTTGAAGGTTTTCCCAATGTTGTAGTTGAGGCACTGAGTCAATCGGTTCCAGTAATTTGTTCAAAAAGCAATGGTGGAATTTATGAAATTTTAAAAAATGGATGTTATGGAGATTTGTTTGATATAAATAAACCACAAAGCTTAGTTTTAAAAATAAATAAATTTTTGAATAATCCTTCAAGATTAAGAAAAAAAGCATCAATGTCTAAGAGGCACCTTTTTAAATTTGAAAAAAAAAGAAGTGCAAAAATATATGAAAAAATTTTTAATAGTCTTTAATTTTTCATATCTTCTTTGTACCAATCTGTTAAAAATTTAATTCCTGACTTAATAGAGGTAAAATTTTTAAAATTAGTTAATTCTTTTACTTTTTTATTTTGACCATGAGTCTTTACAACGTCAGCTTTTTGAAGGTTTATTTTATTAATATGTAAATTTTTTTTATTCACATACTTGTTTATCTCATATATAATTTTTGTGATTTTAATTGTTTTGTTGCTACAAATATTTAGAATTAAGTGACCGCGATTTCTTTTATTTAATAATTTTAATATAATTTCATTCACATCTTTTATGTATGTAAAGTCTCTATAATGATTTCCATAATTGTATAGATCAAAAAATTTCTTTGAATTTAAATACTTCATCATAAACATATCTGGTCTTCCATACTCTCCATAAACTGTAAAAAATCTTAATCCAATTAAATTTAAATTATAAAAATTTTTAAATATTTCCGCCATTTCTTCGTTGTTCTTTTTTGTAAGACCGTAAAGATTTTTTGGATTTATTATATCAGTTTCTTTTAATGGAAATTTTTTTTTATCTCCATAAACTGAACTTGATGATGCGTATAAAATTTTTTTTACATTTTTTAATCTGCATGCATTTAATATATTAAAAAAACCTAATACATTACTTTGGATATATTTTTTTGGATTACTTATAGAATACCTTACACCGGCTTGAGCTGCCAAATGAATAACGGCGTCAAATTTATTTTTAAAAATTTTTATTAATTTTTTTTCATCTTCTAAGTTAAATTTATAAAATTTGAATAATTTAAATTTTTTAAGAATTTTAAGTCTTTTGTATTTAATTTTTACGTCATAGTAATTATTTATGTTATCAATTCCATATATTTTATATCCTTTTCTTAATAAAAATAAAGATAGGTTGAATCCAATAAACCCACAACTTCCAGTGATTAAAATTTTCATAATTTAAATTTAGATTTAATTAATGTTATTATAGATAAAAGTATTATAGATAAAAGATAGAAAGTAGAAGACATAAATATCGAAGAAAGCAGTGGGTAAATTAGATTTAAATAGAATTTCATTCAACGTTCCTTTTTACAAAATTTATTTTATAGAGTCAAAAATTAGGATTGATAATGGTCAAAATCCACTTTATATAATATTTCTATTTTTGTTAAAAATAATTAACAAATTTAAAAACATATTTTTGTCTTAATAGTAAGTTAATAAATTAATAGTGTGAAAAAAGAAATTAGTCTTAATAATCTCAATATTTATTTGATTTGCTTCTTACCAATCAGCTTATTTGTGGGAACATTGATAAGCAATTTAACGATAATTATAATTGTATTTTTTTATCTATTAGTATGTTTTAAAGAAAAAAACTTTTATTTTCTTAAGGATTATAATTTTCGTTTCCTTATAATTATATATTTATATTTGATTTATAATGCAATTTTTATAGCTGAAAATAATGAAAGTATAATACGAGCTTTTGGTTTTATTCGTTTTATTTTACTAGCTTACGCAATTTCTTTTTATTTGAATAAAAATGAAAATAAAATTATAAAATTTTGGTCATTTATTTTTTTAATTGTAAGTATTGATTTGATGTTAGAATATTTTAATGGTCAAAATATTCTAGGATTTTCAGCAAATTACCCAGGTAGATTGGCAGGCTTCACCGGCGATGAACTTAAAATTGGCGGATATTACTTTGGTTTTATATTTCTTGCTTTATCTTATTTTAATAATTTTAATAAAAAATTGTTTTTTATTTTATTAATAACTTTTTTAATTACTTCGCTATTAATTGGAGAAAGGTCAAATTTTTTAAAAATAACTTTAATGTGTTTTATTTTTGTATTTGTAGTTTATAAAAAACCATTTTATAAAAAATTTTTAGCATTTGTTATTTTTGCTTTAATTAGTATTTTCATAATTATAAACTCTCCAGTGCTAAAAAGTAAATTTTATCATCATATATTTAAAGATGTTATTCAATTATTTAAAGAAGAAAAACTAAATAAAGAAAATTTAATTAAAAAGAATAATTATTTTCGTCATTATAATGATGCATTAGTTATTTTTAAAGATAATGTCTGGTATGGTGTTGGTTTGAAAAAATTTAGATACGAAAAAAATGTCGCGACCACTCATCCACATCAAACACATTTTGAATTATTATCAGAATTGGGTCTCATAGGTTATATTTTAATTTTATCTAATATTATATTTTTGTTATGGAGAAGAAAATATTTAAAAAATAATTTTTATAAAATTGGTAGTATTTTGTTTTTAGTTGCAACTTTAATACCCTTGCTCCCTTCAGGTAGTTTTTTTACTAGCTATACAGCTACAATTTTTTGGATAAACTATTCACTTTTAATTAATTATAAACAGAATGCGTAAAATTTATAACAAAAATTTTTTTTTTATATTTCTAGCAGGACTGACTATAAGTATTATTTTTTCAAATTTTATAATTAACAAATATGACAATATCAGAATTAGAGAAGATGGGACATATATACATTCAATTGTAAGATCTGATATTGCTGGAATATTTGATTACGCTGATAGCTATAAAAAAAACTTAGAAAAAAATGAATTTTTTAAATTTGATAAAGAATATTATAGAAGTTTTTTACCTCAAATTTTTGTTGGTCTTTATTATCATTTTATAAATGAAGAAATTTATGAAACAGTTAATATTTTAGATAAAAATACAGGCGAAAATAAAAAAATAAAAATTCATAAATCAAAAAACTCAAAATTTGGCTTTTTAGCATTACAATCGATTTTATATTTTTCTTGTCTATTTTTTTTATTTAAAAAATTAAAAAGTAGATTTTCTTCAAGATATTTGACAATTTTATTTTTATTTTTAAGTTTAGAACCAACCATTATACAATATCACTCATCATTTTTTACAGAGTCTATTTATTTATCATTTATAATAATTTTATTAATATTTATATTTAGTTTTGAATTAAGTTATATAGGTTATTTCTTTTTTGGTTTATTATTAGGTTTTATGTATGCGCAAAGAAGTATATCCATAGGTCTTTGGCTTCCAATAATTTTTTATATAATTTATGTATTTAGAGATAAATCTTACAAGCCTATAATTTTTTTGATGCTTGGAATGTTAATAATTGTTTCTTACATTGGTTATACAAATTTTAAAAGATCAGACACATTTTATGTTACACCTTATCAAGCGAAATCTGCACTTTTTCATTATTTTATAAATAAATTAATTTCTAAAAAAGAAAATATAAATCTTGATGAAGTCAAAGAGTATAAAAAGAAACTTAATAAAAATTGGATAGAAAGAAATAAATTAAACTTAGAATATGAAAGTGCAAAAATAAAATTATATAATTTACAAAATGACTATGCGATCAAAATTATTTTAAAATATCCTTTTGAATCAGCGAGATATCATATATGGAAAACCTTTCAAACAATGATGATTGATCCATTTCAAGTAATAAAAGACATGAATTTAGATAAAACTAAAGGAAAAAAAGAAGGCACAAGATATTGGAAACTTAAAAGTAAAAAGTATTATTTTTATCTTAGTATCGTAATAATATATTCACTAATAATTTATTTTATTTCATTAGTTGGTTTAGTTTCAATTATTTCAGATTTTAGAAAAAAGATTTTGCCCAAAAATCTTTTTTTGATTTATATGCTTTTTATATTAATTATAGCTTATTTTTTGTTAGTAAGTGGGTGGATGGGAAATCCTAGATATTTTACACCTTGTATGCCTTTTTTACTCTTTTTTACATCCAGAGGTATTGAAAAATTTTTTAAATAATGAAAATAACAATTTTATTACTTTCAATTTTTGATTTTTTTAATAAGAGGAAAATTTTAAATTTTTTTAAATCAAAGTTTATAAACATTGATATGATCTTTGATATTGGCGCACATAGAGGAGAAACTCTTGATTTATTTTATAATAATTTTAAAGTTAAAAACTATTATGCATTTGAAGCAAGTCCTATCAATTTCAAATTTTTGGAAAAAAAAATATTTAAATTAAATAAAAACAATATCAATATTATAAATAAAGCAGCTGGAAACAGTGAAGAAGAAACTGATTTTTATCAACTTGATGAGTCATCTTCTTCAACTATGAATAAAATTAACCATGATTCAAAGTATTATAAAAAAAAGACTTTTTTAATTAATTTGTTTTCTTTGGGAAAATCAAAAACTATAGAATTTAAGTTAAAGCCAATTTTGTTATCTGATTTTATTGATTCTAATAATATAAAAAAAATAGATATATTAAAAATTGATACCGAAGGATATGAATTGAGAGTTATTAAAGGATTAAGTAAAAAAATAAAAATTGTAGATTACATATATTTTGAACATCATTATGATGATATGATTAAAAAAGGATATACATTTTCAATGATTAATAGTTACTTAATGGAAAATGGATTTACAAAGGTTTTTAAATTAAAGATGTTTTTTAGAAAAAGTTTTGAGTATATCTATCAGAATACAAAAACATCATAACTTATAGGAAGAAAAAAATGTTAATCCAATTAAAGGCAATTTTTAATTTTGGTTTTTATGATTTATTTATTTTTTTAAAAAAAAGTTAAATGAAAAAAATATTTTATTGGGGGCCATTTTTAGATAATAGAATTGCAACCGTTAAGGCAATCTATAACTCTGTAGCAGGAATTAATAAATATTCTAAAAATTATAATGCATATATTGTAAATAGTTTGGGTGAATGGAATTATAAAATTGATGAAATTAATAATAAATTTTTTTTAAACTCAAAATTAAACATTATAAACAAATTACCAAGGTATGGCTTTGTCAAAAGTAGAATTTCATATATTTTAATTTTTATACTTTGCTTTAATCCTTTAAAAAAAATTTTGTTAAAGTATAGACCAGATTTTTTTATAGCTCATTTAATGATTTCTTTGCCATTGATATTATTCTCAATTTATAAATTTAATACAAAATTAGTTATAAGAATTTCTGGAAAACCTAAATTAAATTTTTTTAGAAAGTTTTTATGGAAAAAAACATCAAAAAACGTTTTTAAGGTTTTTTGTCCAACAGAAGAAACTAGAAATGTTTTAATTGAGGAAAAAATTTTTGACCAAAGTAAAGTTTTTGTTCTTCATGATCCAATATTTAGTATTAAAGAAATTAAACACCTACAAAAAGAAGAAATTAAAGATAAAAATTTTAAAAAAAATAATATTATTTTAGTAGGTAGAATTACTAAACAAAAAAATTTTGGTTTGATTTTAGAAGCCTATAGAAAAAATAAAGATTTATATCAAGAGTATAAAGTTTTTATTTTAGGTGAGGGAGAAATGCAAAGCAATCTAAAAAAAAAAATTAAAATCTATAATTTAGATAAGAAAATATTTTTTCTTGGACATAAAAAAAATATTTACAAATACTTAGCGAACAGCAAGTTGTTTATTTTGACTTCACTTTGGGAAGATCCGGGTTTTGTTTTAGTTGAATCGGCAATCAATAATATAAGTATTTTATCAAGCAATTGTCAAAGTGGACCAGAAGAAATTATAGGTAAAAATGAAGATGGTGGTTATTTATTTGATAGTAATGATTTAATTTCTTTAAATAAAAAATTTAATTTATTTATCAATGATAATGAAAAAAACGTTTTAAGAAAAAAAATATATGTAAAAAAAAATGTAAGAAAATATAGTATTTTTAGACATACTACTGCGTTAGAAAACTATTTATCTTAAAAAAAATGGACTTGAATAAATGAAAAAAAAAATAACTTGTGGAATAACAGGTCATACTGGTTCTATTGGTAAAAATTTAATTAAAAATAAAAAAAATTTTAAGTTTTTTTATTTTAAGAGAGATATTACAAAAAAAAAGGAAGTTGAAAATTGGGTAAATAAAAATAATTTTGATTTAATAATACATTTAGCAGCAATAGTTCCAATAAAATTAGTTAATAGAAATAAAAAAATGGCATTTGATGTAAATGTAACAGGTACTAAAAATTTAGTAGATTCAATTTTAAAAAAGAAAAAAAAAATAAAATGGTTTTTTTTTGCATCCACTTCTCATGTTTATTCATCTTCAAAAAAGAAAATTAAAGAAAATTTTCCTATTAAACCAATTACTTATTATGGAAAGACTAAATATTTAGGTGAAAAACAAATTAAAAGATTGAAATTAAAAAAAATTAAATTTTGTATAGGTCGCATATTTAGTACAACAAATTCTAATCAACGTAAAAACTATCTTGTTCCAGACTTAAAAAAAAAAATTAAGAATTCAAAAAAACAAATAACATTAGAAAATTTAAACCACTATAGAGACTTTATATCCGTTGACGATATAGGAAAAATTATACTTAATTTTTCAAAAAAAGAAATTAAAGGCACAGTTAATATTGCATCTGGTAAAAAAACAAAATTAACAAAAATTGCTAAGATAATTGGTAAAAAATATAAAAAAA
>CACFBW010000009.1 GCA_902564565.1 uncultured Pelagibacteraceae bacterium | reverse complement strand
GATTTAGAATATTAAAAAACAATGGTTTGGTTTTCCAAGCACAGGTAGCTTATTTAATCCCAATATTTGGAATTATACTAGGCTATATTTTTTTAAATGAAATAATTACTGCAAAGGTGATTGTTGCGGTAGCTGCTGTAGTTTTAGGAATTTATTTTGTAAAAAAATCTTCATTTAGAAAAGTTAAATCAGTTTAGCAATTTCTTTTATGTGCGATGGTCTTATTTCACAGCACCCACCTAAGATAGTTGCGCCACTTTCTTTAAATTTTTTTACATACTCATAGAAATTAGATTCATTTAAATCACTATTTACTCCTAAAACTGTATTTGGATTGCCTGCATTACCCCACTGATCTTTAGAAGCGACAGTATAACCTTCTGGTATCTTTTTAAATGCATTTAACTTAAATCCATGTGGCATTTCTAGTTTTTGCAAGTCATTAATAATTAATTCATATGCTTTGGGCGAAACACAAGCTGCAATAACTCCAAGCCAGTTATTATTTTTATATTTTGTAACAATGTCATTAATTTTTTCTCCTGATGGTAGTTTTCCATCATCTTTTATATGGATACCAACTAAGACTGGTATACTGTATGCTTCAATTGTTTTAAGTGCAATTTCACATTCTAATCCACTACTCATTACATCCAGGTAAAAAAAATCAATTCCGTTCTTAAGAAGTTTTGCTTGATCATAAAAATTTTTTTCTATTACGTTTAAATCTTTACCTAAATCAGCGCTATAGGTTTGTTTTTGATTAGGCAAACCTCCAGCAATTAAAATATTTTTTTTTGAGGTGTCCCTTGCTTTTTGAGCCAACTCAACAGCTTTAATATTTATTTCTTCAAAATATTTTTCACTATCATTTTGTATTAATCTATTTCTTCTAGCGGTAAATGTTGAAGTAACTATTACTTCAGCTCCAGCATTTATAAAATCTAAATGTGCATCAATAACCATTTTATGACAATTTTTGTCAATTAACGCATGAGCCGACCATAACGTTCCTTTTGGTTTTAAACCTTTATAAAGCAACTCTTGGCCCATACCTCCATCTAGAATTCTTGTTTTTTTAAAAAAACCTTTATCCATAAAAGTTATAAAAATATTTTGTAACCCATTCTAGCAGCAACAAATAAAACTAGTCCAGCTGTAACTAACGCCAATAATCGAGTGGGAAATATCTTTAAGTTTAAAAAATTACCTATTTGACCTCCAATTAAAACTGCCAAAAAAAGAAACCAGTAATTTTGTATTTCAATTAGAACAGCAGTTTTTGTTAATTGCCCAATAATTCCTGATAAAGAATTTATTAATATGAATAGAGAAGCCGCTGTTACAATATGTTTAGGTTTTCCAGCTCTTAGTAAAAAAAGAATGGGACTTAAAAAAATTCCTCCTCCAACACCAGCAATCCCAGAAACAAAACCTAAAATTCCTCCAATCAAAATTGAAAATGCTATTGGAATTTTTCTGAAAATTTCTATTTTGTCATCATAAGATTTAAATTTAAACAATAACATCAAACCTGCTAGCGTTAAAACTATGAATAAAAGTATTTCAAAAAACTCTTTTTCTACTGGCAAAGAACCCCCAATAAAAGCTAACGGTATAGATCCAACTAGATAAGGTAATAATAATTTTAAGTTTAGGTTTCCTGCTCTTATATAGTTAAAACAATTTCCAGAAACGACTATAATATTACAAGATAAAGCTATTACAGGAAAAATAAAGTAAGGTACTCCCCACAGCAAAAGAAGAGCTAAATAAGTTGAGCCGCCCCCGAACCCAACACTTGCATATAATATTGCAGTTACAAAAAATAAAATTGATAATATAATCATATTAGAAATTAACTTATTTTATGAAAGTAAATATAGCACTTTTAACTGTAACCGATACTAGAAATATAAAAACAGATAAATCTGGAGGAATTTTGGTCAACAAAATTAAAGAAGCTAATCATAATTTAGTTGAACGAAAAATTTGTAAAGATAATAAAAAAGATATTAAAAAAATTTTAAAAGAATGGACAAAGAAAAAAAAAATAGATGTAATTATTACAACTGGAGGAACTGGTTTAACAGGAAGAGATATTACTCCTGAAGCGTTAGATGAAATTGCGGATAAACATATACCAGGATTTGGAGAGATTTTTAGATATTATAGTTTAGAAACAGTTGGAACTTCATCAATTCAATCAAGAGCGTGTGCAGTTCTCGCAAATGGAAAATACATATTTGCTTTACCAGGATCATCGGGAGGTGTTACAGATGCGTGGGATAAAATTTTAATACATCAATTAGATATTAATCATAAACCTTGTAATTTTGTAGAACTATTTACAAGACTTAAAGAAAAATAAAAAAACTTATTTATTTTCTCTTGTAGCAATAAACACACCAATGGAAGCTATTGTAAAACCAAAAACATCATAAATATTTAATGTTTCGTTTAAAAAAATCCATGCAATTACAGCAGAAGTAGCTGGAATTAAAAAAAATACAGATACAGTTTTGCTAGCTGAATTGTGCTTAATTAAATACATCAAAATAGTAAAAGCACCAAAAGAAACTAATAAAATTTGATGACTCATCGCGATTATAAAAGTTGAAGAGAAATCTATGTAAGGTTTTGCAAAAAGCAAAACTACAATTAGATGAAATGTAAATCCACCAATAGCTTGATACATATTACTCACTGGTAAAGATAAGTCGTTGCTTAGTTTTTTTTGCCATAAAGTTCCACTAGTTACAGCAATCAAAGATATACAAACTGCAATTATACCAATTGTTGGTAACTCCGAACCAACATCAAGACCCAAAACTATTGTTGCACCTAAAAAACCGAGTATAACGCCGATCCACTGTTTCCATGTAACTTTTTCATCTAGCAATGGACCTGCTAGAGCGTTAGTTAGAACCGGGTTAAGAGTTACTATTAATGCAGCAATTCCAGTTGGTAGACCTTTTGATATAGAAAAAAATACACCTCCGAGATAAAAACCATGAAATAAAACCCCACTAAAGATTGATTCAAGCGCGTTTTTTTTTGGTACTAAAACTTTTTGTTGTTTAAAAGCTGAAAATAAAAAAAAACCAAACGCTACAATTAAAAACCTAAATGCTAGAGCAGCAAATGGATCACTATAGTCGACAATAGGTTTTGTGGTTATAAAAGCCGAAGACCAAAGAAGTACAAATATTAATGGAAACAATTTAATCATTTAAAAAGAAAAATATTTATTTTTGATATTTTTCTTTCCATTCAGAGTAGGACATCCCATAAACATGTTTTCTTGAATCAGGATCTGAAATTTCAATTCCTTTTTTTTTTGCTTCTTCTCTGTACCATTTAGACAAACAATTTCTGCAAAAACCAGCAAGATTCATCAAATCTATATTTTGTACATCTTTTCTTTCTCTTAAATGATTTAACAATCTGTCGAAAGCAGCAGATTGTAATTCTTTTTTTGTATTATCATCCATAATTTTTTATGTTAAGTTTTATTATAGTTATGAAACTAAGTGGATCTTATCAAATAAATCTGAAAAAACAAAAAGTTTGGGAAGCCTTAAACAATCCAGAAATTTTAAAACAGGCTATACCGGGGTGTGAGGAATTCTTAAAAAACTCAGAAACAGAATTTACAGCCACTGCCACAAATAAAATTGGTCCATTTAATGCAAGTTTTACTGGAGATATCGAGTTAAAAGAAATTAACGCACCAAATAGTTACGTTATTGAAGGGTCAGGAAATTCAGCTGTTGGTTTTGCATCTGGTTCTGCCAAAGTTAGTCTTGAAGATTGTGAAGATGGTACAAAACTTATTTATGAAGTAGAAGCTAATGTTGGTGGAAAAATCGCACAAGTTGGTTCAAGACTTATTGATATGACAGCAAAAAAAATGGCAGATATTTTTTTTGGTAAATTTTCTGAATTAATTACAATTAAAAAGGTTTCATCAACTGAATTGTCAAATGACTCTAAAAAAGAAGTTCCAGCAATAAATAAAAAATCAAACAAAAATATTTATATCTATTCATTGGCAATAGTTTTGACTGTTATTGTTATAGGATTTTTTATAATTTAATTCACGCTATACTAGAATTTAATTTTTTTATACAATTGAAGATCATTTAGTATTGTGTTTTAATATGAAAGTTTTTTCAGAGGAAGGGAAGACTATGAAAAAAATTACATTAGAAGTTAACGGTAAAAAAGTATCAAAAGAAGTAGCTGATCATACAGTTCTTTCAGTATTTTTAAGAGAAGTTTTAAATTTAACGGGTACACATGTTGGATGTGATACAAGCCAGTGTGGAGCATGCGTTGTTCATGCTGACGGTAAATCTATTAAAAGCTGCACAGCTTTAGCAGCCGATCTTGATGGTTCAAAAGTTACAACAATTGAAGGACTTGTATCAAATGGAAAAATGCATCCAATGCAAGAAGCATTTAAAAAATTACATGGTCTGCAGTGTGGTTTTTGCACTCCAGGAATGGTTATGAGTGCAATCGATTTACTTAAACACAAAAAGAATCCTAGCGATAAAGAAATAAGAGACTGGCTAGAAGGAAATATTTGTCGATGTACAGGTTATCAAAATATAGTGGCTGCAGTTAAAGAAGCTGCAACAAAAATGTAAAAGAAGGAGATATTTATAATGGCAAGTTTAGTTGGATCTAGAGTTGAAAGAAAAGAAGATAAAAAGCTTCTAACAGGTAGAGGAAAGTACACAGCAGATGTAACCTTTGCTCACCAAACATACGCATACTTTGTTCGTTCACCACATGCTAGAGCACAAATTAAAAATGTAGATATTTCTAAAGCATCAAAAGCTTCTGGAGTGGTAGCTGTACTTACAGGAAAAGATATAGCTAACGATAAAATTGGAGGCTTGATTGCGGGTTGGAGAATTAAAAGTGAAGATGGATCTGATATGAAAGTGCCTGCTCATCCACCATTAGCCAGCGAAAGTGTTAATTATGTAGGTGATCATGTTGCTGTAGTAATTGCCGAAAGTCTTGATGAAGCGCGAAATGCAGCTGAATTGGTAAAAGTAGATTACAAAGTATTAAAAGCGGTAGTAAAAACAGACGAAGCAATGAAATCAGATAGTATTTATAAAGATATTCCAAAAAATTTATGTTTTGACTGGTTATTAGGAGATAGAGCTAAAGTGAAGGAAGCTTTTGATAGTGCAGATAAAATAATTAAAGTTGATTTAATTAATAACAGGTTAGTTCCAAATGCCATGGAACCAAGAGCGGCTAATGCTGATTACAATCCTTCAACAGAAGAAATAACTTTATATACAACAAGTCAAAACCCACACTTAGCAAGAATAATTATTTCAGCATTTAATGCTGTTGCTCCTGAGAATAAATTGAGAGTAATAGCTCCAGATGTTGGTGGTGGATTTGGTTCAAAAATTTATCCTTATGCTGAAGAAGTAGTTTGCAGTTGGGCATCGAAAAAAATTGAAAGACCAGTAAAATGGGTTGCAGATAGAACTGAATCTTTTTTATCTGATTGTCATGGAAGAGATCACGTAACTCATGCAGAACTTGCTGTTAAAAATGATGGTACTTTCTTAGGATTTAAAAATGAAACAATAGCCAATATTGGAGCTTATGCATCTGTGTTTGCAACAGTTACTCCCACTTATTTATTTGGTCCATGTGCGACAGGAGTTTATAAAATGCCAGCAGCCTACAGCAATGTTAAAGCTGTTTTTACAAATACAGCTCCAGTTGACGCATATAGAGGCGCTGGAAGACCAGAAGCAACATATACAATAGAAGTGCTTGTCGAAAAAGCAGCGAGAGAACTCGGAATGGATCCAGCTGAAATAAGAATGAAAAACTTTCCAACGGAATTTCCTTTTCAACAAACACTAGTACATTCTGTAGATTCAGGCGATTATAATGCAGGTTTAAAGAAAGCAATGGAAGTTGCTGACTATAAAGGATTTGAAAAAAGAAAAAAAGATTCAGAAGCAAATGGAAAAATAAGAGGAATAGGTTTTTGTACTTACTTTGAAGCTTGTGGTATTGCACCTTCAGCAGTTGTAATGTCTCTTGGATGTGGAATTGGTTTATGGGAATCTGCAGAAGTCAGATTTAACCCAACAGGAAATGTAACAGTTTTTACTGGATCACATAGTCATGGTCAAGGACACGACACAACATTTGCACAAATAGCTGCAGATCAATTAGGGGTACCTTTAGAAAATATTGAAATTTCTCACGGTGATACTGACAAAGGTCCATTTGGATATGGAACATATGGCTCAAGATCATTAACAGTAGGTGGAACAGCTATTGTAAAAGCTTGCGATAAAATAATAGCTAAAGGAAAAAAAGTTGCTGCAAAAATGTTAGAAGTTAATGAGAGCGATGTAGAGTTTAAAGATGGTGAATTTATAGTTGCGAAATCTAATCAAAAGAAAACAATTGGTGAAGTAGCATTTGCTTGTTACTTGCCAGGCACTTATGGAGAAGTTAAATCTCCTCTTCCTGAAGGCGAGGAGCCAGGTTTAAAAGAAACTTCATTCTTTGATCCAGGTAACTTTTCATTTCCTGCAGGCTCTCACATTTGTGAAGTTGAAATAGATCCAGATACAGGAACTACTGAAGTAGCTAAATACACAGCAATAGATGACTTTGGTACAATTATAAATCCTTTAATTGTTGAAGGACAGGTTCATGGTGGTTTAGCTCAAGGTATAGGACAAGCACTTTATGAAAATTGTCATTATGATGATTCTGGACAGTTAGTAACAGCATCTTATATGGATTACACAATGCCAAGAGCTGACAATTTTCCTGAATTTAATTTAGGTTTTACATGTACACCAGCAACATCAAATCCGCTTGGAACAAAAGGATGCGGAGAAGCAGGAGCTATTGCATCTCCTCCAGCAGTAATGAACGCAGTAATGAATGCAATTGGCACTGATATTTCAATGCCTGCAACTGCTGAAAAAGTTTGGAATGCATGTCAAAAAATGAAAAAATCAAATTCTAAAGCGGCATAAGGAAAAATTATGAAAACATTTAATTATCACTCAACAAATGATGTTAAAGAAGCAACAAAATTAGCTTCATCAAATTCTGCCTTTCTAGCTGGAGGAATGACAACTATTCCTTCTATGAAACTGGGGCTAGCTTCTTACAAAGATATTATAGATATAAAAAGAATAAAAAAATTATCAGGGATCAAAGTAAGCGGTAAGTCAGTAATCATAGGTGCAACAACTAAGCACGTAGAAGTTGCTAATTCTAAAGAAATTAAAAAAGCGATACCATCTTTAGCTGCATTAGCTGAAGGTATAGGAGACCCTCAAGTAAGAAACAGAGGTACTATCGGAGGATCAATAGCAAATAACGATCCTGCTGCAGACTATCCATCAGCCTGTATTGCGCTAAACGCAACTATTCACACAAGTAGCAGAAAAATAACTGCTGATAAATTTTTTGCAGGAATGTTTGAAACGGCTCTTAAAAAAGGAGAACTTATTCAATCAGTTGAGTTTCAAGTTCCAGAAAAGTCTTGTTATCAAAAATATCCAAATCCAGCATCAAGATATGCAATAGTAGGCGTTTACGTTGCAAAACATAAAAACGGAGTAAATGTTGGAGTTACGGGTGCAAAGTCATGCGTTTATAATGAAAAAAACATTGCAAGTGCTCTTTCAAAAAGCTTTTCTTCTTCTGCTATCGACAATGTTAAAATTCCATCTAGCGGAATGAATTCTGATATACATGCTTCAGCGGAATATAGGGCAAATATGGTTAAAATATTTGCTAAAAAAGCCGTTGATGCTTGCTAAATAAATATTTGAGTATTACCTTTACATCTAATGAAAAATTCATTTGATGAAAAGATTTTAGAAGAAGCAAACGACTGGATCACAACTAATCAAAAAGTAGTACTAGCAACAGTAATCCAAACTTGGGGATCTTCTCCGCGACAAGTTGGAAGTAGAATGATTGTTAATGAGAAAGGAGATTTTTCTGGATCAGTTTCCGGTGGGTGTGTTGAGTCTGCTGTAGTTAGAGAATGCATTGGCATAATAAAAGAAAATAAATCTTTCAAAAAAATAGAATTTAAAGTTTCAAACGAAAGCGCTTGGGAAGTAGGGCTTGCATGTGGTGGTGAAATTGCAGTTTACTTAGAACAAATAAATTAATGAAACTAGAAACATTAAAAGAAATAATTAAAAAAAAAGAAAATAAATTAGAATTTGCAATTGTAACAAATCTTTCAACTGGAGAAAGTGAACTTTTTGAAGAGAAAAAACCTTTAAGTAAAAATTTTGACAAATATAACGATCAAATTAATAAATTCTATAAATCAAAAAAAAATGGGGTAATTGAAAACACAGATATATTTATAGAAACTTATATCAGACCCATTAAAGTCATAATTGTAGGAGCAGTTCATATAGCGCAATATTTGGTTGATTATGCCAAAAGTTTAAATTTTGAAATATCAATTATTGACCCAAGAGGATATTTCGCTTCAGAGCAAAGATTTCCTAACATAAGTATAATAAATAAATGGCCCGATGAAGCATTTAAAGAGATTGAAACAAATTCTAATACTGCATTAATTGCTTTAACACATGACCCAAAAATTGATGATCCTGCACTACAACATGCGTTAAAGAAAAAGTTTTACTATATTGGAGCCCTTGGAAGCAAAAAGACTCATGGGAATAGATGTCAAAGATTAAGAGATGCAGGTTTTAGTGAAGATGAAATAAATTCAATTCATGGACCAATAGGAATTAAATTAGGAGGAAAATCTGCACCAGAAATAGCTTTATCGATTATTTCTCAATTAGTATCTGAAACTTACAAAAAATAACATGCAACAAGTGTTTGAAGAAATTAAAGTTAAAACCAATGGTCAAGGCTTTTATAATTTTACTGAAAACACTTTAGAGTGGTTAGGCAAACAAAAAATTCAAAATGGAATTTTAAATATTAATATAATGCATACAAGCGCTTCATTAGTTATTCAAGAAAATGCTGACCCTGATGTCTTACATGATCTTAAAAATTTTTTTCATAAATTAGTTCCTATGGATACAAAATTATACAAACATACAACCGAAGGTAAAGATGATATGCCTGCTCATATAAAATCTGCACTTACCAACAATCAATTAACTTTAAGTTTAAAAAATAAAAATTTAATTCTTGGAACTTGGCAGGGACTTTATTTGTTTGAACATCGAATTGAAAAACAAACAAGAGTATTGTCACATCATTTAATTGGAGAATAAAAAAATGATTAAAGCAATTCTTTTAGCTGCCGGTCAATCTAAAAGATTAAAAGGTGAAAATAAACTAATTAAAAAATTTAAAAATAAACCTCTTATTAATCATGTTTTAAACTCTCTTGTAAAAAGCAAAGTAAATAAAATCATTATAGTATTGGGTTATCAAAGCAAAAAACTGAAAAAAATAATTAAAAAAAATAATAAAAATCTATTTACAACAAATAAAAAATTTAAATCAGGAATGTCTACTTCAATTAAATCAGGTTTAAGAAAAATATCAAAAAAAGACAAAGGCTTTATAATTGTTCAATCTGATATGCCATTTATAAAATCATCAGATATTAATAAAATTTATAATTCTATTAAAAAAGGAAAATCTTTAGTTCATGCATTAAAATTTAAGAGCAAAGTAGGGAATCCAATTGGTTTTGATATTTCAGTAGTAAATAAATTTAAAAAAATTAAAGGAGATGTAGGTGCTAAATTCATGGTGAAAAGACTTAAAAAAAATACAAATTTTATAAAAGTTTCATCCAGCAGAATTTTTAAGGATTTTGATTTAAAAAAAGATTTTAATTAGCTTGAATAGGGTTTCCTTTTAACCATTCACTTTCTTCATTTTGGTAATGTTCTTTTTTCCAAATCGGTGATCTTTTTTTTATTTCTTCTATTATATATCTTGAAAGAGTATAGGCCTCAGCTCTATGAGGGCAAGCTATTGCAATTATTATACTTACTTCACCAAGACCCACATAACCTTTAACGTGTTCAATAAATACAGCTTTGCTTTTTATTTTTAGTTTTTCGTCAACTTCATTGTAAATTTCTTTAAAACTTTTAACTACCATTTCATTGTGTGCATCATAAGTTATGCCAGTAACTTTTTTATTTTCATTATTTTCTCTTACCGTTCCATAAAAAACTATTGAAGCACCGAATTTAGATGATGATATAAACTCTTCAGCATCCTCTGGTCTAATTCTTTCTTTTGCAAGATCTATTATTTTTGCATGAAGCATTAACCACCTCCTATTGGTGGAATGATACCAATTTTTTGATCCTTATTGATTATATAATTATCTGAAACAATATTGTTATCTTCTGAACAAAATGCAGAAGCTTCGACAATTTTTTTAAAGTTATTATTTCCTTTAAAATTACTATCAACATAATTTATTATTTTTTTTTTAAGATCTTTTATTGAACTTTTTCCTTCTATATTAAATTCAATGAAACTTTTTTTGCTTAAATCTCTACTTGCGCCGTATAGTTCAAGTTTTACTTTCATAATTAAAAAATATTTTCTAAAAACTTTGGTAAACCATCTGGATTAGTCCATAATCCACTTTTTCCACCTTCTTTAATTAACAATTTTACATTATCAATTTTAAGATGTGGGTTAACTATTTTACTTAAATCATAAATGGTAATTAATGCAGCATTGACACCCATAATTGCTTCCATTTCAACTCCAGTTTTTGCAACTGCAGACACAACACAAAAAACTTCTAAGGAACTGTCAATTTCATTCATTACTATTTTTGTTGCAGTATGATCAATTGGTAGCGGGTGACACAGGGGTATTAGTTCGCTCGTTTTTTTAACACCTAATACCGCCGAAACTTCAGCTAAGGTAATTGGATCTCCTTTAGGCATTTTTTTGTTTTTAATTAAATCAAAAACTTCTTTGCCAACATAAATTTTTCCTGAAGCTAATGCTCTACGGAATGTTTCTTTCTTAGATGAAACATCAACCATATTAAAAGAGTTTTTTTGGAAAATTTCTTTTGCCCAGTCTTTTAATTCCTTTTGATTAATAATTTTTAAATTTTTCATTAACCTCCTGTGGTAGATAGATTTTTAGTTAAACCAGTTTCACCAAGCTCTAAGTAATGAGACTCTTTTTTAAAGTTTAACTGTTTTAATATTAAATCTTTCAACTCTTCAAGCTGATCATCTTTTTGTAGTAAATGTCTAATACTTATTCCAGTACTGCCAAATAAACATAATCTTAAGTCTCCTCTAGAAGTTATTCTTAAACGGTTACAAGATTTGCAAAAATCTTTTGAGTAAGGAGCAATTATACCAAATTTACCTTTAAACTCAGGATTAATATAATTTAATGAAGGCCCAGCATCTCTCCCTAATGTTTGGTGTATCCATTTATTTTTATTCAAATAATTTTTAAATATACTTGCAGAAACATGATATTTGTTGAAGTAGTCAAGGTTATCGCCTGTTTGCATTAATTCTATATATCTAAAATCAATTTTGTTACTTTTAATAAATTTTGACCATTCCTCGAAATCTTTTTCAGATGAATTAATTCCATTTAAAAGAACCGCATTAATTTTGATATTTTCAAAACCTAAATCTTGTAATTTTCCTATACCTGATAAAATTTCTGGAAGTCTGTCATGTCCAGTAACTTTTTTAAAAGTTTCTCTATCTAGACTATCAATACTAATATTTATTCCATTTAATCCACTATCGAACAATGGTTTTGTTTTTTGGTCTAAGTGATATCCGTTTGTTGTTATAACAACTTTTTTAATTCCAGATTCATTTTTTAAAATTTTAACAATATCAAAGAAGTCTTTCCTAACCGTTGGCTCTCCTCCAGTTAATCTTATTTTACAAACACCTAATTCCGATAGGGCTTTCGCCAGTCTTTTAATCTCATCTATATGAAGAAATTTTCTATTATCACTTTTGTCGATCTGATAACCATTTGGCAAACAATATCCGCATTTAAAATTACAAACATCAGTTATCGATAACCTTATATAAGGAAATGTTCTCCCAAAACTGTCCCTAAGCATTTTCATTTAATTATTTTTGAAATAAGTTAACATATATAGCTGAATATATCATGACCAAAATTCTTTCTAATGATGAGGTAAATCAATTTAAAAGAGATGGTGCAATTTTTTTAAAAGAAAAATTTGATATTAAATGGATAAAAAAATTACAACAAGGAATTGAAAAAGATATTAAAAATCCAAGCCCAAGATTTAAGTCGCACACATTAGAAAAAGGTGTTCCAGCGTACCTAGAAGATTATTGGACTTGGGATTTGGTGCCTGAGTTTAAGGACTTTGTTTTCAATTCACCATACGCAAAAATAGCTTCTGAATTAATGTCAGCGAAAAAAATAAATCTTGTTATGGATAATTGGTTTTTAAGAGAAGGAGGGTCTAAATCTTCAACACCATTTCATCACGACATTAGCTATTTTGATATGGATGGAACTATGTGTGTTCTTTGGCTGCCATTACAGCCAACAGGTAAAAATGAAGGAGTTGTTTGGGTTAAAGGATCTCATTTATGGAATAAGTTATTCTTAAGAGTTTTATTTAAAGACGGGCACAAAGTTGAAGGAAATGAATGTGTTATTGATGGTAAAAAGTATGAGCTCCCTCCGGATATTTTAGGAAATAAAGATAAATATGAATTTTTACAGTGGGACTGTGAATTAGGGGATTGTGTTATATTTGATATGAGATCTCTTCATGGAACTCTTAGTTCTTCAATACCAGAAAAAACATTAAGCCGTTACACGTTAAGAGTAGCAAAAGAAGATGCAAAAATTAGTTACGTAGGTGATTGGACAAGTTACAATTATAGAAAATCTATGCAAGACGCTGGATATAAAGATGGCGATCCACTAGGTGGAAAAATGTTTCCAGTTCTTTACGAGACCATTTAACTTCTGGTGCCATACCAGAAGTTAAATACATAATTTATTATTGCCCAGGTCCTTTATAAGCAGCTGCAATTTTTGCCGCGTTTGCAGCAACATCATTGATATTAATTGCTTCGCAGATTGTAATGTTACAAAGAGAGCCACTTGCTTCTGTTGCCATTTTAATACCGGCACCTTGTTCAAAAGATCCTTCGAAGATTACAAAGAAATCGTAAGCTCCTCTTAAACCAGTATAAGAAACCATTTTAGCTCCAACAGCTTCAGCTGCAGCTTGCGCCGCTTTAGATCTATCAGATTTTGGATCTTTTATAAAACCCTGAAATCCTTGGGTAGTATAATTTCCAAAACAATAAAATTTAGCCATATCAACCTCCTTTCTTAAAGATTTTAAAATAACATTATTACATGAATATGATAATGCGTAAATTGCATAGTGGACACAACTTGTAGTAATGTTAGATTAAATTTATGTACGAAAAATTTGGACAATTTATAGACGGTAAGTGGCAACAATCATCTGACAAAAAAACTTACGAAGTTATAAATCCTGCTAATGAAGAAATTCTTGGTCATGCTTCTCAAGCTACACCTGCTGATGTAGATAAAGCACTTAAGTCTGCTGAAAAAGGTTTAGAAGTTTGGAAAAAAACATCTCCTTGGAAAAGATCTGCAATCATTAGAAAAATTGCTGATTTAATAAGAGAAAAACAAGATGTTCTTGCTAAGTGGTTAACCCTTGAAGTTGGAAAACCACTTGCAGAAGGAAAAGGTGAAGTAGGCGTTACTGCAGATACTTTTGAATGGAACTCAGAGGAAACAAAAAGAATTTATGGACAAATGGTAGAAAGTAGATTTGAGGATACCAGAATTCATGTTTACTACCAACCTATTGGAGTTGTTGCGGCAATGTCTCCTTGGAATTTCCCTATAGTCTTAGCTGGAAGAAAAATATCAACAGCTTTAGCTGCAGGCTGTTCAGTAATTATTAAACCTGATGTAATTGCGCCAGGTGGAGTAATGGAGTTAGTAGATATTTGTAGAGAAGCTGGAGTTCCTCCAGGAGTGGTAAATTTGCTATCTGGCGATCCTCCAAGTATAGCCTCTCAATTAATTTCATCAGATATAATTAAAAAAATTTCAATTACAGGATCTACAAGGGTTGGAAAATTAATACTTAAACAAGCAGCAGAAAAAGTTCAAAGAGTTACAATGGAATTAAGTGGTCATGCACCATTTATTGTATTTGATGACGCAAATATTGAAAAAGCTACAGATATGGCTATTGCATCAAAATTTAGAAATAATGGACAGGTTTGTATTTCTCCAAGCAAATTTTACATTCAAGATAAAATGAAAAAAGATTTTGTTAATCTATTTGTAGAAAAAACTAAAAAATTAAAAATTGGAAATGGAATAGATCCTGATGTTCAATTAGGACCAATGACAACTAAAAAAAGACTTAATGAAATAGAAAATTTGGTAGAAAAAACTAAAAAAGAAGGTGCAAAAGTATTGTTGGGTGGAAAAAAACCATCAGGATTTAATAAAGGTTTTTATTATGAGCCAACAATTTTTGATGATGTAAAGGATGATTTTACAATTATGAGAGAAGAACCATTTGGACCTTTGTGCCCGATGTTATCATTTAAAACATTTGATGAGGTTATTAAAAGAGCAAACAACCATGTTCTAGGCCTTGCAAGTTATATTTGTACTAACTCAATGGAACTAGCAAATAAAGCATCTGAACAAATAGAAACAGGAGCTGTTGCAGTTAATACACCTTTGGTAGCTCAAGCAGAAGCACCTTTTGGTGGCATTAAACAAACAGGTTATGGTAGAGAAGGCGGCTCAATGGCCATTAAAGATTATTTGAATATAAAATATACTCACTTAGGTATTAAAGGATAATTATGAATAGAAAACAAAAAAAAAATGCAGCTAATATTTTATTCTCATGGAGAAAATTTATGCCTTTTTATTATGGGGCAGCTTGCATTGTTGTACTTTTAATAGCTTTTATAAATAATTAAAATTTTAAATGATTGAATTATTTATTGCTTTTGGAGCAGGATTTATAAGTTTTTTATCTCCATGTGTGCTACCACTTATACCGGGTTATATATCTTATATTTCAGGCAACACTTTAGAAGATTTAATAAAAAGTAAAAAAACAAACTTATTTCCAATAATTTTGTTTACTGTTGGATTTTCAGTAATATTTATTTCATTTGGTGCATCAGCAAGTTTTTTGGGTAAATTTCTTTTAAACAACTCTTTTCCTTTAAGAATTATTGCTGGAATAATTATTATAATTTTTTCACTACATATATTAGGTGTATTTAAAATTAGTTTTTTAAATTATGAAAAAAGAATTTATGCTAATAAAAGTAAAAATATTTTTAGTCCTATTGTACTAGGTATGGCTTTTGCATTTGGCTGGACTCCGTGCATAGGACCAATTCTTGGATCAATTTTAGCCTTAGCGTCAACTAAGGAAGTGGTTGCTAGGGGAATTTTATTATTATCTTCATATTCTCTAGGATTAGCCATTCCTTTTATTCTATCAGGATATTTATTTCAAAAATTTATTTTAATTTCTAAAAATTTAAAAAATAAAATAAATTTAATAGAGAAAATAGGGGGTATTTTATTATTTTTAACAGGTATTTTAATTACCACTAATCAACTTCAAACATTAGGATTTTTTTTATTAAATTATTTACCTTTCCTTCAGAACATAGGTTAGTTATTTTTTTTGAGGCTTATTAAATATTATCAGTATCACACCAATGATAATTATGGCTCCACCAATAAATAACTCTTTAGTTGGTTCTTCACCTAAAAGAAAAATTGCAGCCAATAGTCCAGTAGGAGGTATACCCATAGTAACTATAGGCAATACTTTATATAAAGGGTTATTCTTTAAAACATAATAGAAGCAACCATATGTAATTGGTTGCATAATAAATCCTAAATAAATTGCAATCATCCAAGTTTCAAAAGGTGCAGCTTTAAAGTAGGTAATTGGGTTTCCATCAAAAATAGCAGAAAGTGCTATTAATATTGGGCCAGAAAACAAACCTAACCAAGCAACGAGTGTTAATGGATTTACTTCTTTGCTTATTGGTTTTACCAAAACTTGCCCCAAAGCCCAAACACCTGATCCTATAATTACTAAACTTACACCAATGAATTTACCATCTAAATTTGGTGATCCAGTTAAAATATATACACCAACAAATGCAATAGCTATTCCAATTAAACTTCTAACGGTTGGTTTTTCTTTCAGCATAAAATATGCAAATACAACACCGAAAGGAACTTCGGTTTGAACAAGTAATACTGCTGCTGAAGCATCTATAAAACTTAATCCAGTATACGTAATGCTGTACTGAAGCGTGTTAGCTATAAGAGAAGCAAAAAATATTCTTTTAAGATAAGCTCTCGGTATTGGAAACCACCAAATTAAAACTGATGCAACAAAAGTAAACCTTAAACCCATTAATAAAAAAGGAGGAAGATGCTCCATTGCAGGCTTTGCAATAACAAAACCAAAACCTAAAAAAATTGGAACTATTGCGGCTATTAATGAGTCGCGAAGAGTCAAATTTTAAATTTTCTTTTTAAATGTCTTAATTTGCCTTCAGTACTATCAAAATCTATATAACAACCTTGTAAAAATCTATTTCCTTCATCAGGATCATACTTTGTTCTTCCGTGTAGTACTCTATAATTATCCATCATCATAAGATCATTTGGTGCCAATTTAAATTCTATTCTGTTTTTTTCTGAATTATACATATCAGATAATTTTTTCCGGGCTTTATAATATTGATCCAATTTATTTTTTTCTAGCATTGGAACATAATCCAATCTTGGACTAAATCTTACCTGTTTAAAATTTTTTTCATCATCAAGATGAATTAATTCTGACCAATCTTCAAGCATTACATTTTTGTCAGTAAATTTAAATCTTACTTTAACTTCAGTAAGAATTTTATAAGCATCAGGATCTTCTTTTTTTAATTTTTCAGAAACTGTATATCCGTCAACCAATGTTGAATAACCACCACTAACTTCATTTTCAATACAATGTAATAATTGAATACATGGAACAGGGTTTCTATATGGGTTATCAGTATGAGGGCTTAAATGCAAAGTGGTGTAAGCTAAATCGTTAGGATTTGATTTAGACTTAACATTAAAATATTCACCAAAATTAGTTCTTCTGACACTTCCAATGGAATTTGCAAATTGAACAATATAATTATTTTCAGATGGTACATTTTTTATAATTACAAATCCATATTCATAAAAAGTAACCAACAAATCATACATTTCTTTGGATTCATAAAAATCTTCTTTGTACTCAAAATTTTTTACATTTTTTAAAGTTGAGTCCCATTTTTTTTTGGGAATTTCTTTTATAACGGTATCTTTATTTAAAAATTCAGTTTCAAGTTTATTTATATCGAGTTTAGAATTAACACCATCGTTAAAATTTACTTCAAGAAAACCATTTTTAATTTCAACTTTTTTAACTATGATTTCCCCATACATTGTTGAGGGGTCAAATAATCTTTGTTGAGTACCTTTATCTAAAAATTTTTCTTCAGATACTCTCTCACGCAACCAAAATGGGTGAATTTCTTGGATTGATTTTCCATTATTATAGAATATTTTATTTTCGTTTAGCTCTATTTTCATAATCCTTTTTGAGGATTATTTAAAATTTAGCTTTAATCAAGATAAATAAAATAGTAAGTGAGAGCTGATATGGATCAATTAGATACAAAAAATATTAGATTTTTTGCTAATTTTTTAAGTCGGTTAGCAAAGGATATGACAAGGTTTTATTATCTAAAACTAAACAAGCCTTTTAAAGCAATAAACAAAAGCAAAGGCAAAGGTTATGACCCAGTAACCAAAGCCGACAGGGCTTTTGAAAAGTTTATAAGATCTAAAATTCAAAAGAAATTTCCAACTCATGAAATTATAGGCGAAGAGTTTGGTCATAAAAAAACTAAAAGCGATTTTACTTGGGTGATTGACCCAATAGATGGAACTAGATCGTTTATAGTTGATAATCCTACTTGGAGTAATTTAATAGGTTTAAATTATAAAGGAAATCCAGTTGTTGGTTTGGCAAATTTTCCTAAACTAAGTAAATATTATTTAAACTATTCAAATAACACTGCTTATGTTGTTAACATTGCTTGCGTCGGAAAAGATAAGAAAAAAAAATTATCAGTAAATAAAAAAGCTACTTTTAAAAATATTAAAGTTGCGGGTGCCTTTCATGGATGGCTATCATTAAAAAAACAAAGCAGAATTCCTAAAGTTTTAAAACTTATGCAGTTTCCATGTTTTGATGCTTTAAGCTACATGCATTTTTGTGAAGGTAAAATTGATGTTGTCCTTCAATGCCAAAATAAAATTTGGGATGTACATGCAGTAATCCCAATTATTTCTGCAGCTGGTGGAGTTGGTTCAACTTGGAATAATAGGGATGCAAAATATGCTGGAAATATTCTATTTTCTCCAAATAGAAATATTCACAAAAAAATGTTAAGTCTTTTAAAACCAGCACTAAAATAAAATTATCAAAAAATGAAATTTAAAAAAAATTTTATAGATTTAAAATATGGAGTTTTAAAACCAAAAATATTTATAATTTTATTTGGATTATTTTTTTTATTTAATACAAATTTATCTATTGCCGAGATCGTTTTTACTCAAGAAGTTGCAGCAAGACCTGATCATGTAGAACCATCATATACAAATTTGGGAGGTACAGCATCAAACAGCGATGCTCTTGAAAGGCCTCAGGGTGGCACATTCAACGACAATGGAACATTAGTTTTTTTTTTAAACAATAGGATTGACCATACTGACCAAGTAACTGTGATGAGATTATCCACACCCTATGACTTAAGAACTGCTTCACGTGTATTCGAAGGTGGAGATCCAATTATAGATATAGCAGGAGGGAGCGGCGATAGCAGAGTAACTCTTGATATAGATTTTAACAACGACGGTACAAAACTTTTTTTAACAGCGTTAACTGGAGAAGTTTTCCCTTTTGATTTACAAATTCCATATAGCTTTGCTTTTAATAGTGGAATGTCTTTCACAGCTGACTCAGAGGTAGATCTTGGTGCACGGGGTGAATTAGAATTTAATAATGATGGAACAAAAATGTACTTCGTTCATGGACAAGATAACCCAACACTTGACGAATATACTTTAACAACTGCATTTGATATCAGTTCAAGAACTTTGGTTAACACACAAAGTTTATCAGCAAAAATTAATTCTGCGTTAACTAATAAACAAGTTGTAACAGGTTTTGCTTTTAATGATACAGGAAGATCGATGTATGTTTTGATTCGAGATGAAAAAAACAACAATGATACAATATTTCAATATCAGCTTAGAATCGCATTTGATACGTCAACAGCTGTTTTTATTGGCAAAGCAGATCTCGATTTTGGACTAAAGGTCGGTACATTTTATAATAACATTGGAGTTGTAGGTCATGTTTTTAATGGTTTGATTTTTAGTGGTGATGGCTCAAAAATGTATATAATAAATGATAGCGGTCAAGATCATGCACATCAACTTAGCTTGTCTTGTAATTTTGGTGTTGCAGCATGTGTGCCTGATACGGCTTCAAATATAGGATCACAAGTTGAATTAGCATCAAAAAATATTCATCATAATACATCTAATATTTTTAAGCGTTTTGAATGGTTAAGAAGAAACAAAGATAGCCAAAATTTAAGTAACCATAATATAAAATTTAATATCTATAATCCAATATTGGCATCATTAGTAAAAAAAAAACAAACATCTCTGAAAAAAAATAAATCTAGTAGAGTTAAAACAAATTGGTCTTATTGGAGTCATGGTGATATTTCATTTACCGATCAAGCATCTACATATCAAATAAAACCTAAAAAAATCAGGACTTCAGGTCTCATGTTTGGAGGTGATAGGAAATTTGGAGTAAATAATTTTTTTGGTGCTGCGATTAGATATGGAAAAGATAATGCAAAAATTTTATCATCAAATCAAAGTATGGGCACTGACTCATTAACTCTAAATTTTTATGGAACTGTTGCGCCAAGTGAAAGTACTTACACGAACGCATTAATTGGATTAAGTATTTTAAGGATTGATCAGAAATTTAAAGGGAAATTAACAGGAGAAAGAAATGGTAAACAAGCTTTTGCAGCTTTAAATTTTAGATCAAAGAATAATTTTGGTATTTTAAAACTCGATCCTTCAGCAAAAATTTCCTATGGGGTCACGAGTTTATCAGATTACACTGATTTTTTATCTAATGTAACTACAGGAGTAAATGATATACACGAGTCGCAAATGTTTGAAATTGGAAACGCCGCAATAGGTTTTTTATTTCATATGGAGCCTGTTGAAATTGATACAGGTACTATAAGAACTCATGGGGGATTAGAATATGTTCACGATATTTCTCCTACAACTACATTTTTTCATTCAAATTTAAGTGGTGCCCAGTCTACAAAAATTGGAAAATATTCAAGCAAAAATTACAAAGGTAATATTGGGTTTGAGTCTATTTTTAATAATGGATTTACTTTTTCTATAAATTACGAAAGGTTACAGCATTTAGATAAAGATAGAAGCGGACGTACTGATAGTTTTTTATTTAAAATAGGACATACCGATGGAGAAGACGGTGAATTTGCACTTATTTATAATCCTATTCAAAACGATCAAACAGAACTTAGCTATACTAAAAACATTAATGGTTTTGATCTTAAAATTAATTCGAATTACAGCTTAGCAAGCAACATACCTGACTATGGTGCAAACATAGAAGTTTCAAGTACATTCTAGTATACTCTTATTAATAAAATGAGAATAATAATTCTACAGCATATCAAAATAGAAGATCCTGGTTTTATAAAAGATTTAATGATCAAGGATGGTGCTGAGCTAACAACAATAGAATTAGACGAAGGTGAAAAAATTCCAACTGATCTTTCAAAATTTGATTCCATGTTTTGCATGGGTGGCCCTATGGATACTTGGATGGAAAAAGAACATCCATGGCTAGTTGATGAGAAAAAAGCAATAAAAGAATTTGTTGTTGATTTAAAAAAACCTTATTTAGGTTTTTGTCTTGGATGCCAGTTACTTGGTGAAGTTGTTGGTGGAAAAGTTGTTAAATCAAGCAATCCAGAAATAGGAATGTTAAATATTAATTTTTCTCAAAATAAAAATAACGATCCTTTATTTTCAAAATTTCCTGAAAAAATTACTTCTTTGCAGTGGCATTCATATGAAGTTCAAGGTCTAGAAGATAATAAAGACGTAACTCTTTTAGCATCTTCTCCAGAAACCAAATATCAGATTTTTAAATATCAAAACCATGCTTATGGAATTCAATTTCATATAGAAGTTAAAGACACAACTGTAAATGAGTGGGGATGTGTTCCAGAATATAAATCTGCATTAGAAAAGGAATTGGGAGTGGGAGCCTTAGAAAAATTTGACAAAGAAGCAAAGTCAAATATGACAAGCATGAACAAATATTCTAAAATTTTGTACGAAAACTTCAAAAAACTGCTCAAATAATTCTTCTTTAGTTTCGCTAATTATTAAGTTAGATTTTTATAAATAATAATTAAGGGGGGAAAATGAAACCTATAAATTTGCTAAGAATTTTATTAGCGTTTATGTTTGTTTTTGTATCTACACAGTCATTTGCAAAAACATTAAAATGGTCGATGCAAGGAGATAGTTTAACTCTAGATCCTCATGCACAAAATGAAGGTCCAACTACTCAAGTATCAAGACAAATTTACGAAGCTTTAGTTACTAGAGGGTTAGACATGTCAATAGGTCCTCAGCTTGCAACTAAATGGAAAGCAGTTGATCCTAATACTTGGTACTTTTTTTTAAGAGATGATGTTAAGTTTTCTAATGGACAAAAAATGACATCAGAAGATGTTGTATTTAGTATATTAAGAGCAAAACAACCTACATCAGATTTTAAAGAGTATATTAGTACTATTTCTGGAGTTAAAGCGATTGATGATTACACAGTTCAAATTAAGACAAGTAAACCAAATCCAATACTTTTGAACCAGTTATCAAATATATTTATAATGTCTAAAAAATGGTCAACTGATAACTTTGTAGTAGCTCCACAAAATTGGGATGCAGGGCAAGAAACTTTTTCTGCAACTAATGCAATGGGAACTGGTCCTTTTAAAATTACTTTAAGAGAGCCTAATACAAAAACTGTTTTCAAAAAAAATGGTAAATGGTGGGGTAATGTTGAACACAATATAACTGAAATACAGTTACTTCCAATTAAAAATGCTGCAACAAGAGTTGCTGCTTTATTATCTGGAGAAATAGATTTAGTAACTGATGCTCCAGTTCAAGACTTAGCTCGTATTTCATCTTCTGGAGGACATAAAGTAGAAAGTACTCCACAGATGCGTACAATCTTTCTTGGAATGGACCAAGCTGCTGATAAGCTAAGAACAGGTAATACTGGAGATAATCCTTTTAAGAAAAAAGAGGTGAGACAAGCTCTTTATCAAGCGATTGATATAGAAGCTATCAAGAAAAAAGTTATGAGAGGTTTAAGTGAACCAGCAGGAATTATAACTTTCCCAGGTGTTACAGGTTATACTAAGGCACTAGATAAAAGACTACCTTACGATGTTGATGCTGCAAAAAAACTATTAGCGGATGCAGGCTATCCAAATGGTTTTGATGTTGAACTAAGATGTCCAAATGACAGATATGTAAATGATGAAGCAATTTGTACAGCTGTTGTAGGAATGTTAGGAAAAATTGGTGTTAACGTAAATTTATTTGCTCAAACTAAAAGTAAACACTTTAAAGAACTTAAAGACAACCAAGGCGACTTTTATATGTTAGGTTGGGGTGTTCCTACTTTAGACAGTCACTACGTATTCCATTATTTATACGAAACTGATGCAAGCTGGAATAAAGTTAACTTTAGCGATGCTGATGTTGATGCTGCAATCAGAGTAATGGAAGGTGAAGTTGATTTAGATAAAAGAAATGCTGCTATAGCTAAAGCTTGGAAAATTGTAAGAGATAACATTGCTTATCTTCCTTTACACCACCAAGTAATTTCTTGGGCATCGAAATCAAACGTTAATGTACCTATAAGACCGAATAATGAACCATTATTCCGTTTTTCTAGCGTAAATTAAATTAATTTTTTACAAGCCCTTTTAAAAAAAAGGGCTTGTAACTTAAGTTTTCACAAATTGATAAAGTATTTTTTTAAACGTCTGTTTCAATCAGTTATGGTAATGCTGGTTGTTGCTTTTGTTTCTTTCTCTCTTTTTACTTTTGTTGGAGATCCAATAAATAATATGGTTGGAGAAGAAACATCTGACAAAGAAAGAGCAGAACTTAGGGAAACTTTAGGATTAATGGATCCTATACATATACAATTTTCTAGATTTGTAGTTAATGCTTCAAAAGGTGAGTTTGGAATTTCTTATCAATTAAGAAGACCAGTTTCAGAATTAATTTCTGAAAGATTGCCAGCAACTATTGAGTTGGTTTTAATTTCAGCTTTAATTGCACTTGTGTCAGGAACTTTATTGGGAGTTTATACAGGTATAAATAGGAAGGGTTTTTTGAGTGATATAATACTAGCGATTTCACTACTAGGTGTATCACTACCTACATTTGTTATTGGTATACTCTTTATATATCTATTTGCCGTAATATTAGGAATACTTCCTTCTTTTGGTAGAGGTGAGGTGGTTCATTTCGGTTTTTGGTCAACAGGGTTTTTAACAGTATCAGGATTAAAAGCGATAATTTTACCCTCAGTAACTCTTAGTCTTTTCCAAATGACCTATATTATTAGACTTGTTCGTGCAGAAATGATGGAAATACTACAAACTGATTATATTAAGTTTGCAAGAGCAAGAGGTATAAGTGAAAAAAGCATTCATTATAAACATGCATTAAAAAATGGCTTAATACCTGTTATTACAATCGCTGGAATTAATATTGGTACATTAATTGCATTTTCAATAATTACAGAAACAGTTTTTCAATGGCCTGGAATGGGTTTTCTTTTTATACAAGCTGTCCAGTTTGTAGATATACCAATTATGTCTGCTTATTTAGTTTTCATAGCATTCGTTTTTGTAATGATAAATTTCATAGTAGATATTTTATATTATTTTATAGACCCAAGAATTAGAGTTAAAGCGGAGGCTGTAAGTGGATAACAAAAACTTAACTTTACTTAATCGGATTAAAGATAGTGATATTTATTTTAGCTTCGTAAAATCTCCAACAGCTATTGTATCAACTGTTATATTAATCATAATTTTCTTTTGTTCTTTTTTTGTCGAATTAGTTACACCTTATAACCCTTTTGACCCATCTTCTTTATCTTTAATGGATGCATTTACACCACCTTCTTGGACAGAGGATGGTCTATCTAAATTTATTTTGGGAACTGATGGTCAAGGTAGAGATATGTTGGCAACAATTCTTTATGGATCAAGGATATCTTTGATTGTAGGTTTTTCAGCAGTTATATTTGCTTTAGTACTAGGAGTAGGATTAGGTTTAACAGCTGGATATTTTGGTGGAAAGTATGAAATGATTGTTATGAGACTTACTGATGTACAATTAACAGTACCAAGTATCTTAATGGCTTTATTGGTTGATGGAATTGCACGTGGAATTATTTCTAGAGAGCTGCATGATGAAATGGCAATTTATGTATTAATTTTTGCAATAGGAATTTCAGAATGGCCCCAATTTGCAAGAGTGTCTAGAGCTGCGACTTTAGTTGAAAAAAATAAAGATTATGTTTCTGCTTCAACAATAATTGGAGTTTCAAATTTAATTATTATGTTTAAACATATTTTGCCAAATATAATGAGACCAGTTCTTGTAATTGGAACAATAGGTCTTGCACTTGCAATAATAGCTGAAGCGACTCTAAGTTTTTTGGGAGTAGGTGTACCACCAACAACACCTTCTTTAGGAACATTAATTAGACTTGGTAATGATTTTTTATTTTCTGGAGAATGGTGGATAACTTTTTTTCCAGCTATTTTTTTAGTTATTTTAGCATTTTCAATTAACCTATTAGGAGATTGGATGAGAGACACACTTAATCCAAAATTAAATTAATGAGTTTTTTAAAAATACAAAATTTAAGCGTTGATTATAAAATGAGAAGAGAAACAGTCTATGCAGCTAAAAAAGTAAATATAGAAGTCAGCAAGGGAGAAATATTAGGATTAGTAGGAGAGTCTGGATCAGGTAAAAGTACAGTTGGCAACGCAATTATAAATCTTATTGATGAACCAGGAAAGGTATCAGGTGGATCAATAATACTAGATGGAACAGATATTTATGAAAATCCTGAAAATATTCTTAAACTAAGAGGAAAAAAAATAGGTCTAATCTTTCAAGATCCCCAAACATCTTTAAATCCTATACTTACAATAGGTGAACAATTAATTGAAACAATTCAAACTCATTTAAAATTAAATACAGAAGAAGCAAAAAATAAAGCTATCAACTTATTAAAAGAAGTTGGTATTAAAGATGCTGAAACTAGATTTGATAACTATCCTCACCAATTTTCAGGTGGAATGAGACAAAGAGTTGTTATTTCATTAGCTCTTTGCTGTGAACCAGAACTTTTAATAGCTGATGAGCCAACTACTGCGTTAGATGTTTCAATACAATCTCAAATTTTGGATTTAATTAAAAAACTAACTAAAGAAAGAAATTTAGCAGTCATATTAATTACTCATGACATGGGTGTTATCTCAGAAACAACAAACAGAGTAGCAGTAATGAAAAATGGAAATCTAGTAGAAATAGGACCTACTAAAGAAATATTAACTAAACCTAAAGAGATTTATACAAAAGCACTTGTAAGCTCAGTTCCTCCTACCAATAAAAAAATAAATAGATTCAAAATTATTGAAAAAGAAAATAAAAATCAGGGCGAAACTAATATTAAAATTTTAAATAGATGGACAAAAAAAGAAATAGCTGATCAGGATTTAGTTAAAGTTAAAAATTTAAGCAAAACTTTTGACGATAGCTTTTTTGTAGAAAGCACTAAAAACTCTGTAATGGCTGTAGATGATGTGTCATTTAACATAAAAGAAGGGGAGTCTTTTGGACTAGTTGGCGAAAGTGGAAGTGGCAAATCAACAATAGCTAAAATGATTGTAAATTTATACAGCCCAAGTGCTGGAGATATTGATTTTGATAATGTTTGCATAACAAAAATAAAAAGCAGTAAAGAAATGATGAAGTTTAGAAAGCAAATACAAATGATATTTCAAGATCCATATTCGTCTTTAAATGGAAGATTAAAAGTTAAAGATATTGTTGCAGAGCCTATAAAACTTCACAATCCTTCAATAAGCTCAAAGTATATAGATAGTTATATTTATGATTTATTAGAATCTGTTGAATTAACGCAACAATCAGCTGAAAGATATCCTCATGAATTTTCTGGAGGTCAAAGACAAAGAATATCTATTGCGAGAGCTCTTGCAACACAACCAAGATTATTAGTATGTGATGAACCAACTTCAGCTTTAGATGTTAGTATACAAGCTCAAATACTAAATCTATTAAAAGACTTACAAGAGCAATTGAATTTGACAATATTATTTATTAGTCATGATTTACCTGTTGTAAGACAAATGTGTGATAGAATAGCAGTACTAAAAAATGGAAAACTTTGCGAAATATCTAAAACTGAAGAGTTATTTAAAAACCCATCACATGATTATACAAAAGAACTACTTACGTTAATGCCAAAAATAGAATCAATTTATAATTAGGAGGAAAAATGCCAATGTTTAAACCAATCTCAGAAAATGAAGCTAAAGGAAAAGTAAAAGAAGTTTTTGATGAGATAAAAAGTGTAAGAAAAATTACAGAAGTTCCAAATTTTTGGAAATATATTGCAAATAGTCCAGAAACTTTAGAAAGAACTTGGAAATCAACTTCACAAGTTATGAAAGCAGGTGCATTAGATCCTGTAACAAAAGAATTAATTTATGTTGCGGTTTCAATGACAAATAGCTGTGAGTATTGTACCAAATCTCATACTTTCGCTGCAAAGAAAAAAGGTGCAACAGATGACATGATAAAAGAAATGATTGATGTTATGGGTATAGCCAACCAAAATAATAAATTAGTAGAGGCTTATGGCGTTGAAGTTGATGAAATTTATAAATAATTAATAATAATCTCCACCCATGGCTTTGTATTTTTTAGCTAAATATTGAGCTTTTCTAGCTGACCATTGCCCAGCTTTTGTTCCATGGGTATTAGCTGCTTTAATTTTTTGAAATAATTTTTTTCTTAAAATGGGTTTTGTGTACCTTCCGTCTGTTGATTTATTATCAATTTTCCATTCATCTCTGTAGATTTTAACTTTTTTTGAAATAAATTTTGGTTGTTTTGAAAATTGTTTACCTTTCTTCATAGTTTTTCTTTTTAATTTGGATGTCAGCTTATATTCAGAATCTGATAAAGCTATAATAGCCTTTTCTGGCAAATATCTTTCTCCAGTGACAGAAGATTTTTTACCAGACTTTGTTCGCCATTTTTGTTTTATCCACGCTTTAAGACTAATTTGTTTTTTTGAAATCATATTAAGTTAATTTTGATTTTCCCCCATCAACTCCAATTATTTGACCTGTAATAAATGAACTTTCATCAGTTAGTAAAAATTTTGCCATTGATGCAACATCTTCTGGTTTACCTATTCTTTTCATAGGATGAGATTTCGCGATACTTTCTGCCATTATTTTACTTTTTAAAATATTTTGTGACATTTTTGAATTTGTCAAAGTTGGAGCAATACAATTCACCCTTATATTAGGAGCAAATTCAGCAGCTAAAGAAACTGTTAATCCTTCTATGGCACCTTTTGTTGATGAAATTATAGCATGATTTGTGAAACCTTTTCGAACAGCAACTGTTGAAAAAAGAACAATAGAGCCATTATTTTTTTTTAAATTTTCCTGAAGAGATTTAATAATTTCAACAACAGGAAAAAAATTTAAATCTAAGCATTTTTGAAAGTCCTCTTTTTTTGAGATTTTTAATGGCTTTAAATCAATTGATCCAACACAATATGCTATGCCTGATACTTCTATATTTTTAAACTTATCTTTTACAAATCCTGATATATTGTCATTCAAAACATCTAAAACTGTATAATCACAATTTAATTTTGATGATAATTTTTGAAGTTCATCATTATCTCTTCCAATAAGTTGAATTTCTTTGTTAGATTTATATAATTCTTCAGCAAGTTTTGTGCCTATCGATCCTGTTGCTCCAAAAATTAAATATTTACTCATTTTTAATTTTTTCTTGGATCTTTAATACTTTTTAAATATTTTGAAACCCCTGAAATTTTTAAACTAATAAATATGATGTACATCAATGTGGCACCTAAAGCCATAGTTGATAAAAATACAAAAAGTGCAGTTAAAAATTTTTCTGTAAACCAATTTTCTACATCAGAATTAGATAAATATAAAATATTCCAAAACAATAAAAAAATTAATTCGTAAGTGATAATAATTTTGTACAGTGAGTTCATATAATTTAGAATGATTCTAAATTGTAGAAAATAGTATTTAGAAATTATTATTCAATGTAATTATATTTTGACGCGACAATTAAGTATTAGTTTTACCTAGTAAATTTACCATTAAAACACCAGCGACAATTAATCCAAGTCCTATAATCACATAAATGTTTGGAACTTGGTTAAATTTTATAAGACCAACCAAGCTAGTTGCTATAATACAAAGTCCTGCAAAGGAAGCATAAGTAACGCCAACAGGTATTGATTTCATAACAAGAGATAAAGCATACATGCAACCAACAATACTGACTGCCGTTATAATAGTTGGTATTAATAAAGTGAATCCTTGTGCACTTTTAGCAAAACCGTTTGCCGCCGTACCTAAGACAACGGCAATGATTAAAATTATATAAGCTGTTAAATTTCCCATTATTTAGGTAACTTAGTTGCTCCTGTTTCTTGATATACAACTTTACCATCTTTAAATTTGTAATAAGTCATAACGGCTTCTTTATTACCGTCGTTAAAGCTTACAAAAGAATGTTCAAATCCAACTTCATCATTTTCAAAAAGAACTCTAACTTTTTCTTTTTTTACATCCTTCATACCTAACCATTTTAAAACATTTTGTTTGCTTAGTTTTTTTCCAGATGCATGCATTAAAAACTGATAATCATCATGTATCAACTGTTCACCAGCTGATGTATCTCCTTCATTAATAATTTTGGTCATTTTTTCTATTATCGACATATTTTTCTCCTAGATTGTTTTGTTTTTGTTTATTAGATCCAACTTGGAAATGGAAGATTTTTTTCTTGTAAAAATTTTTTATTAAACATCTTTGAGTTGTATTTGTCAGATTTATCACAAAGTACAGTGACTATAGTTTTATCTGGTCCTAATTCTTTACCTAGTCTTATTGCTCCAGCAATATTAACACCACAGCTGGTTCCTAAACTTAAACCTTCATTTTGAATTAAATCATAAAGAATTGGCAACGATTCTTGGTCACTAATTGAAAAAGCTCCATCAATTTTAGCTCTTGCAAAATTTGCAGTTATTCTACTTGATCCGATACCTTCTGTGATTGATCCACCTTCACTTTTAAGTTCGCCATTTTTAATATAATTGTATAAAGCAGAACCAGTTGGGTCAGATAAATATATTTTTATATTTTTATTTTTTTCCTTTAAAAAGTTGCTAACACCGCCGATAGTTCCACCTGTGCCTGAAGAACAGATAAAAGCATCTACTTTTCCATCAGTTTGTTCCCAAATTTCAGGTCCAGTTGTTTCATAATGACCTTTTGCATTAGCGGTGTTATCAAATTGATTTGCCCAAACTACTCCATGGTTGTTTGTGCTTTTTAATTCTTCTGCAAGCTTTCCCGCAACTTTTACGTAATTTCCATCATCTTTATAAGGTTTTGGTGGCACTAATCGTAAGTCAGCACCAATATTTTTTAACATGTCTTTTTTTTCTTGAGTTTGGTTATCGTTCATTACGATTATAGTTTTGTAACCAACAGAATTTCCAATAAGACATAAACCAATTCCGGTATTACCAGCGGTTCCTTCAACAATTGTTCCACCTTTTGAAATTAATTTTTTTTCTTCAGCATCTTTAATTAAAGCTAATGCTGCTCTATCTTTTACTGAACCACCTGGGTTTAAATATTCAGCTTTTCCATAAATATTACATCCTGTTATTTCTGACGCTGCTTTAAGTTTGATTAATGGTGTATTTCCAATGCCCTCAATAAAATTATTTTGAGCATTCTTCATTTTAATTTTTATCACTCTCTGAAGTTATACCGTAAGGTTTGAAAGTTTCATCATCAGGAGAACTTTCACCAACGTTTTTTGCAGGAATACCAACCATTACAGAATTTTCCTTAACATCTTTGGTTACAACTGCGTTAGCACCAATTTTTGCATTTTTTCCAACAATTACTGGTCCTAAAATTTGTGCACCAGATCCAACTACAACATTATCCATCAATGTTGGATGTCTTTTAACATCTCTTTGCTTATCTGAATTAACACTTGGAGATATACCTCCTAATGTAACCATATGATAAATAGTTACATTATCTCCAATTTCTGAAGTTTCTCCAATTACAACTCCCATTCCATGGTCTATAAATAAATTTTTACCGATTTTTGCTTTAGGATGAATTTCAATTCCTGTTAAAAATCTTGATAGTTGAGAAATCATTCGAGCAATTAAATCAAATTTTGCTATGGAGAAAAAATTTGCAATTTGATGAAAAAACACCGCTTTGACCCCAGGATAAGTTAGTATTACACTGAGTTTTGACTTTGCGGCCGGGTCTCTTTTTATAATAGAGTCTAAATATTTGTTCATAATTGTTTTGAGAATTTTTATTAACTAAAAACTATTTACTGCAACAGCAAGTAGCATTTTCAGGTTTGCAATCACACTGTTTATTTCCGTCACATGCACAGTCATCACTTATGCAGTTTGCACAATTACATTTTGGATTATAACAAGCCATGAATTAAATATATGTATTATCTAATAAATTACAATGGCAAACTTATCAAATTTTATAATTGATCTAAAGTAACACCTTTTACATTGGCTGGAACTGCGACATCCATCATTTTTGGATTTGCAAGTTTTAGATTATTCATTATTTCAATATATTGATCAACGTTATCTACTTGAAGTCTTGGGTTGTTATTTTTTTCATCTTCAATTGTTGAAAATTTTTTACCATTATAATCATGTGCTGGGTAGACAATGGTTTTTTCAGGTAGTTTTAACAATTTATTAAATAATGAATCGTACTGAGTTTTTGCACTTCCATTTTGAAAATCAGTTCTACCAGTTCCGTTTATTAAAAGAGTATCTCCAGTAAAAACTCGATCATTCATTAGAAAGCTGTAGGAACAATCGGTGTGACCAGGAGTATAAATTGTTTTTAATTCAATTTTGTCAATTTCAATTTTATCATCTTCTTTAACTTTTAAATCTATCACCTCAGACTTTGATTGTTCTCCCATGATTTTAGTACAATTTGTTCTTTTGCTTAATTCATTAAGTCCTGTTATGTGGTCGGCATGAATATGTGTGTCAATGACCTTGACCAACTTAAGATTTAATTCTTTTAAAACTTTTAAATATTCATCTGTTTTTTCTATAACAGGATCGATAATCAATGCTTCTCGTCCTTTATCACTGGCTATTATGTACGTATAGGTTGAAGATTTGCTATCAAATAATTGATTGAAGATCATTACATTAGAAACATTATAAAAAATTGCATGACAAATCAATCTTGCATATAATTTATTTATAAAAAATTAATTAGGAGAAAAAAATGACATTAAAAATAAATAGCCTTGCTCCAGATTTTAAAGCAAAAACTCAGGAAGGAGATATTTCTTTTCACGAGTGGCTTGGAGATAGTTGGGGAGTATTATTTTCACACCCGAAAGACTTTACACCAGTTTGTACAACAGAACTTGGTACACTAGCAAAAATGAAACCAGAATTTGATTCAAGAAATGTTAAAGTTATTGGTTTGAGTGTGGATCCAGTTTCTGATCACGTTAAATGGTTAGATGATATTAAAGATGTTTGTGGAACTAAACCATCATATCCAATTATAGCTGATGAAAAATTAGAAGTTGCAAAACTTTATAATATGCTTGAAGGAGATGCCGGTACTACTTCTATGGGAAGAACAGCAGTTGATAATGAAACAGTAAGAACTGTTTATGTTATTAGACCTGATAAAAGGATTGGATTGTTTCTTACGTACCCAATGACTACTGGTCGTAATTTTGGTGAAATACTAAGGGCAATTGATTCTATGCAACGTACAGCAAAACATAAAATTGCAACACCAGCTGACTGGAAGCCAGGTGAAAAAGTAATTATAGTTCCTAAAGTTACAAATGAAGAGGCTAAAAAGATATATCCAGACGGATGGGAAACTATCAAACCTTATTTAAGAAAAGTACCAGACCCACATAAATAATTTGATAAAAAAAATTAAACCAACAATCTTAGAAATAGGATTGTTGGTTTTTTATTAATGTTTATATTTCTTCATAGAAACTTGAGCCAATAATAAATTAGGATCAATAAAAATTTTAGACTCTTTAATTTTTTTAAAAGATTTATAAGCAAATATTGCAATCGGTAGCTCAGTACATCCAAGTATAATTTTTTTACATTTTGTTTTAATTAAATAATTAACTGCAGGTCTTAAAATTTTTTCAGCTTCTTTAACTTTTCCCATTTTTACATATTTTATTGCTTTATTGACACTTTTTTTTTGCAAACTTTTTCCAGGACTTACTAGTTTATAATCTTTATTAAAATATCTACTATAAACATTAGTTTTTAAAGTAGCTTCTGTGCTTAACAATCCTATTTTAGAATTTTTGTTACAATTTTTTTTCGTATAAAGATAAACTTCTTTTGGCATACTTATAATCGGAATCTTTATTTTTTTTTTAAGATCGTCATACCAATAATGTGCTGTGTTACATGGTATTACTATAAATCTGCATTTATTTTTTTGAAGCAAATGACATCCTTTAATTAGACTTTTTAAAACATTGTGATATTTTTTTAGATTTTCAGGTCTTTTTGGAATATTTGATTTGTTGTAAAGAATAAAAAGAGGATATTTTTGATCCACTTTACCTCTATTTAAAACTGCAAGCTTATTACAAAAATCCAAACCCGCTTGGGTTCCCATTCCACCTAATATTCCGATCATAAATTTTTTTGATTAAATTTTCTTATTTCTTGATCTCATAAAAACTAAGATTAAACAACCTTTTTCTGTATATGAAGAATGTGTTGATCCAGGTTCGAAACTTATAAAATCTCCTTTTTTAAAAACTTTTCCATCCGCATCTATCAATTCACCATCGAGCATATAAAACTCTTCATAACTAACATGTTCATGTGGGATACTTTTAGCACCTGGATCCATTTTTAGAATATAGCTTCCTTGTCCTTTTTCTTTTTCATAACTTATTTTATGCCAGCTCATGCCTTCGATTGGCTTGCCGTAATTGTCGAAAGGTTCAAATTCGAGATTTAGTGGGTTGTTTATAATTCTTCTTTTCATAAAATTAATAAAATATACTTTGTATTTTAATTAGAAATTATAAAAGAAACAAATGGAATTTTTAATACTTGGTTTTTTAACCGGTCTTAGCTTAATCCTTGCGATTGGAGCTCAAAATATTTTTGTTATAGAGCAGGGGCTAAAGAAGCAATATATATTTTTAGTTTGTTTAATTTGTTCTTTATCAGATTTAATTTTAATTTTTTTAGGTATATTTTTATTTGAATTTTTTAGAAATTAATATTTAATATATTGTTATTTATTTTTTTAATTTATTTTGTAATTAGTAAATTTAAAACTAATTACGATAGTTTTAATATTAATCCTCAAAAAAAAGAAATATCTTTAAAGAATGTAATAATTAAAACATTAGGATTTACTTATCTAAATCCTCATGTTTATTCAGATACAGTTTTTTTTCTGGGTAATTTTTCTAAAAATTTTTTAATCACGCAAAAATATTATTTTGGCATTGGAGCCTCAATAGCATCTCTTTTATTTTTTTTCTCTTTAGGTTATTTATCTAAACTTTCTTCAAAATATTTAAAAAGTAAAAAAACATGGATAATTGTAAATATATTTATAATTACATTTATGAGTATTTTGGCTTTTTATGTCTTGTTAGATATTCTTAATTTGAAAAACCATATTTTCTAAGTCTTGCATCACCAGTTCTGGCGTGTGCTTCCATACCTTCATATCTTGAAATTCTTGCTGCTGCAGCACCAACTTCTTTTGTGGATTCTTTTGTCATTCTTTGAAAGCTTAATGTTTTAATGAATTTACCAACAAACAATCCTCCAGTATATCTGCCAGCACCTTTTGTTGGAAGAATATGATTTGTTCCTGAACACTTATCACCATAAGCGACAGTTGTTTCTTCGCCAATAAATAATGATCCATAATTTTTTAATCTATCATGAAACCATTTTAAATTTTTAGTTTGTACTTCTAGGTGTTCTGGTGCGTATTCATCACTTATTTTAGCCATCTCTTCATCGGTATCACAAAGAATTACTTCTCCGTAATCTTTCCAAGCTGCTTCTGCGCTAATTCTTGGAACTTCTGGTAAATCTGCAATTAATTCTGGCATTTTTTTTATTACTTCGTCAGCAACTTTTTTACTTGTTGTAAACAACCAAGCTGGTGAATTATATCCATGTTCTGCTTGGCCAACTAAATCAACAGCAACAATTTCTGGATCCGCTGTTTCATCTGCTATAACAGCAATTTCTGTAGGTCCTGCAAATAAATCAATTCCAACTTTACCGAACAAAATTCTTTTTGCTTCCGCAACAAATTGGTTTCCTGGACCAACTAAAATATCTGCTGGTGAATTACCAAACATTCCATAAGTCATTGCAGCAATAGCTGGAACGCCACCTAAATTTAATATCACATCAGCTCCACACAGGTCAGCCGTGTAAACAATAGCAGGGTGTGCACCGATACCTTCTTTTGGTGGACTGCAAGCGATAATATTTTTAACTCCAGCAACTTTAGCTGTTGTTACACTCATTACTGCTGAAGCTATATGAGCGTACCTTCCTCCGGGCACATAACATCCAGCAGTATTCACAGGAATCAATTTTTGTCCTGCATATAAACCTTTAGAAAGCTCAACCTCAAAATCTTGTCCATAATTTTTTAATTGAGCTTCTGCAAATTTTCTAACTCTATCATAAGAAAATTTAATATCGTTTTTTGTTTTTTGATCTAAGTTTTTTTTAATTTCCTCAATTTTTTCTTTAGATACTATAATTTCACCATCATATTTATCGAATTTTTTTGTAAGTTCTTTACAACCATCTTCTCTTGATTTTTCTAAATCATTAAGAAGATTTTGAACTATTTCTCTTGTTTTTAAATCATCGGTCGATGAAGTTTTTGGTGATTTTTTTAAGTATTTAATTGCCATAAAATTTTGAAAGTTTTTAAATCATTAATTAATCTAATGCAACTACTGCAGCTGCAATTGAAGCAAGTCTCGCTGGTGCATCATCTGATCTACTTGTAATTACCACAGGTACCTTTCCACCTATTACAACTCCTGCAGCACAAGCACCCATAAAATAAACCATCATTTTGACTAATCCATTACCTGTTTCAACACTTGGTACTAATATTATATCTGCATCACCCGCAACGGCGTTTTTTACTCCTTTAATAGCAGCTGATTTTTTTGAAATACTGTTATCAAAAGCAAGAGGTCCAAAAACGTCAGCATTTAAATTTTCTTTTTTACATAATTCAGTAATTTCTTTTGCATCTATAGAGCTTTGAACACTATCAAGCACTTCTTCTGTTGCAGATAAAACAGCTACCTTTGGTCTTGCTGTTCCAATTCTATGAGAAAAATCAATAACATTTCTTAAAATGTGCATTTTTGTTTTGACGTTTGGCATCACATTTAATGCACCATCAGTTATTATTAATGCCTTGTCATTTTTTTCTAAAGTCATATGCCAAATGTGACTCAATCTTGTTTTACCAAGTAAATTATATTCTTTTTTAATTACTTCTTTCATTAAAATATCGGTATGGATATGACCTTTCACAATTATTTTAACTTTTCCTTTAGATGCTAGTTTAGCCGCAACTTTTGCAGTATTATTTTCCACTGGCTCATGAAAAATTTTGTATTTTGAAATATCAAATTTTAACTCGCTAGCACAATTTTCAATTTCTTTTTTATCTCCAATCAAAACTGGAGTAATTAAATTTTCATTAACAGCATCCATTGCTGATAACATTGGCAAAGGTTTTCCAGCATTTACAATCGCAGCTGGCACACCTTTCTTTTTGTGAGCAACATTTAGCAAGTTGTCTGGACAAACTATTTCTTTATTCGATAGCATTTTTAATATTTTTTTTTATATATAATTTCAAATGTGTATATAGTAAGTTAAAATGTCTTAAAATGGAAATTGTTACAAAAATTGCCCCGTTATCTTTGGCTTTAATTATGCTTGCTCTTGGAATGGGATTAACACTTCAGGATTTTACTAGGGTAGCAAAACAACCAAAGGATTTTTTAGTAGGTTTAATTTGTCAGTTAATTTTTTTACCTATTATTGCTTTTATATTAGTTATATTGTTAAACACCCCAACAGAGATAGCAGTTGGATTGATGATAATAGCTGCTGCACCAGGTGGAGTAACTTCAAACGTTTTAACTAAATTTGCAAATGGAGATGTTGCTCTTTCTATATCTTTGACAGCAATTATAAGTTTATTAAGTATTATTACTGTACCTTTTATAATTTTTAAATCTTTAAGTTTGCTTGATACATCAGCAAACACTAATCAAATTTCAATGACCGGAATATCGATAAAAATGTTTCTAGTTGTAACTTTGCCAGTAATTTTAGGAATGATTATAAGAAAATTAGCTACCAATTTTATTTCTTCCAAAGAAAAAATAATACAGACTATTTCACTAATTTTATTTCTAATCGTACTTTTTGGAGCAATAATCCAAGAAAGATCTAACATTATACCGTATATGATGAAGGCAGGCATAGTAACATTTTTATTAAATATAATTATGATGATTATTGGTTTTTATGTTGCAAAGATTTTTACAACTGGAATAGAACAAAGAAGATGTATTTCACTTGAATGTGGTCTTCAAAACGGAACATTAGCTATATTTGTTGCAACACAAATTTTTAATGATGTTGCATATATAATTCCTGCTGCAATCTATTCTTTAATAATGTTTGTGACCTCTATAATTTTCGTTTTTTTAGTAAAAAAAACTAATTAGTTATTCCAAAAAGGGCATGTGCTCGAAGCAAATAAATGTTTCTTCAAATTATCATTTAATTTTAAAGTAGTAATAGACATTCCTGCCATCTCCATTGAAGTTGCGTATCTTCCAACGTAAGTTTTTACATTATTTATTTTCGAGTTTGATAAATTTTCATTTACTCTTTTTGATACTATATATAATTCTTCTAAAGGAGTGGCACCCAAACTATTTATCATTATTGCTATATTGTCATTAGCTTTTAATTTTGAGTCGTCAATAATTCTTTTATAAAGATCGTCTACTAAATCATTTGCGGGTTTTAGTTTTTCTCTTTTTATACCTGGCTCACCATGTATTCCCATTCCAATTTCTATTTCATCATAATTAATTTCAAAAGTGGGTTTGCCAGCTTCTGGTAAAATGCATGGGGACAATGCAACACCAAGAGTTCTAATATTATTATTAGCTTCTGTTGCAATTTTAAAAGTTTCATCAAGTGATGCACCAGTTTCTGCAATAGCACCAGCAATTTTAAATACAAAAATCATTCCAGCTATTCCTCTACGTTTTGATTTTTCAGCTTCATTTGCACTTGCTATATCGTCTGCAACAATTACTTTTTTTGTTTTAATCCCTTCAGCTTCAACCATTTCACAAGCCATTTCAAAATTCATTACATCGCCGCCATAATTTCCTATGATGCATAAAACACCGTTGCCATTATCAGCATTCTTTATTGCTGACACCATTTGTTCAACAGAAGGGGATGCAAATACAGAACCGATTGCACAAGCATCTAAAAATCCTTTGCCAACATATCCAGTAAATACAGGCAAGTGTCCTGACCCACCTCCAGTTACTATTCCAACTTTTTTTGATGCTTTTGTAGTTCTTGTAATAACTCTATTATTATCTTTAGCTAAAGCATAAACATCAGGGTGAGATTTAATTAGTCCATCAATAGACTCTTCTACAAAATTACTTGGATTGTTGATTATTTTTTTCATAAGTATTTTTATATTTTAGTTTTAAAAATATATATACTAATAAAATGATAAAACCTTTTAAAGTAGACATATCTGAAGAAAATCTTCAAAATATATATTCCAAGGTGAAAAACTATCAATGGCACGAGATGCCTGATGATGGTGGATGGGATTATGGAACAAATTTAGACTACATGAAAAGTTTTTCAAAATATTGGGTTGAAAAATACGATTGGAAAAAAACAGAAGAAAAAATCAACAAGTTTAAAAATTTTAAATCAAATATAGAAGGAATTGATATTCATTTTATTCACGAAAAAGGAAGTGGTTCTAATCCTAAACCATTGTTACTAAGCCATGGTTGGCCAGGCTCAATTGTAGAATTTTTACATATTATTGATCAATTAGCTCATCCTGAAAAGTTTGGTGGAAAAGAAGAAGATGCATTCGATGTTGTGGTGCCATCATTGCCAGGTTTTGGGTTCTCTGGAAGACCTTCAAGACCAATAGGTCCAAGAAAAATGGCATCAATATTTAATTCTTTAATGACAAACGAACTTGGATATAAAAAATATATTGCACAGGGTGGGGATTTTGGTGGAACAATTTCCACTTGGTTAGGATATGATTTTCCTAAAAATTTACTAGGTATACATATTAATATTTTAATCATCAGGCATCCTGACGGCCCTCAAACACTAGAAGAAAAAGAATGGCAAGACAGATTTAGAAAAGAGCAAAGAATTGAAGATGGTTACAGAACTCAACAAGCCACAAAACCCCAAACATTAAGTTATGCAATGATGGATAGTCCAGTTGGAGTTGCTGCGTGGATAATTGAAAAAATGCGTAGCTGGTCTGATATTAAAAATGGTGACATTGAAAGCGTTTATTCAAAAGATATTTTATTATCTAACATCATGGTTTATTTGGTAACTAAAACTTTTAATACTGCGTCATGGATTTATTATGGAAGAAGAGAAGAAGGTGGAAGATCTCTTCCTAAAGAACATCTTCCTCTAAAAGTTCCAACTGCAGTTGTGCTATTTCCTAAAGAATATTTAGAATGGGCCCCAAGATCTTATGTTGAAAGAATTTATAATATTAAACAATGGACAGAGATGCCAAAAGGTGGACATTTTGCAGCTTTAGAACAACCCGAGTTGTTAGTTAAAGATATAAGAAAATTTTCAAAAAATTTAAAATAATGTCCTCCCTAACTTCAGATCAACTTAGGCAATATGAAGATGAAGGGTATGTTGCACCTATAGATGTACTGTCTAAAGAGGAAGCTAATGAAGTTAAAGAAGAGATAGAACTTATAGAAAAAAAATGGCCAGATGAACTTGAAGGTTTAGGAAGAAATTATGTTCATTTAATTTCGCCCGTGTTTGATAAAATTTGTAACAATCCAAAAATTCTAGATGCAGTAGAAACTCTCATTGGTAAAAATATACTTATTTGTGGAACTACACTTTTTATTAAAAATCCTAATGAAAAAGGATTTGTTAGTTTTCATCAAGATGCAAAATATATTGGTCTTGAACCTCATAACTGGGTTACTGCTTGGGTGGCGATAACAGATGCTAATGAAGAAAATGGTTGTATGAGAATGTGGTCAGGATCTCACAAAAATGATCTTCAATATCATAATCAAAAATTTGATGAGAATAATTTATTAACTCGTGGTCAAACTGTTGAAAATGTTCCTATAAATGAAACTAAGCCAGTTATTTTAAAAGCAGGGCAAATATCACTACACCACCCAAAGGTAGTCCATGGATCTGGTTTAAATAAAAGCAATGATAGAAGAATAGGATTTGTTATTCAAAGTTATATCGGAACCAACGTAGAGCAGATTTTGGGCAAGATGTATGTTCAACAAGCAAGGGGAGAAGATACATTTAAATACCATGAACATGTTGAAAGAGCCAATGAACTAATGAATAAAAAAGGTATTCAAATAAGAAAAAAAGCAAATGAAGAATTATCTAAAATATTTTATAGCGGATCTGACAAAATAGGAAAATTTTAATACAGAACGACCTAAAAGATTGTAGTTAATTTACTTAAAGCATACATGCCTGGGTCGTCTAAATCTTTAGTTTTGTCTTCAAACATTCTTGCCCTACCAGTTTTTATTTTTTTTCCTTTAAAATCTTCCAAAGCTTTTTTTGTAGCTGACTTAAATACTTCTGAGTAATTTTGATTATCTTTAAGCGTTTTTATTATCAAATCTAAACTATCAGCTATGGTTTTATCGCCCAAGTTAGTTTTTCCTCTTTCAAGAATTGTTTTTAATGCTGTTTCAAAAATCCTTAGAATATCTTCATGGTTGCACTCGGTTTTTCCTTTTAATTTTTTTGAAATATTCATAAAAGAAAAAGCTATTAATGTCCCAAAA
>CACFBW010000008.1 GCA_902564565.1 uncultured Pelagibacteraceae bacterium | reverse complement strand
TTTCAGCTATCCTAAATCTCTCATCTTTATCTACGGATAAACCTTCCCAGTCATGATATCCAACTTTTCCATAAAGCATTGCTGAGTCTTGAACTAAATATGGAATTCCATCTTTCAAAGATGTTGCTGCTAAGGCTTTTGGAGGATGAGCGTGAAAAACAAATTTATTTTTTGGATGATTTAAATGTACAGCGCTATGAATTATAAAGCCTGCAGTGTTAACATCATCTGGGCCTTCTAAAACTTTTCCATTTTCATCGACTTTAATAAGGTTTGAAGCTTTAATTTCTTCATACAAAAGTCCAAATTGATGCATGAAAAAAGTATGATCTGTTCCTGGAGTTCTTGCTGTAATATGATTCCACACTGTATCGTCCCAACCCATCATGTGAGTTAGCCTAAACATTGCTGCGAGATCTACTCTTACTTTCCATTCCGCTTCATTAATGTTTTTTTTCATCAGTCTGTTAATCCATCACCTTCAATATTCTCTCTTTTAAAATGAATTGGCAAGGCTTTTCCATATACCTGTTTAGAATGTTCAGGTTTATTAATTTTTAAAGGATCTTTTACGTAGCAAGGTAAAGCTATATATCTTGAAGTCTTTCCTTCTATCTTTGTAACTCTATGCATTGAAAATCTACCTTTGAAAATTTGAAGATCACCAGGTTTTAAATCTAAAGATTTAACTTTTGTTCGATCACCTTTTAAAACTTTTGTAACTTCATCAAAGTTTTCATTATCTTTACTCCTTATATCTGGAGAATATTCAAAAAGACCTCCTTTTTCCGCTTTTTGAACTAAAATACTTAAAGTAAATTCATTACCATCAAAATGCCAAGGAAAGTAATGATTATTATGCATAACGCTGTAAGGATTTTTTCCCAAAGGATCTGCCCACGTGTAAAGAGGAAACACTTCAAGACTATCTGATACAAATTTTAGCATTTCTTCTAAATCATAAAATTTATTTAGGTCGGAATCTTTTTCTAAATCGTCTGAATTTAAGTATCCACTTTGCCTAACAGTAAATATTCTTTTTGGATGTTCTTCGTGAAGAGCTTTATCTTCTTTTGTAAAATAAGGATTATGTTTATCACTAGTAAAATAAATTTTATTTAAGTTTCTATCCACTTCATCTTTCATTTTTCGAATAGAATTTGGTTTAATAAAATTAGAAAGAACACAACAACCATCTTCATTAAGTTGTTTTCTAGTATAATTAGTTAACTCCTTATACTTTAATGACTCAGTATCATTTATTGGATAATTCTCTAAATTTATTATATCACTTACACTCATGTCAATCAGCCAAACCGTCTGATCTGGCTGTGTTTCTCTCTAAATGTATTGGTAATACTTTACCATAAATTGCTTTTGAATGCTCAGGAGTATTTACTCTCCAAGGATCTAAAACATAAGCTGGGATGCACATGTATCTTGGCTTTTGACCTTCTACTTTTGTTACTCTGTGTAAAGTAAATCTTCCTTTGAATATTTGTAGATCGCCCGGTTCTAATTTTAATTGTTTTACTCTTGATCTGTCTCCATTTAAAACTTTTTTAACTTCTTCAAAATTTTCATTTCCAGGTTCTCGAATATTTGGACAGTATTCAAATACTCCACCTTTCTCTGGTTTTTGAATCATTAAACTTAATGTAAATTCACAACTGTCAAAATGCCAAGGAAGTATTCCTTCTGGCTCCATAACATTATAAGCATGACAAGCTAACGGATCTGCCCATCTATAAATTGGAGAAACTCCTAAACATGCAGATACAAATTTTAAAAGCTCGTCAGTTTCATAAAGATATTTCATCTCAGAATTTTTGGGAAAACAATCTGAATTTAAATATCCATTATATCTATTCATGAAAGTTCTTTTTGGATGGCCTTTTGGTAATTTTAGATCATCTTCAGCATATAAGTAAGGATTTATACTTTCTTTAGACATGTAAACTTCATCTAGTTGTTTTTCTAATTCTAAATTCATTATTTTTAATGATTTAGGTAAAATAAAATTAGGAATTGTTGAGCAGCTAAATTTATCTAATTCTTCCCTACATCTTTTAATTAAATTTTTAATTGTTGGAGAATTTAAGTCATAGATTGGATATTTTTTTAAATCTACTATTGACTTAAGTCTTTCGTTCACTTCAATTCTCCATCCTCTCGCATTTTAGCTCTAATTTTGGTTGCTGAAATTTTTTGTATTTCTTCAGGCATAACTATCTCTTCTATTTTATACCCAACTCCTCTTCCGTAACAAATATTAGTTATATTAGGCACTAAAATAATTTTAAATCTACCTTCATATTTTGGGTTTAGTCTTTCCTCTATTTTCTTCTTTACCGTTTCAAAATCAAAAGGATTATCATCAACTCCTTGCACGTCTCTAATTTGAATACAAACTTGACCAGTTTTTTTTATAATCTCTTCAAATAAAGCATAATGACCATCATGAAATGGCTGCCATCTTCCAAGCATTTGTGCGGTTGGTTTTTTGTTGTCCCATTTATAGCTCATAAGAATTTCAGTTTATTCCTAATAAAAAAAAATTAAAAGACTTTATTTAGATTTATACTTGCTTCTTTATTATTGCCTAAATTAGTTAAATCATCGTTTAAATTGAAACTAAAATCGTAGCCATTAATATTTTTCTTTATTTCAAATTTTGACATTAAATTTTCAGAACCATTAATTGAAAATGCATACTCTGTATCTTTGTAAGGCAGGTAGCCTAAAGCTATATATAAATTGTCAGTATACCCAGTACCAAAAGCATGGTTTCTCTCATAAATAATAAAGACGCTGTAATGTTCGGGAAAAATTATATCTATACCAATCTCGCCGTTAAGATTATGTAATGCTCCAGTATGCAATGTATCATTAAACGAAACGCTACCATCTGAAACATAAGTATATTTAAAGTTTGAGGAACGATCTAACTCAGCCACATATTCCAATTTACCGTGCCTTTTCAAGGTATATTTGTCATTTGATAAATCTTCAACTAATGCCATTGCTGCTCTTAAATTTTTCGTTCTTACATGTTGGTCTTCAACTTCAATAGCTCCAGTGCCCGCTTCTTTATATCCTCTTAATATAGTGTGACCAAAATCGAATTGTCCAGATGGTATGAGGGTAAAGTTATCCTTTTTATACTCATCTTTAATTTTTAAAGTGCCATATATTTGATTTCCAGTTCTATCTGCACTTAAATTTGTACCATCAATAACAGTACGCATATCTGATCTTATTTTTCCTATTCCAAAAATTTTATCTAAGTATTTCGTATCATCTTTAATAGGCGACGTACTATAATATGTGATGTTATAGGTATTAGAATCTAAATTGCTTCCAGCGTTACCAACATCAACATCTTCATTACCAAACCTAAAGGCAAATCCCTCAAGGCCGTAATCATCTGTAAATCTATCAAGACCAAAGGTTAAAGAGTTTGTATGAACTTCTTTTGTTGATGCAATACTAGTATCTCCTAATCTTCCAAGAGAAATACTTCCTTCGCTCCAGTAGAAATAATTTTTATTTGAATCATTTTTATTTGAATCATTTTTATTTTTAGAGATTGATACTTTTTTAAAAGATGAAATTGGCAATACTTTTAAAGATGAAAGCATACTGTTTGAAAAATTTAATTTAATATTTTGATTAGATAAATTCTGTTTATCTTTATTTCTTCTAATCCACTTCAATCTATTTAAAGCTGAGTTAGTTGAAAAATTTATTGTTCTTTTTGCTAATTCTATTTGAGCTTCTGCCATTCCTGTTCGGTCACTATTTTCAGTAATCGAAGGACATTTTCCTGAAATAATATTGAAAGGACAAGCTAAATCAAATTCAAAAATATCCTCGGTATTAAAGGAACTTACATAAAGTTTTAAACCTTCGCCATTAAATCCAAGCGCACCTAAACTAAAACTACTTCCAGATGAGTTGAGTGGTGTAGCAGTTCCATCTAAAACAGCTCCCACTAAACTGTAAGCAGTAGGAAGAGAAAATTGAGCAACATGTTTACCTGCCTTATAAGCTAAAAATAATCTTTTTCCATTATTGCTAAATGACATACCTTCTGGGTTATTTGTTACATGAAGTTGAATTGCCGTTGTCTCCAGCGTCATTGTAGATAGATCAAATGCTGTTGAAAGAGTATATTCTTTTATAGAGTCTTTATCTTTATCAGTTCCTGATGCATCATTAAAATTTAAAAATATTTTTGTACCATCAGGTTTAATTGCAATACCACTCAAATAATGTTTATTCGCTGCAGCTCTATCGAGATTGGTCGTTCCATCTAGATCGGTCGCTCCATCTTGAAGAGCATCTGTATCAACGTATTTTACACTGTCATAAGAACAAGTTGAAACATCATAAGCAGTGGTTAAAGTAAATTTTAATACAAAGTCATTGAAGCCGCCACTAGTACCTCTATTTGTGGTTAACATTATCAAACCATCACTGCTAAATGCCATATCGCCACCTTGTTCAGCTCCTTGGGTACCAGCTACATCAGTATTTGCATCAGCAGGTGCATCAAGCAAACATCTTTCACTGTCTCCCGCATAACTTCTTGTTGAAATATCATAAGGTGTAGAAAGAGTATATTCAGAAACATAGTCTTCACCAGCTCCATCTGAAGTTATGATAAATATCTTGGTTCCATCATCATTAAAAGTTAAACCATTAATATTATCTTGTCCGTCATCAAAAAAAGTTTCTGTTTGATTAAAAGTCACACTTCCAAATGAATTAGAAATTGGAAATAAAAATAATAAAACTAAGATAATTTTTTTTAGAAAATTCATAAAAAAAATAACTATCTTATTTTTTTAGATCTTTAAATATTTTAGGTGCCCAAGTTTGTGCATCTTGAGAAGTGACATGAAAATCATATTTTTCAGGTTTTACAAACATTTGATTGGTATCATCAAATCTACCTTTTTGGATGGTATCTACCCAAACAACATAATCTGCTGGAAATAATTTTCTCGCTTCAGGTGTTGGGCAAATAAAATCTGCAATTACAATATTGCCTTCACTTTTCATTTTGAGTGCAGCATCTGCCATTCTTTTTGATTGTCTTGTTCTACCTTCCTCTGAAAAATCCCAATCATTTGCAGCTTTTCTAATTTCATCTGCATTTAATCTTTTTGCTTTTATTAATTTAGCTAGCTCATTTGCTAAAGTTGTTTTACCTGCGCCAGGTAATCCCATTACTAAAATTATTTTCATTAAATACTTTCTAAAGGATGATGAGACATAAGTTCAAGATTATTTTCACCAACTAAATATTGTTGTTCAAGTTTAACTCCCTCTTTCCCTCCAACTTTTCCTATATATGTTTCAACAGTAATTGTCATATTTTTTTCAAAAGAACCTTCTCTTTGACCTCCATCAGTTGGGTATCTGATCATTGGCCACTCATCACAAAGTCCAATACCATGCACCATGCATGAGTATCTGTTTCCATAATACTCTTCAGGAAGTTTCCAGGATTTTTCAGTAAACTCTTTAAAAGACATTCCTGGTTTAATTAATCTGGCGTTGTGATTAATGTGCTCAACGCCCATTTGATATAATTTTTTTTGATCACTATTAAATTTATTTCCTTCTACAAATGCTCTTGATATGTCCGCACAATATCCGTACGGTCCAACCATATCTGTATCAAAAGAAACCATTTCACCTCTTTGAATTATTTTATTGCTACTTTCTTGCATCCATGGATTTGTTCTTTCACCTGAGGATAAAATTCTACATTCAATCCATTCCCCACCATGCTCGATATTTGTTTTGTGTAAAATTGACCAAAGTTCATCTTCGGTCATGCCAGCTTTTAATTCATTACGCATTTTAGTAACACCAATTTCTGCTACTTCTATTGCAGCTTTCATACATTTTAATTCTTCAGAAGATTTTATAACTCTTGCTTGTTCAAGAATTAATTTAGCATCTACTACTTGAATGCCTTCTTTGTTTAAAGCTGTTACTGCTGGACCATTAATAACATCAATAGCTACTTTTTTACTTTTAAAATGAGAATTTGATAAATCTTTAATCTCATTAACCCATTTTTTTAATTGTGCAGTTGCTTGGTCACCATTGCTAAAATAATCCCAAGTTATTGCTGGTCTTATTTCATCTATTAAATTTAAATGGCTAGATAGTCCTTCACAGTTAAAATATTCATATAAAATTACTGGTCCACTAACTGGCACAAAGCAATACCGAGTTAAGTTATGCATGTTGTAAACACTCATGTTTACAGTGTCTAAAGCGTACCTGACATTTACAGGATCAAATAATATACAAGCTTCTAAATTATTTTTTTCTAATTCTTTTTTAACTCTGTCCAACCTATATAATCTAAGTTTCTGAAAGTTAATTTCATCCTCTCTTAATCTTTTCTTGGTAATAAAATTTACTTTTGATTTTGTATTAGGTGCAATTTTTCTATTAAATTTCATAATTAAACTATATTAGTTGCTACCCATTTGTGAAAATGGTGAGTTGGATTATCCATTACAGGTGAAAAATTACCTCCATTGTAAGATGGTGAATTTCTTCCTTCTTGCATTCCTTCTATTATATCAACATCTTCTGCTTGAACACTCTTCCATAATTTATAGTTCTGTTTTCTTAAAGATTTATATTTTTTTGAGTTAGCTGCTTTTTCCCCTACATAATAAATTTCCATATGTTCTTTGGTAAATTTATGATCTACAGGCTCAAGCCAATATGCATAAAAGTGATCTTTGTGAATTCCCAGCATCACATTGGGGAATAGAGCTACATATTCTGCAATATGTCGTTGATCTTTAGGCCAATTTGGAAAGCATGGAAATTTTTCTTTCCCTTTAAATCTTGGATTATAAACTTTAGTACCTTGTCCCGCAAAACGGTTGGGTAGACCTTGAATATGATAATGATCGCTAATCTTTGAATATGAATTTAAACCAGGATGAACCCATGGTAAATGATAGCTTTCACAATAATTTTCTATTGCAAATTTCCAATTACATTTTGCATTTAAATTAAAATATCCAAAATCATTTGAATAAACCATTAGCTTTCTATCTTTTTTGGGCCAAAATTTTTCCCATCTATCGCTTAGAGGTTTTATATATTCTTCAAATGAAATTTCATTTTCACTTATATTTACAAATATCATATCCAACCAAATGTAAGATCTAATTTCTTTTAAACCACTTTTTGATTTATCAAATTTTTTACATTCATGCTTGTTCATTCCTCCTAGATGAGGAGTGGCTACAAGTTTTCCTGTCATGTCATACGACCAAGAATGATAGGGGCATCTTATAACATTTTTAATTTTCTTTTTTTTTTGTAAAATTTTATAACCTCTGTGGCTGCATACGTTATGAAAAACTCTTATCTTGCTCTGCTTATCTCTTAAAATTATTATAGGTATACCTAAAAGATCAAATGGTTTTGAATCACCTTTTTTAGGTAAAGAGCTAGCAATTCCTATAACTACCCATTTATCTTCAAACAGCTTTTTTCTTTCAAGCTGTGTATATTTTTCACTCGTATAACATTCATTTGGCAAACCATGAGATTCTTCTATTGGATTACTCACAACATCTAATTTTTTCTTTTCTATTATGTTGTATATTTCAGACACTATTTAATAACCTCATAAAGACCAAGCCAAGCATTTACATCTTTACTGGCAATATAATCTGATTTAAAAAATTCAATTTCTTTCCATTTGTTATCTTTTTTTAACTGTTCTATTTTTTTATCAAACCCATACTCCTCATGAATTCCTTCGTTTATTGTAAAACAGATTAATCCTTTATTTTTTGTTATTCTTATAAATTCATCTAACGCAGGAGGTTTTACATGTCCAAAAGTGAAAGTACCTACACACATGACTGCATCAAAAAAATTATCTTCTTCTTTTATCGGTTTATTTAAATCTACCTTATCTAATTTCTGGTAAAGTCCTTTTGGAACTAAATCTAAAAGTTTTTGTGAAAGATCTGCACCGTAAAAATTTGAATAACCGTATTTCTTAAGTTCGACACCTACTAACCCAGTACCACAACCAGCATCATAAATTTTAGCATCTTTATTTTTTTCATACTTAATTAATACTTCTGAAGTTTCTTTAGGTCCTGTATAATTCCAATCAACCATGTCTTGGTCGTATTTATTTCCTTCACCCCATTCGTCATAATACTTCATGACTTCATCAGTTTTTTTTAATTTGTATATTGGTATTTTGTTTCCTACGTCTTTTTGTGCCATATTAATTTCTCATTTTTGTTCCACGTGGATCATAAAGTGGTTCTGATTGCACTTTTGACTTGTATAAGTTTCCATTAATTTCAACCTCAAGTTCAGAATTATCTTTTGCTAAGTCACAAGACACATAACCCATAGCCATACTTTTTTTAACATAGTGAGCATAACCTCCTGAGGTAATATAACCAACACATTTACCATCCTTCATAATTGCTTCATCACCTGTTACATCAATATCTTTGGTTTCTATGGTCATTGTAACAAGTTTTTTCTTTGGTCCTTCTTGTTTTTCTTTTAATGCCGCTTCTTTTCCAACGAATTCCTTATCCCAATTAATAAACAAATCTAAGCCTGACTCTACGGCTGTAAAATCAGGTCTAAAATCTAATGTCCATGCGCCCCAGTTTTTCTCTAACCTCATAGACATTAAAGCTCTTCCTCCAAAAATTTTAAGACCAAGATCTTTTCCATTTTTTTCAATTTCTTCAAAAAGTTTTATTTGAAATTGTGGCGCAGTATAAATTTCATAACCAAGCTCTCCTGTAAATGAAAGTCTATTTACTATAGCTGGAACCCCTCCTACAAAAGTTTCTCTGGTATCCCTAAATTTAAAACCTTCATTAGAAACATCTTCTCTAGATATTCTTTTCATTAATTCTCTTGAATTAGGTCCAGATATTGCTAGTCCATGATATTCATCAGATCTATTTCTATAACTAACTCCACTTTCAGGAAGAAATGTTTCAAACCATCTTCTGTGCATTTCTTGAACCGCACCAGAACCAAAAATCATAAATTTTTCTTCACTAAGGCATGCAACTGTTAAATCACCATATAATTTACCTTTTTTTGTAAGCATAGGATTTAAATTTATTCTCCCAATTTTTGGAATTCTTCCAGCTAAAACATTAGCAAGGTATTTGCGTGCACCTTTGCCTGTAAATTCATGTTTAGAAAAATTTGCAATTTCAGAAAAACCAACCGCATCTCTTACTGCAGCCACCTCAGAAGCAACATAATCATGACAACGTGATCTTTTAAATGTTGGTTCTTCATATGCATCTTTTTTATTCTTTGCAAACCAAAGAGCCTGTTCCAAACCAAAACCATCACCCATAACAGCACCCTTGTCAATTAATCTATCATACAGTGCTGTGGTTTTTTGTTTTCTTCCTTTAGGAAGAGTTTCATTTGGAAATGTCATTATAAATCTTCTTTCATAGTTTTCTGAAGATTTTATTGTTCCATAATCTGGTGAAGCATAATTACCAAATCTTGCAACATCCATAGCCCACACATCAAGAGATGGTTCTCCATCAATTATCCATTCTGCGATACATTTACCAACTCCTCCTGCTTGACAAAACCCCGCCATAACACCAACGGCAACCCAATAATTTTTCATTCCTGGTACTGGGCCAATTAAAGGGCTTCCATCTGGTCCAAATGTAAAAGGCCCATTAATTATATTTTTTATTCCTGCCTTTTCTAATGCTGGTATTCTTTTAAATCCAATCTCAAGTCTGTCTTGAATGTTTTCTAATTTTGGTTCAAGCAACTCATGTCCAAAATTCATAGGTGTTTCTTTAACTTGCCAAGGTGTTGATTTAAATTCATATGTTCCAAGCAACATTCCTTCTGCTTCTTGTCTAAAATAAATATTTCCTTCAAAGTCTGTTCCAATTGGTAATCTTGGTTCATTTTTTCTTTCCTTAATTTCAGGAATAGTTTCTGTGATTAAATAATGATGTTCCATTGGTTGAACTGGTAAATTTACTCCTGCTAGCTTACCAACTTCTCTTGCCCACAAACCACCAGCGTTAATAACTATTTCTGCTTTAATGTTTCCTTTTTTAGTTACCACTTCCCATGTTCCATCTTTTTGTTGATTTGTTTCAATAACTGGGGTGTGTGTATAATATTTTGCTCCATGGACTTTTGCAGATTTAGCATAAGCATATGTAACTCCGGATGGATCTACCTCTCCATCAATTGGATCCCATAATGCAGAAATGTAATGCTTTGGATCTATTAAAGGATGTTTTTTTTTTACTTCCTCTAAAGAAATAAACTCTTGATCAAGCCCCATATATCTTGCTTTAGACCTTTCTCTCTTTAAATAATCAGACCAAATTTCATTCGAAGCCAAATAAAAACCACCGCTAGGTTTAAAACCAACCGAATGTCCTGAGGTTTCTTCAATCTCTTTATATAAATTAATGGTATATGCCATTAATTTAGAGATATTTGGATCAGAAGATATTGCATGAACTGATCCAGCAGCATGCCAAGACGAGCCTGATGTTAATTCGTTTCTTTCAAGTAAAATACAGTCTTTAAGACCAAATTTTGCTAGATGAAAAAGTATAGAACAACCAACCACTCCCCCACCTATAACTACTACCTTGGCATGTTTCTCCATTTTATTTTATAGAGTTTTAGCGGCGTCGGTGTTGAGTTTTTTTAAAGTCTCATCTGAACCATGAGCATAGTGTTTGCTCATATCAGGATAATACTTATAAGAAATAGGTTTTCTTCCTAAAGCAACAGCCATTTCCCGAACATGGTGAGGTTCTGCGCCACAACAAATTCCAATAAAGTTTATTTTTTTATCTGCACATTCTTTTGCAAACTCTGCCATTTCAAATCTATTACAGTATAAGTTATCCAATGCTACAGGAAAAGCATTTCCACCTGGTATACAATCACATCCTTCATCTACTTGATTTAAAAAACCTGGGTCTTTTTCTGTAGTCCTATAAGGCACTGGTAAAGCTGCAACATGACATGACACTGCTTTTCTTATCTCAGGTAAAAGTTTCATTGTCATTTTTGGTCCCCTAAAACAATTTAAACCAACAACATCTGCACCATTATCTTCTAAAATTTTACATGCATCTCCAGGTGAATAACCATCCCTAGTCTTTCCATCTCTTCTAAATGCGTAATTACAAACAGCAATTAAACCAGCATCCTTTATAGCTTTGAGTGCAATTTTCATTTCTTCCACCCAAGTAATTGTTTCAGCAACTATAAAATCAACACCAGCCTCTTTCGCCCAGGCGACTTGTTCCTCAAACATTTTTTGACATTCAATATTACTTTTCTTGTCGTTGGGATCATAAACATTAGTATTTGCAACATCACCACAAACCAATAAGTCTAAGTCTTTAAATTCTTTTTTAGAATCTTTAGCAATTTGAAGTGCGTTTTTCTGAAGTGGTTCTAGCAATTGTTCCTTACCAATTATTCGTAATTTTTCACGATGCCCATAATAAGTAAATGCTTGTATTACATCTGATCCAGACCTTATAAACTCTCTATGAAGTTGAGAGAGTACATCAGGATGCTCCAATACTACTTCGGGTACAAACGCTCCGGCTTGCAAATACCCTCTTCTTTCCATCGCAAACAAATATCCTTCTGCACAAAGAACAGGCCCTTCATTTAACCTTGTTATTAAATCTTTTGTCATAATTTTCTCCTTTTTTTAATTTTTTATTTTTTTATTTTTTTATTTTTTAAAAAATTAAATTCTCTGGATAGAATTGGAATAAAAATGATAAAAAAATCTACTTAAATAAATGTGATCGAAGCGAGAATAACCAATCACAATAAATTTTTTTATAAACTTATAAGCCCCCTTGGACATTTGAGAACCTTATATTTTAATCAAAATCTTTGCAAAAACATTTTATCTACAACTATAAGTTGAACGAAATTTGCTTTTTTTTAATCATTATGTTTTGATCAATTACTTTAATTAATTAAGGGGAAAAAATGAAAATAAGAAATATAATTTTTTCTGCACTTGTTTTATTTGGTTTCACTTCTTTTGGTGGAGTTGCTAATGCAGGATGTGGAAAACTAGTTATCGCTGAACAAAACTGGGCTTCTGCCGAGTTAATGGCGAACGTAGACAAAATAATCCTAGAAAAAGGTTATGGTTGCGAGGTTGAACTTATACCAGGAGCAACTATGCCTACTTTTACATCTATGGATGAAAAAGGTGAACCAGATATGAACCCAGAACAATGGGCAAATGCTGTTTACACACCTTTAAAAAAAGCTGTTTCAGAAAAAAGATTAATTATAGCTAACAAAGCACCGATTACTGGCCTTGGTGAAGGTTGGTGGATAACTCCAGGAACTGTTGAAAAAATTCCTGAGATCAAAGGTATGACAGCTATGGAAATTTTAGAACATCCCGAATGGTTTCCATCAAAAGAAGATCCTTCAAAAGGAGCGTTTGTTGGTTGTCCAGCTGGATGGGGATGTCAGTTAGCTAATGCAAATCTTTTTAGAGCTTTTGAAATGGAAAAAAAAGGATGGGTATTAATCGATCCAGGTTCTGCAGCAGGTTTAGATGGTACAATATCTAAAGCAGCTGACTCTGGAAGTCCTTGGTTTGGTTACTATTGGAACCCAACTTCAATGGTTGGAAAATATGGTTTAATTCCTGTAGATTTTGGTGTGAAGTTTCACAGCAGAGACAACTGGGATAACTGTATAACTTTAGCTGAGCAAGATTGTGCAGATCCAAAACCAACTGCATGGACTAAATCTGAAGTTAACTCTATCGTTACAGCAAACTTTGCTAAAACTGGAGGAAAAGACGCTTTAAAATATGTTAAAAAACGTACTTATCCAGGTGAAGTAATGAATGGAATGCTTGTATACATGGCAGATAACCAAGCTAAAGGTTCAGATGCAGCTATTGAGTTTTTATCTAAACATGAAGATGTTTGGGGTAAATGGGTATCTGGAGCTGCTAAGAAAAAAATTAAAGCTGGTCTTTAATATATAATTTATTTAACGAGCCTATTTAATTATAGGCTCGTTAATTTTTTTAGGAATAAAATGGAATTTTTAACAAAATTTCCTGTGATGGAACGTACTTCCCTAATGGAATTAAGAAAAGGGATTGATCATACTTTTAGAGAATTTTCTAGAGCTTACGGTGATAGTATAGAAGCTTTTTTTGATCCATTATTATTTTTTTTAATAAGGTTAGAAAAATTACTATTAGCTACACCTTGGCCAATAATATTATTAGTACTTGGTGCATTAGCTTGGCTGGGCTCAAGAAGTTGGAAACTTGTAGTTGGAAGTGTAATTGCTTTTATGTTGATAGGTTACTTTGGTATGTGGAAAGATTGTATGGCAACTGTAGCAATCATAACCGTTTGTACAATTATGTGTATAGCTGTTGGAATACCGATAGGAATACTAATGGCAAGATCTAACAGAGTTGAAAAAGCAATGCTTCCTGTTTTGGATATGATGCAAACCATTCCAAGTTTTGTTTATTTAATTCCTATATTGATGTTACTTGGTATCGGTAAAATCCCTGGTTTAATTGCTGTTTGTATATACGCTATACCTCCAGTGATAAGATTAACTAATTTAGGAATAAGAGAAGTCGACAAAGAAACAATAGAAGCAAGTGAAGCTTTTGGTGCAACCAAATTACAAAAGTTAAAAACTGTACAAATACCTTTGGCTCTTCCAACTGTTTTTGCTGGTGTAAACCAAACTATAATGATGGCATTAGCTATGGTTGTTATAGCATCTATGATTGGGGTAAAAGGTTTAGGTGTTCCAATTCTAAGAGCTATATCAAACCAATATTTAGCATTAGGATTGTTTAATGGATTAGCCATTGTAGCGCTTGCTATTATCTTTGATAGAATCACCCAAGAATATGGTCGAAGAATACAAAAGCATAGAGGGATAAAAAGATAACCTTCTTGTCTATAAAGGCCGATTTTTATAGACAGATATTTTAAAATAAATAAATATCCCGTAATGAATTTTTCTTTGGAAATTGGACCTAAAACTGACCTGGATACCTTGCCAGCTTTGAAGGATGTGTATGTAACTATGCTCCCAGGTGGTGAGTATAAAGATACTGCCGAACAAGCTGCTAAACTAGTGAAAAAAGGCTTGAATCCAATACCTCATTTCCCTGCTAGATCTATTGAAAATGATAATCAACTTAAAGCGTATGTTTCTATATGTAAGGACGTGGGAGTTAAGCAGGTCCTAGTTATTGGAGGGAGTCGAGAGCCCATTGGAAGTTTTGACAGCTCAATTCAAATTTTAGAGACAGGTTATTTTGAGCAGATGAAGATAGGAATCGCTGGACATCCAGAGGGGAGTCCTGATATATCCGATTCAAAATTAGAAAAAGCTATGAAAGATAAAAAGCCTTATGCTGACTATATAGTAACTCAATGGTTACTGGACTCTCAGAAAATAATAGACTTTATTTCTAAACAAACAATACCAGTTCATGTTGGAATTACTGGGCCACTTAAAATAACTAGCCTGATTAAATTTGCTAATATTGTAGGAGCAAAAAATTCCTTAAATTTTCTTAAATCTAATTTTAGTAAGGCATTAGATTTAATGAAACCTAAAGACCCAAATGATTTAATAGGGAAAGTTAAATCGCATACGGATTTCTTCCACATTTATACATTCGGCGGCTTGAAGGAAACTAACAAGTGGTTGATGGAGAACAAATATGTCTAACGAATTTGACTATACTAAACTAAAACATGTAACTTCTGTTGATCAATCTGATCGAGAAGTTCCGTACAACTTAAGACAAAGTGGGCCTACAAAGGTTGAAATGTTAATTTCAACGAGAGTAAGAAAATCACCATACTGGCATTTATCAATGCAAGCTGGCTGTTGGAGAGCGACAGTTTACAATCGTATTTACCATCCAAGAGGTTATGTAAAACCAGAAGATGGCGGCGCAATGGTAGAGTATGATGCAATTGTTAACCACGTAACAATGTGGAATGTTGCTGTTGAAAGACAAATAAGAGTTAAAGGACCAGATGCAGAAAAATTTACTGATTACGTAATAACTAGAGATGCAACTAAAATCTCACCTATGAGAGCTAGATATGTAATTTTGTGTAATGCTTATGGTGGAGTTTTAAATGATCCAATTCTTCTTAGAATTTCAAAAGATGAGTTTTGGTTTTCATTATCAGACTCAGATATTGGGATGTACCTTCAGGGTGTTAATGCTGATGGAAGATTTAATTGTACAATTGAAGAAATTGATGCTTGTCCAGTTCAAATTCAAGGACCTAAATCAAAAGCACTAATGAAAGATTTACTTGGTGATCAAGTTGATTTAAACAATATGCCTTTCTATGGTTTAGCAGAAGTTAAAGTTGGTGGAAGAAGTTGTGTAATTTCTCAATCTGGTTTTTCAGGAGAAGCGGGTTACGAAATATATTTAAGAAATGCAACTTTATATGCTGATGATATGTGGAATGCAGTCCTTGAAGCAGGAAAAAAACATAATTTAATGGTTATTGCTCCTGCTCACCACAGAAGAATTCAAGCTGGAATTCTTTCTTGGGGTCAAGACATGGATATGCAACATAATCCCTTTCAATGTAATTTAGGTTATCAAGTTTCTTTATCTGGAAAAGGTGAATGGAATAAAAAAGCTGACTATGTTGGTAAAGCAGCTTTAGAAAAAATGGGCGCTGAAATTAAATCAGGTAAAAAACCTTACAAGCTTCAACTGGTTGGACTTGAGCTGGGTGGAAAACCGATTGAAGAGTACGCTCCTGATTTTTGGTTAATCTCAAATGCAGATGGTGGAGATCCAATTGGATTTATCACATCTCCTTGGTATCACCCTGAAAAAAAACAAAATATAGCAATGGGATATGTTCCATTTGATGGAACGTTAAACGCTAATGGCTTCCCTAAAGGCAAAGTTGGAACTAAATACAAAGTTCATTTACCTGCTAAATATTCTGATACCCCAGGAACACCTGTTGATGCAGTGATAGTTGATATTCCATTTAAAGAATCTTTTAACGCTAATACTAGAGAAGTAGTTAAAGGATAAAAAATTAATTAAAATTAAAGCGCATATGTTGAAAAACTATGCGCTTTTTTTATAAATTTTCAACCAATACACCACCTATTGACGGCTCTTTGCATCCAGTCGTTTTAGGAAAAGAAATTGGAAGTTTAAGAAAAGACCTAATAGCCAAATAGGCAAAAGCTTGGGACTCTATAAAGTCACCATCAATTTCATAATCATCGATGTTTTCCATTGTATGCTTTTCTACCAATTTTTTTTTTATAGATTCTATTAATGTTAAATTCTTTCTCCCTCCTCCACAAACTAAAATTTTTCTATGTTTATTATCTAGTTTGTCTAAAAAATCTAAAATACTTTTTCCTAATATAGAACCAGTGAATTCAGTTATAGTTGCAGCGCCATCTTCTAATGAAAGTCCACGCACAAAATTTAAATCAAAATCTTTATAATCATAAGAAAGAATATTTTTAGTTTTCAAACTTTTATGATGATCTAAAGCCTGATTTAAAATTACTAAATTTGTTTTACCCAATTTTGCAATTGAGCCATCTTTATCATATTTTTTTCCAGTTTTTTTACGCACCCATTCATCTATTAAACAATTTCCTGGCCCAATATCACAACTCACTAAAGCTGAATTTTCATATGACTCGATAGCTGTTATGTTTCCAATGCCCCCTAAATTAAGTATGCAAAGGGGTGGATCAATTTTTATTTCTTTTGAAATTATTTTATGAAATATTGGTGTCAGAGGTGCACCTTGTCCCCCATTTTTTAAATCATTTTGCCTAAAATCATAAACAACTTTTTTTTTTACTAATTGAGACAATAGATTTCCATCCCCTAATTGTCTTGAAATTTTCTCATCTGCATTATGAAAAATTGTTTGTCCATGAAAACCAATAATATCTATGTTAAAATCAATCTCTTTAATCACTTCATTAATTGCTTTAGAATGAAACAAAGTGATTTCTTTTTGTAGAGCATCTAGTTCTTTCGAGTATATTTTGAGGTCTTTAGAGCTATTAATTTTATCCCTGCTACTTATGAGGTTTTTACGAAGATCATCACTATATTGAAAATATTTGTTTAAAATTCCTTCAAATTTAGCATTACCATCAGAATTTATAATTGAAACGTCTACCCCATCCATTGATGTTCCGCTCATTAAACCTAGGCTATAAAAACTTTTACTCATATATATTTTTTAATTAATTCAAATAAAGTATATTGATTCTACACTGTTTTTAAAAAATATGGAAAATTCATTCTTATCCGAATTTAAGCAAAGAGATTATTTTAATCAATGTACTAATTGTGATGAATTGGGAATGTTAATGAATAAGAAGAAAATAAGAGCGTATATTGGTTTTGATTGCACCGCATCTAGTCTACACGTGGGTAGCTTATTGCAAATAATGTGTCTTAGAATGCTACAAAAATATGGACACCAACCTATAGTTTTACTTGGAGGAGGAACAACAAGAATTGGTGACCCTTCTGGAAAAGATGAGACTAGAAAAATTTTATCAGAAAAAGAAATTGAAAAAAATATTAAAAATATTGAAAAAATTTTTAAAATATATTTAAAAACAAATAATCCAAAAACTAAACCCATTTTTGTAAATAATTACAAGTGGCTTGGTAAACTAAATTATATAAAATTTTTAAGAAATATTGGAAAACATTTTACAATTAATAAAATGTTAAGCTTTGATAGTGTTAAATTGCGTTTGGATAGAGATCAATCATTAAGTTATATGGAATTTAATTATATGATTTTACAAGCATATGATTTTTTAGAGTTAAACAAAACTAAAAACTGCTTGATGCAAATGGGTGGCTCTGACCAATGGGGAAATATTGTTAATGGAGTAGAATTAATTAAAAGACATTCAAGCAAACAAGTTTTTGGATTAACTACACCATTAATCACTTTGGCATCTGGTGCAAAAATGGGTAAGACAGAAAAAGGTGCAGTATGGTTAGATGAAAAACTTTTATCATCTTATGAATATTGGCAATTTTGGAGAAATACGGATGATAGAGATGTACTAAAATTTATTAAAATGTTTACAGATATTGGTTTAGACAAAATTGAACAAATCAAAGATAAAAATATCAATGATTTAAAAATATTACTAGCAAATGAAGCTACCACTATGTTGCATGGAAAGAAAGCGGCTCATAAAGCAGAAGAAACTGCAAAAAAAACTTTTGGGGAAGGATCGGTGGGAGATGATTTGCGATCAATTAAAATTAAAAAAGAAAAAATTAAAGATGGAATTAATATAATTGACCTTGTAATAGCTTCAAACTTATTAACCTCAAAAAGTGAAGTTAGAAGAACAATAAAAAACAGAGGCATTAAAATAAACAATAATCCCATTGTAGATGATACATTTAACATTTCTTTAGAAAATTTTAATAACGAAAATATTTTAAAATTATCTCATGGAAAAAAAAATCACGTAATTATAAAAATAAATTAATTTGCGTTTTCAATTTTAATTTCAGTGTTTTTTATTTTTTCTAAAGTTCTAGTAATAAATCGTGGTGTTAAAGTTTTAATTGGATTAACTGTTGTTTTTAATTCTTTGGGATGGCCTTTTATTTTAAAACTAACGCCAAATACTCCCTCACCTGTTTTTTTTCCTACTAAAATTTTTCCTAAAATAGGAATTTTTCCTATAGCTTTATTTATTGTTGTTGCAGGAACAAGAGTACCTTTAAGGCTTACTAGTTCTTTATCTTGAACATAACCTTGCATCAGTATTGAGATGGCGGGACCAATTGCATAAATTTCATTAATAGTCATTAATCTTTTTTTGTTATCAAAATCCATTTCAAATTCATCAAAACGAATGCCTTCACCTGTGAGCAAATCGGCAATACCTTGTAGAGATGCTAAAGTAAGAATTTTAGTTAATGCAGGGACTTCCTTTAGTTTAAAGTTATTAATTTTTAATTTTGACATTGATGAATTATTTTTTTTAGTTGAATAAAAATCTAATGAACCTTCTTCAAAACCTTTAATGAATTTATATTTTTTAACTAGGGGTTTTGCATTTCCAGCAAAAAGAGTTGTTATTTTTTCACTATTTGCATTTGTTCTAATTGTTAACGTAAGCTTTTTATTATCAAGAAAATATCCTGACAAATTTAAATTTATTAAATTATTTTTTTTGAATTTCATATCGCTTTTTAAAGGTTTTAAGAAGTCAGCATCTCCTATAAAAACTTTATCTAAATTAATTTTTATACTAGAGCTAAGATTGTTAAAAAATCTAGATATTCCACCCTCATGATCACTTGTTAAAATTTCTTCCAGAAATTTACTACCATCAAAAATTTCACCGGTAATTAAATAGTTATCTTTATCTCTTTTTAAAAGAATTTTATTTTTTTGTTTATTATTATTAACGAAATCTAAATCGGCCAAATTAATAGATTTTATTTTAAGATCTTTTGTTAAGAGTAGTTGGTTAATTAAAAAATTATTTTCTGACTCATTAAATAAAATTTTATTAAACCGGATATTTTTTTCTCCTATATTGCCTTCAATAAAAAGTGTTGAATCTTTATTTTCTTTTTTTTGATATTTTAAAAATTCTATATTAAGTGGACTTTCATTAATATTAATTTTAGTTTCATATGAAAAAGGACGATTACTTTCGTTCCTGGGTACTCGTATTTTATAATGTATTTTTTCAGGCTGTGTCCCAATTATGTAGTTCCCCTCACCTTGAGCAGTAAAAACATCTTTTTCAATTTTCAATTTAATTTCATGATCTTCAAAATCTATCAAGCCTTTAAAACTTGGAATATATTCTTTGAGTTTTACCTGATCTATTTTATAATTTAATTTATCTAATTTAATTTTCGAATCAATGACATAGTCTATTTTTTTATTTTTTTTTATTAAAATAGAAAAACTGCTATCAGAACTTAATTTTACATTTTTAAAGTTTTCTGAACCTTGTTTAAAAAATATTGATAATTGTTCAGAATCTAAGTTAATAGTTTTATGGCCTATGTCACCTTTTATTTGAAGATGTCGCCCTGAAAATTTTGGTGGGATGATTTTAATCTCTTTCGATAAAAAATTTATTCCTTTGTATTGAATTTTTGCCTTTTTAATTGAGTATAATTTTTTTTGAACATTAAAATTAAAATCAATATTTGATACAATATCTTTATTTAGTAATCTAATTTCTGCATCTTTAACTAGGCCTTTAACCCGATAATTTTTTTTTATTTTTCCATCTTCATCAAAATTAAGTTTTATATTTGCATTAATTAAACCTTTTTTTAACATTTTCTCAAAAATGATTAACTGTGGGCTGTTCTTATAAATTCTGATGAAATTTACTACGTCTTTTAAGTTACTATCCTTAGACTCTATAGATACATTTTTAATTCCAAATTCTTTTTTTAAAAATGCTCCTAGTGAAAAGTTCGTGCTGATATTTTTAAGTTGAATTTTTTTATCTTCATTCATCAGATCTACATCTGAAGCTTTAATATTAATGGAAAAGTCTAATAAATTTAATAGAATTTTAACTTTGTCAAGTTTTGCTTTAAGTCTATCATCTGATTTTGATAACTTATCTTGAATTAATTTATTAAAACTCTTTGTTTCAATACCAAAAAAACTTAGATAACCTACTAATAATCCCAATAAGATAATTGAAAAAGAAAAATATTTTAATATTTTTTTAAGCATTTATTTTATAAAGCGAGCTTTCTAAAAATTCATCAATTTCCCCGTCTAAAATTTTTTCAGGGTTAGAACTTTCGTGATTAGTTCTATTGTCTTTAACTAAACGATATGGATGTAAAACATATGATCTTATTTGATGACCCCAACCAATATCAGACTTAGAACTTTCCAAGTTTTTTGTTTCCTTTTCTCTTTTTTCTATTTCGTAATTGTAAAGTCTAGCTTTTAACATATTCATGCAAGTTTCTTTATTCTTATGTTGAGATCTTTCATTTTGGCACTGAACAACAATTTTTGTGGGTATATGTGTAATTCTAACCGCACTATCTGTTGTATTAACATGTTGTCCGCCTGCTCCACTAGATCTATATGTGTCGATTCTTAAATCTTTCTCTTTGATTTCAATATTTATATTTTCATCTACCACAGGGTATACCCAGACACTAGCAAAGCTTGTATGTCGCCTTGCTCCTGAATCAAATGGTGATATTCTAACAAGTCTATGAATACCAGACTCTGATTTCAATAAACCATGGACGTAGTCACCTTCAATTTTGATAGTTGAAGATTTAAGACCTGCCTCATCTCCCCTGTGTTCGCTAATAATTTGAAATTTGAAATTTTTGTTGTTTGTCCATTTTATATACATTCTTCTTAACATTTCGGCCCAATCTTGACTTTCTGTTCCACCAGCACCGGCATGTATTTCCACATAACAATCTAAACTATCACTTTCTTTTGATAGAAAACATTTTGTTTCACTTTTTTTTGTTGTGTTTTTTAATGTTTGAATTTTTCTTAAAGTTTCATCAATAATCGCTTGATTACTATCTTCTATGGCTAGTTTTTGCAGATCCTCTAAATCGTTAAGCTCCTTAATTGATTTTTCATAAGAATTTATTAAATCTTCATAAAGTTTTTTTTCTTTTAAAGTTTTTTGAGCTTCGGATTTATTTTTCCAAAAATTAGATTCTGATATCTTTTGATTGTTTTTTTCTAGAATAGATTTGATTTTATTCTTTTCAAAGATACTCCTTAATTCTTTGAGAAATTTTTATAATTTCATTCTTGTGATTTAAAAATTCATTTTCCATTAGTAGAACCTTAATATATTATTGTTTTTAAATCTATTATTAATATCAATATTTTCATCTTTTATTGAAGAAGTGTTGTTTTTTTTGAATACTTCAACAATTGTTTTTTTTGATGCAAAACTTGATTTTTTTCCACTTAGAGGATCAACCACCATCATAATAATATTGTCTGCTACTTTAAAAGGTCTGGCATCTTGTTTTGTAATAGCTTTTTTTACAAATTCTTTAAACACCGGCATAGCTGTTTTGGCTCCCGTTTCATTTTTTCCTAAAGGTTCTGGTTCATCCATACCAACATAAACTCCAATAACTAATTTGGATGTAAAACCTATAAACCAAGTATCGGTATTTTTGTTTGTAGTTCCTGTTTTTCCCGCTATATCTAAATTTAAATCTCTAAGTCTTTTGCCAGTTCCTCTTTTTACAACACCTTCTAACATTGAAGTCATTTGATATGCACTTTCTGATGAAAAAATTTGATTAAAATTATCTAAAATTTTTGGAACATTATTGCTATCAAAAGGTATTTGTTCACAATCATCACAAATTCTTTGTTCTGAATTATAAATTGTTGTTCCTTCACTATCTTGAATTCTATCGATCATAATAGGTTTAACTAGTTTGCCTCCATTTACAAACGAACAATATGCTGTAGTTAGTTTTAAAAGTGTTGTTTCAGCTGAACCCAATGAAATAGATAAAAGTTCTTCAGGATTTTCGTAAATTCCTAGCTGTTTTGAAAAATTTACAATTTTTTTTATTCCCAGGTCACGAGCTACTCTAACAGTCATTAAGTTTCTAGATTTTTCTAGACCTACTCTTAAAGTTGATGGTCCATAAAATTTTTTTCCATAATTTTCTGGTTTCCACATTTTTAAGTCTGAACCTTGTTCTAAAACTAAAGGTGCATCAAGAATTAATGTTGAAGGTGAATAATTGTTTTCTAAAGCTAGGGCATAAATAAAAGGTTTAAAAGCTGACCCCGGTTGTCTTAAAGCTTGTGTTGCTCTATTAAACTCACTTCTCTTGAAACTAAAACCGCCACTTAATGCAAGAATTCTTCCTGTAAATGGGTCCATTACTACAATTGAACCATTTACTTTTGGCAGTTGTTTTAATTCATAAAAATTATTATCCGCTTTTTTAACATAAATCAAATCACCTACATCAAACATATCTTTGGCATTTTTTTTGGTCCATGATAAGCCTTTAGAATTTATTTTACCTTTTTTTTTATCATTTGTTTCTATGTCGATTGAAAATTCATCGATTTTTTTTATAATCGCAATTTTCCAACCAAGGGATTTTTCTAAAAAATGTTCTTCTAAATTTTTATTCCAGTTATTTGAAATTTTTTTATTAGTTATTGGTCCTCTCCAACCTCTTCTTTGATCGTACTCTATAAGTCCTTTTCTTAAAGAATAAGTGGCAATATTTTGTAAATTAAGATTTAAAGGTGTCTTTATGTTAAATCCTTGTTTATATACTTTTTCAAATCCAAATTTTTCAACTATATTTTTTCTAATATCCTCAACGTAGTATCGAGTATCTTCTAAAAAAATTTTTTTTCTTTTTTTTAATAAGATTTCGCTTTTACTATATTTTTCATAATTCTCTTTCGTAATATATTTATTATCTAACAAATTTTTTAAAACTAAATTTCTTCTAAATTTTGCTATTTTAATATTTTTATAAGGATTATATCTACTTGGTGCTTTCGGCAAAGCAGCAAGAAGTGCTGACTCGGCATATTCTAATTCATTGATTGATTTGTCAAAATATTTTAAGCTTGCTGAAGCTATTCCATATGTTCCTTCGCCTAAGTAAATTTGATTTAAATACAACTCCAAGATTCTTTCTTTACTTAAAGCTCTTTCAATTCTAAATGCAAGAATTGCTTCTTTTAGTTTTCTGTTTAAACTTACTTCATTTGTTAATAAAAAATTTTTCGCAACTTGTTGAGTAATAGTAGAAGCACCTTCTAATCTTTTAGAATAAATGACATTAAATATATTATTTATAATTGCTCTTAAAACTCCTTTTGCATCAACCCCTGGGTGTGTAAAAAAGTTTTTGTCTTCAGCAGATAGAAAAGAATTTATTATTTTTCTAGGAATAGCTTCATATGGAATAAATATTCTTTTTTCTGAAGAAAAGTCGCTTACTAGTTTTCCGTCTCCTGAGTAAACCTTGCTAGACACGGGTGGTTTATATTTTTTTAAAAACTTATAATCTGGTAAATTGTTTGAAAATGCCCATAAAATAGCAAGTATAGCTATAGCACTAAATAAAAACCCGCTTGAAATTATAAGTAAAATTTTTTTAATAAATCGACTCATTTTTCTATTATTTAATACACGAATTTGTTAAACATATGGCACAAAATTAAAACAAAATTTTTATAATTAAATGAAAAAATTAATCAAAATTTTATGGAAAAGAATTTATACATTGATGCATCGCATCCAAATGAAACACGGGTTGTACTTAAATCAAACGGACATATTGAAGATTACGAGTACGAAGGCATAAAAAACAACCTAATTAAAAATAATATTTACCTGGGTAAGGTAAGCAGGGTTGAGCCATCATTACAAGCCGCTTTTGTAGATTTCGGAAGAGATAGACATGGGTTTCTATCTTTTAATGACATTCAGTCTGATTACTATCAAATCCCACAGAGTGATTTGGAAAGAATAAAAGAAGAAGAAGAAAAAGAAAGAGAAGAAATTCAAAAAGAAAGCCAAAAAATAGAAGAAAAAAATTTAAGTGAAGGAAACCTTGAAATCACTGACCCAGTAGAAAAAAATTCTGAAAATATTAGCAACAATGAAGAGCAAATAAAAAATCAAAAAAAATATCGTCCAAAAAGATATAAAATTCAAGAAGTTATAAAACCAAATCAAGTTATCCTTGTACAGGTATTAAAAGACGAAAGAGGACTTAAAGGTGCTGCTTTAACTACTTTTATTTCTATTGCAGGAAAATATATTGTGTTAATGCCGAATACTCCCAAAGGAGGCGGTATTTCTAGAAAAATTTTCAATCCAAATGATAGAAAAAAAATTAGAAGTATTCTAAATGAAATCGAAATTCCTAATGAAATGGGTTTAATCGTACGAACCGCGGGCTCAAATAAAACAAAAAATGAAATTGACCATGATCTTCAAAATTTAATTAATGTATGGAACTCAATTAAAGAAAATGCAATTAATTCTATAGCTCCTGCATTAATACATCAAGAAAGTGAAATTATAAAGAGAACCTTAAGAGATATGTACGATGAAGATACAAAAAATATAATTATAGAAGGAAATGAAGGTTATAAAAAAGCTCAAAATTTCATGAAAATAATAATGCCTAGCCATGTAAAAAAAATAAAAAAATATCGAGAAAAAATACCACTATTCTATAAAGAAAACATTGAAACGAAATTAAATGAAATATTTGAAACAAAAGTAAAATTAAATTCAGGTGGTTATTTGGTAATAAATCCAACTGAAGCTTTGGTTTCTATTGATGTAAACTCAGGAAAATCCATAAAACAAAAAAATGTTGAAAGCACAGCTCTAGATACAAATCTAGAAGCAGCTGATGAAATTTCAAGACAAATTAAAATTAGAGATTTATCAGGTCTAATTATTATTGATTTCATTGATATGCTTACTTACAGCAACAGAAGATTGGTAGAAAAAAGATTAAAAGAAAAATGTAGAACGGATAGAGCCAGAATTCAAATAGGTCGTATAAGCAATTTTGGGTTACTGGAAATGTCTAGACAAAGACTTAGAGAAAGTCCCATAAAATGGGAAGTTGCATTAACAGACGAGTCTTTCGCTTTTAAAGTTTTAAAATTAATAGAAGTTAAATCTATCGCAAATAAAGCAAAATTAGTTGAACTTAAAATTTGCGAAAAAATATCAAATTTTATGAAAGAAAATTTTATTGAAGATCTAAAATATTTTGAAAATAAAAACAAAACCAAAATAAAAATATTGTCTGACAACACTTTAGTAATCCCTGAATATATAATTAACCTTCAAAATAAATCTAAAAAAACTTTAGAAAAAATTGAAAATTTCATTCAACTTAAAAAAATTAATGAAATTAATTATAAAGATAAAATATATAAAACAAAAAATATAAAAAAAAATTCATTCAAAAGAAAAAAATTTTATAAAAAAAAAATTAAATAATTCCTTTTTTAGGTGAGGTAGCTTTTCCAAAAAAAGATTTTTGAATTCTTCCAGAGAGATAAGATTGTCTTCCAGCAATAACAGAATTTTTAAAAGCTAAAGCCATTTGCATAGGTTTTTTTGCCATAGCAATTGCTGTGTTAACCAATACTCCATCACATCCTAGTTCCATTGCGATTGCAGCATCAGAGGCTTGTCCGAGTCCAGCATCAATAATAAGAGGCAATTTTGTTTGGCTTCTAATAATCTGTATATTAATTTTATTTTGTATTCCCAAACCTGACCCTATAGGTGCAGCCAAAGGCATAATTGCACTTGCTCCAGCATCCTCTAATTTTTTTGCCATTAGCGGATCGTCAGTGCAGTAAACCATTACATTAAAACCTTCTTTTGTTAAAATCTTTGTTGATTTTAATGTTTCTATCATATCAGGATATAAGGTTTTTTTATCGCCCAAAACTTCAAGTTTTACTAATTTCCATCCACCAATTTCTCTTGCAAGTCTTAAGGTTCTAAGTGCATCTTTAGAATTAAAACATCCCGCTGTATTAGGTAAATATGTTATTTTTTTAGGATCTAAATAATCCGTTAATAATGGTTTATTTTTATCTGTAATGTTTACCCTTCTAACTGCAACCGTAACAATTTCCGATCCAGAAAGTTTTACTGTTTTTGCACATTCTGACATATTTTTATATTTGCCAGTTCCAACTATTAGCCTGGAATTAAATTTTTTATTAGCAATTTTTAACCAATCTGCTTTCAAGTCTAACCTCCACCTATAAAATGAACTATTTCAATTTTATCATTTTTTTTTAATTTAATTTTTTTTAAGTGATTTTTATTAACTATTTCTTGATTTAATTCAATTGCAACCTTTTTTAGTGGAACTTTAAGTTTTTTCAGGTAAATAAATAAAGTGGTATTATCCTGAATTGTTGATAATTTACCGTTTATTTTAATTTTTATTTTTTTTATTTTTTTCATAATATATAATTATCAAATGAGTAATAGTATTTTAATTATTAATGGTCCAAATCTTAATCTATTAGGTGAAAGAGAACAATCACAATATGGATCTATTACTTTTGACGAGTTGAAAAAAGATTGTTTAAAAAAATCAAAAGAACTAAATATTAACCTAAATTTTACGCAATCAAATATAGAAGGAGAAATCGTTAATCTTATTCAAGAAGCAAGAAATAACTATGATGGAATAATAATTAATGCAGCAGGTTTTACTCATACTTCGGTTGCTATTAGAGATGCATTAAGCATATTTAAAAAACCAATCATTGAACTGCACATCTCTAATATTTACAACAGAGAAGAATTTAGACAAAAATCACTAATTAGTGATGTGGTAACTGGAGGAATATTTGGCATTGGGGCCAACGGTTATATTTTAGCCATAATTGCAATGCAAGAATTGCTCAAAAATGGAAATTGATAAAAAAATAATTAAAAAGTTAATTGACGTTTTAGAAGATTTAAAAAAATCTACAAAAGGCATCGATATTGAAACCAAGACTGAAGATTCTACCGAGGAAACAGTTGATGACTCTAGATTAATTAAAAGTCCTATAATTGGAACAGCATATTTAGCTCCTGAACCAGGTGCAAAATGTTTTGTGGAAATAGGAAAAAAGATTAAAAAAGGTGACACTGTAATGATAGTTGAGGCTATGAAAACAATGAACCATGTTCCTTCTACCTTAGATGGAGTAGTAAAAAAAATTTCAGTTAAAGATGGTCAGCCAGTAGAATTTGGTCAGACACTTATAATTCTAGAGTAATGTTTAAAAAAATATTGATTGCAAATCGTGGGGAAATTGCAGTTCGAATAATTAGAGCATGTAAAGAATGGGGAATATCTACTGTTGCGGTCCATTCAGATGTTGATAAAGAAAGCATGCATGTAAGGTTAGCGGACGAAAGTGTTTGTGTTGGTTCTCATCAACCTGCGAACAGTTATTTAAATATACCAGCTCTAATGTCTGCAATTGAACTTACTAGAGCAGAAGCAGTACACCCAGGATATGGATTCTTGTCAGAAAATGCAAACTTCGCAAAAATTTTAGAAGATAACAATATTAAATTTATTGGCCCATCTTCAAAATTAATTAAAATGATGGGTGATAAAATCCAAGCTAAAAAAATTGCTAAAGAAAATGGATTGCCGGTAATTGAGGGTTCTGAGGGTGGTATTTCTGATATTAAAGAAGCAAAAGAAGTTTCTAAAAAAATTGGATTTCCAGTTTTAATTAAGGCAGCTGGTGGAGGTGGTGGAAAAGGAATGAAAATAGTTTTTGAAGAAAATAAGTTTGAAGAATTATTTTTAGCAGCAAAATCTGAAGCAAAGAAATTTTTTGCTAATGATGAAGTGTATATTGAAAAATTTTTCCAAAATCCAAGACATATTGAAGTTCAAGTTTTATCTGGTAAAAATAGAACAGTACATCTTCATGAAAGAGATTGTTCGGTTCAAAGAAGACATCAAAAACTTATTGAAGAGACACCTAGCCCAATATTAACTGATGAAGTAAGAAAGGATCTACTTGAAAAAACTGTAAATATGGTAAGCAAAATTGGATATGAAGGAGCTGGTACTGTTGAATATATTTATGAAGATAAAAAATTTTATTTTTTAGAAATGAATACAAGAGTTCAAGTGGAACACCCTGTAACAGAAATGGTTACAGGAATTGATATAATAAAAGAACAAATATTTATTGCTTTTAATGGCAACACTGCTCTTAAACAAAGCGACATAAACCCAAGAGGCCATGCTATTGAATGCAGAATTAATGCAGAAGATCCAAGTAAAAACTTTCAACCTTCACCAGGACTTATTGGAATGTGTCACCAACCATCAGGATTTAGAACTAGAGTAGATGGATCAATTTACCAAGGATACAAAGTGACTCCATATTATGACAGCATGATTTGTAAACTAATATGTCATGGAAGAAACAGAAAAGAGGCAATTCAAAGAATGATTAGATCGTTAGATGAATTTGTGATTGAAGGAATTATCACAACAATACCATTACATAAAAAATTGTTAAATAATAAAAAATTTATCAACTCTGATTTTAATGTTAGCTGGTTAGACAATGAAAAAATTATTTAATAACAATTAGTAAGCCAAATATCGTAAACTGGATGATCAAATGGATTTATAGTAGGACCTGAAGAAAAGGTCCAACCGTTGAAAACAAAGACTTCATCCTTATTTTTATTTGTTGCATCTTTCACTTGTAAATAAGCTGTAATTTCTGGAGTATCATCAAATTCAGAGTTTTTACATCTAAGAGGTCTAATTGTAAGGTTTTTGAATTCTTTTTCTTCACCAATCTGTATTTTTAATAAACTATTTTTTGAACTTACTTTATCTAAAATTTTTATTTCAATAAAATTTCCTTCTAAAAATTTAGAATTTTCTTCAGCATATAAAAAAATATTTGTTAAAAAATATAAAACTATTAAGAAAAATAGAAAATTAATTTTTCCAACTTTTATATTTTTTATTAATTTTTTCATTATTTTTATTAGGGTGATAAGAATTATCGGTACCGGTTTGATTTGGTTGATGCGGTTTTTGCCATTCATATTTTTTTAAATCATGAATATTTTCAATTTTATTTTTTGTACAATGCATCCAAGAGTACCACTCATTTGATATTTTTGATGCATCAATTTCCCCTTTATAAATAACCCACCTTTTACCTTTTTTATTTTTATAGTATTTATTTCCAAATGAATCTTTTCCAACTAATTTTCCAAAAAAAATAGTTTCTATCCTTGTTCCAATGGTTACTTGATTCCACCACACAAAAATCTGTTTAATGAATGTCAACATGTTTTTTTATAATTATTTCAATTTAAAATTGTAAAAAATAAATTAGACTAAAATAATTATTTGTATATACAATATTATTTTAAGACTCAAAAAAAAAATTTAAAAAGATAAAAATGGCAAAATATTTGGTAGAAACTTATTATACTTGCAGTTTTAAAGTTAGTCATTATCTAGATGATATAAGTGAGTCGGAGCTTTTAAGTCTAGAAAAGAGAGATGATGGAAAGTTCGAGATTTTAGATATAAAATTAGATAATAGAAAAATCAAAAATTTAGACAAAAAAAATGATCAAAATAATAAAAATAATAAAAATTTAGAAGTAATATCAAAAAAAATTGAGCCTCAAACATTGGTAGCTGATAATAATAAAAATTTTATAAAAAAAATTAACGAAAGTGTGGGTAAAAGATTTAGTATGCCCGATAGAAGAAAAGGATATATACAAAAAGCAACTATTGGCGATCATAAAATATATTTACATACCGGCGAGTATGAAGATGGAAAAATCGGAGAAATTTTCATTGACACAAGCAAAGAAGGTGAGCTTGTAAAAGCTCTAATGAACAACTTTGCGATTGCAGTTTCACTAGGTCTTCAATATGGCGTTCCACTTGATGAATTTATTAATGCTTATGTGGGAACTAAATTTGAACCTTCTGGAAAAGTACAAGGAAACGATAGAATTCTAAGTGCTTCATCTATGTTAGACTATATTTTCAGAGAACTAGCCATATCCTATCAAAACAGAGAAGATTTAGCACATACACCATCAATAGGAAGTAGCGAAAAAACAAATTTAACTGATGAAGAAGTATCTGAGGATCAAAATCAATTTTTGAAAATTGTAAAAGACATAACAAGTAAAGGATTTGTAAGAAGTAATTACAAAAAAAATCTTGTCGACTTGTCGGACATTAAGATTAATCTAAAAGGGAAAAAATAAATTTATTTCTTTTTTTTTAAGGCTAAATTAAGTTCTTTTAACTGGTTTTGTGAAATTTCTGATGGTGCATTCATCATTAAGTCTTGGGCATTTTGATTCATTGGAAACATCGTAACTTCTCTTATGTTTTTCTCATCTGCTAAAAGCATTACAATTCTATCTATTCCAGGAGCGATACCTCCATGTGGAGGGGCGCCATAACTAAGTGCATTTATCATGCCACTAAATTTATCATCAACTTTTTTTGTATCATACCCTGCTAAGGAGAACAGTTTATACATCAATTCAGGTTTGTGATTCCTGATAGCGCCTGATGATAGCTCAATACCATTGCAAACTATATCGTATTGATAAGCTTTTATATTTAATGGATTTTTAAAGTCAATTTTTTCTAAATCTCCCTGAGGCATTGAAAAAGGGTTGTGGCTAAATTTAATTTTATTATCATCATCCATTTCAAACATCGGGTAGTCAACTATCCAACAAAAAGCAAAAGAGTTCTTGTCGATTAAATTCAATTCCTGAGCTATTTTTTCTCTTGCTAAAGAAGAGATTTTTTCGACTTCTTTTGCTTTTCCACATGCAAAAAAGACACTATCACCTATCTCGGCTCCAGTGGCTTTCATAATCTCTTCTAAGGATTGTTTAGAAAAAAATTTACCTACTGGACCTTTTGCAGAAATTACGTTTTGGTTTTCAATGGTAAAATATGCTAACCCTGAAGCTCCTTCATCTTTGGCCCATTTATCTATATTATCAAAAAAACTTCTTGCTTTATCTTTTGTATTTTTTGTAACAATTGCCCGCACTTTTGATCCGGATTTTACTAATTTTTTAAAAATATCAAATTTTACATCTTCTCGAGTAAAAATATTTGTTAAATCATATATCAATAATGGATTTCTTAAGTCAGGTTTATCAGTTCCATATTTTAACATTGCTTCTTCGTACGGAATTTTTGGAAATTTATTATTTAAAAGTTTTTTTGAAGAAAAATTCTTAAACAAATTTATCATTAACTTTTCTACTACATTAAAAACATCCTCTTGCTCGACAAATGACATTTCTAAATCAAGTTGATAAAATTCACCCGGACTCCTATCTGCTCTTGCGTCTTCATCTCTAAAACATGGTGCTATTTGAAAGTACTTATCAAATCCTGAAACCATTATTAATTGTTTAAATTGCTGAGGGGCTTGTGGGAGAGCATAAAATTTTCCAGGATTTAATCTGCTTGGAACTAAAAAATCTCTTGCACCTTCTGGGCTTGAGGAAGTTAAAATCGGAGTTTGGAATTCCAAAAAACCTAAATCTTTCATTTCTTTTCTAATAAAAGAAATAACTTCAGATCTTAAAATAATATTTTCATGTATTTTTTTTCTCCTTAAGTCTAAAAATCTATACTTGAGTCTAATCTCTTCTGAATATTCTTGATCAGAAAATATTGGCATAGGAAGTTCTCTACATTGCCCAAGTGTTTCAAAAGAACTGATAAGAACCTCAATTTCACCAGTTTTTAATTCTGGGTTAATAGTATTTTTGTCTCTCTCTACAACCTTTCCTGATATTTTAATAACACTTTCCAATTGAATTTTTTCTAACTCGATAAAAAATTTATTACTTTTATCAATCACACATTGAGTTAATCCATAATTATCTCTTAAATCTATAAATAATAAATTACCATGATCACGTTTTTTATTTATCCATCCAGATAAAAAAATATCTTGTGATTTATTTTTTTTGGTTAATTCACCACAATTATGTGTTCTATATTTATTCAAGTTAAACCTTCAATATTTCTTTAATTGTTTTAAAATCAATTGGTTTTTTTTTTTTTAAACTCAGTTCATCAATTTTATATATGAATTCAAATATTTTGTCATACGATCTATCTATCCTTTTAATAATAAAATCAATCAATTTTTTATCTATTGCAATTTGTCGATCAGAAAAATTTTTTAAAATCAAAGCAAACATAAGATCATCGTCAGGTTTTTCAATTTTTGCAAAAAGGCAGTTTTTTGTTCTTGATTTAAGATCGTTTAATTTAAAATTTATTTCATTTATGGGTGTGTTTGAAATTATAAGTAAAAATTTATTATCTTGATCAATGATATTAAATAAAGAATAAATTAAAACCTCATCAATGCTTTTATCAAAATTTTCTAAAATAATATTTTCATAAATTTTAATTTCTTGTAAATTTTTATTATTAAATGAATGTGCATTAATTTTAATACCTCTAAATTTTTTTAGAAAAATATTAGCTAAATGTGATTTGCCCGAAAAATTTGTTCCATAAATATTCAAAATTTTTTTTTCCCATTTTGGCCAAGCATTAATTAATTTAAATGCAAAATAATTACTTTTACTTACATAAAAATCTTCATCTTTAAAGTTTTGTTTATATTCAAAATTGAGTAAAAGTTGATTTAAATCTCTCATTTAATCATCCATACTTGATTTTGATTGTTAATATCAAAACCATGTAATTCCAAATCATTTATAAATTTATCGGGTGAACCATTGTATATAAGTTTATAATAAATTTTTTTATTATCAAATTTTAAAATTTCATAACTGAATACTAAATCTAATGTATTCAAAATACTTTCAAAATTTAATATTTTTTCATATTTTGAGGCATCTAAAGAAATTGTTATTGGAAGTTTTATTGAAGTATTAATTCTATTAATTTCTTTCCAATGATTTTCATAAAGATTTTTAAGATTTATCAAAATTTCCTCAATTTTTTTTTGATTATTTAACTTTACTTCATTAAATCTTTGATTTTCTATTTTTAAATTATTATTAATTTGTATTTTTGATAATACTATTAATTGATCAAAATTTTTATATAGTATTACAATTATAAAATCTTCTAAATCATATTTTTGAACTATCTTTTTAAAATCATATTCTTCTATAGATTTTCTATTTTCTATGAGCAAATTCACATCTTCTATATCTTCAGATGGAAGAATATAGTTAATTAAAAAAAATCTTTTTTTATTTAAATTCCACGAATCATAAAAAACATTATTATTAAAAAGTGATATTTGATTTGATTGCAAATTGACGAAAACGGGTATTAGCAAAACTTTTTTTTTTTTAGGAATTGACGGGAAAATATTTTTCTTTTCAAAAAATTTTAAAGTATTTTTTTTATTAAAATTAACATCAAAATTAACTAAGTACTCGTTGTTTATAAATTTTTCTTCGCTCATGGTAAAAGAATCAATTAAATTCTTAATTGTGTTGATAGATGTTTTTTTTATTTTTTTTTGATCACCTGAAGTTGTAATCATTGATACCAATTCTATAAAAGCCTCTCTAAAGCCTTTGTTAATAACTTTTTCTTTATTAAAATTTACATCAAATGGCTCGGAAATCTCTAAATTTCTAATATTAAATGAACTAGAGCTTGATGCTGAAATTGGAATTAGATTTATAAATAGAATCAAAGAAAAAAAAAATATATAAAGTTTATTCAATTTTGTTAAATTTTTTTTAAATTGCATATTTTATACTAATGAAAAAAAGTAAATTTACATATCGAAAAAGTGGTGTGAACATAAGCGCAGCTGATAATTTTATTAAATTTATATCGAATATTTCACCAAAAAATAAGGGCAATAAAAAGTTTAAAAATATAGGTGGTTTTGGATCAATTTCGGACATTCCCAAAACTTATAAAGTGCCTAAAATTGTAGCAAGCACTGATGGTGTTGGCACCAAGATTGAAATAGCCAATATACTTAATAAATATGACACAATTGGCATTGATTTAGTAGCAATGTGTGTAAATGATTTGATTGTTCAAGGAGCCAAACCCTTAATATTTTTGGATTATATATCAATAAATAAAATAGATCTAAAAAAACTTAAATCTATAGTCAAAGGAATTCAAGAGGGTTGTAAAATTTCAGATTGCCAATTAGTTGGAGGAGAAACAGCTGAAATGCCTGGAACATATGAAAAAGGAAAATTTGATATAGCTGGCTTCTCAGTTGGAGTGGTCGATGAAAAGAAAATTTTATATAAAAAAAAAATTAAAAAAAATGATTTAATTCTTGCAATTCCATCTAGTGGCTTACATTCAAACGGTTACTCATTAGTTAGATATATAATTAATAAAAAAAAAATTAATTTAAAAAAAAATAAGTTCTTAAAAAAAGAATTAATAAGACCAACTAAAATTTACGTTAATGAAGTGTTAAAATTAGTTAAAAATAATCTTATTCAAGGGTGTGCAAATATTACTGGTGGTGGAATTAAAGATAATTTAAAAAGAATTATACCAGAAGGACTTACAGCAAAAGTAAACTTAAATAAAATTATAACTAAAAAAATATTTAAATGGCTAAAAAAAAATAATATTGATGACGATGAAATGTTAAAAACTTTTAATTGCGGAGTTGGTTTTTGTTTGATTAGTAAGCCTGAAAACTTAAATAAAATAAAAAAAATTTTTAAAAGAGAATATAAGCCATACGTAATAGGAAAAATAATATCCGGTAAAAATAAAATCAAACTAGATGAAAAAATCGATTGGTCCTAAAAAAATAAAAATTGCAGTTTTTATTTCAGGAAAAGGAAGTAATTTAAAAAATTTAATTAAATTTTCTAAATTTAAAAAATATCCATTCTCTATTAAATTAATAATTTCAAGCTCAAATAATGCAATAGGTCTTAAGTATTCTAAAAAATATAAAATTACAAAAAAAATAATTAACTATGATAAAAAAATAAAAACCGATAAAATAATTTTACAAATTCTAAATCAAAAAAAAATAAAATTAATTTGTCTTGCAGGATTTATGAAAATTTTATCAAATAATTTTATTAAAAGATTTAAAGGTAAAATAGTTAATATACACCCCTCTTTGCTTCCAAAATATAAAGGCTTAAACACTCATGCCAGAGCTATTAAAAATAAAGATAAATTTGCAGGATGTACTGTACATTACGTTACATCAAAACTAGACTCTGGAAAAATAATTTTACAAGAAAGGGTTAAAATATCTAAAAAAGACACGCCTTTTTCCTTGGCAAAAAAAATCCTTAAAAAAGAACATTTAATTTATCCGGCTGCTATTAAGAAAATTTTAAATTAATCTTTAAAAAAAAAATTAATTTCTATTTTTGCATTTTCCACGCTATCTGATCCATGAACAGAATTTTTATCAATTGATATTCCAAATTTTTTTCTAATTGTTCCTTCTTTAGCATCTTTTGGATTTGTTGCACCCATAAGCTCTCTATTTGCTAAAACTGCATTTTCTTTTTCAAGTATCATTACTACTATTGGTCCAGAAGATAAATAATCGCATAAATCATTGTAAAAAGGCTTTGTTTCATGAACTTTATAAAACTGCTCAGCCTCAGCTTTTGTTATTTGAATTTTTTTCTCTTTAAAAATTTTAAAACCATTGGTGTTAAAAATTTCTTTAATCTCTCTATCTAAATTTCTTTCAACAGCATCGGGTTTTATAATTGATAGAGTTTGTTCTGTGCTACTCATAATTATCCTCTACAAATTGATTTAACAACCTAACACCATAACCTGTGGCACCGCTTGGATTTAAAGCTCCTCCATATTTGGAAAAAGCCATTCCAGCTATATCTAAGTGAGCCCAAGATGTTTTGTTTAAAATAAATCTTTGTAAAAATTGTGCTGCTGTTGTTGAGCCTGCTCCCCCTACATAATTTATATTTTGCATATCTGCATTTTTGGAGTCTATAAGTTTATCAAAGTTTTTGTGAAGAGGCATTCTCCATAATTTTTCATCAACTCTTTCACCAGCCTCAAGTAATTGTTTTGATAGTTTGTCATCGTTAGAAAAAAGCCCAGCATATTCTGAACCCAAAGAAACAATTATAGCACCAGTTAAAGTTGCTAAATCAATCATTAGTTCAGGTTTAAATTTTTTTTCTGTGAAAGTTAAAGCGTCTGCTAAAACTAATCTGCCTTCAGCATCAGTATTTAATACTTCTATAGTTTTTCCACTATAAGATTTTACAATATCGCCAGGTCTTTGAGCATTTCCACTTACCATATTTTCAACAAGACCTACAACTCCAACTGCATTAATTTTTGCTTTTCTTAAAGCTAAAGTTTTCATTAAACCTACTACAGCAGCTGAACCTGCCATATCATAAGTCATATCTTCCATAAATCTCGCAGGTTTTAGTGAGTAACCACCAGTATCAAAACAAACTCCTTTTCCAACAAATGCTAAAGGTTTTGATTTTGATTTATTTCCCTTCCATTCAATAGTTACAAGATAAGAACCTCTTATACTTCCTTGCCCAACTCCTAATAAAGCATTACATCCTAATTTTTTTAATTTTTTTTGATCATAAACTGTAACTTTTAATCCATACTTTTTTAACTTAATCAGTCTTTTTGCATATTCATCTGGATGCAAAATATTTCCAGGTTCTGACACTAAATCTCTAGTAAAAAATGTCCCCTCTTCTAGAGCTCTAAATTTTAATTTATTTTTTATAGATAAAGGAGTTTGTTTTCCAATTAAATTAATTGTTAAATTATTTCTTATTTTTTTTGATTTATAAATATTAAATTCATATGATTTTAATTTAAGTCCGTGTATGAAACGGCCAATAAAATCTTTTCCTGGCTTGTTATTAATGCTTTCTGAGTAAATAGAGAGATTTTTTATATTATCTTTTTTAACAAAATTATATAACTGAGCCCCTAAAGCCTCTACATCAGATCCCTTTAAATTTTTTTTAATTGATATTAAAATTACAGTAGATTTATCATTTAAGTTAAATGAAATAATATTTTCTTTGGTATTATTTTTATTTTTTGAAATTTTTTCAATATATGAAGCTTCAGTTTTTGAAAAAGAAGATCTTAGATTTTGTATTTGAAATTTTTCGTTTCCGAATAAAGCGATCACGCCCGGACCGGTTAATTTAACCTTATTTTTATAGAAAACTTGAACACTCATTGATTTTTGAATATATACTTATAGTTGAAAAGGTTTATAGATTATTAATGATGAATTTCAACGAAAAAATTGTATTTAAAAAATTTTTAGCAGATAACACTTATTTTTTGATCCTATCTGCCTTGAGTCTAAGCCTAATTGTATGGATTATACAGGCAGTAAATTTTTTAGATTTTATATCAGAAGATGGGCACAGTTTTGATATTTATTTCTATTTTACAGTATTAAATTTCCCTAAAATTTTTAAAAATATTTTACCAATTATCTTCTTTATATCTTTATTTTACACTATATCAAAGTATGAAGAAAACAATGAACTTAAGATTTTTTGGATAAATGGAATTAATAAAATTAAATTTTTTAACGTATTAATCAAATATACTTTTGTAATTTTTTTAATACAAATACTTTTATCAAGTTTATTAAGCCCACAATTACAAGGAAAAGCAAGATCTTTTCTAAAAGAATCAAACATGGATTTTTTCCCTTCACTCTTGCAGCAAAAAAAATTTATTGACACTGTTGATAAACTTACAATTTTTATAGAAAAAAAAAATTCATCTGGTGAATTTGAAAATATATTTCTGAAAGACGAATTAGGAGTTAATAAATCACAAATTATTTTTGCAAAAAAAGGATTTTTAAAAGAAATAGACGGAGTAAGAAAATTTATATTATTAGATGGAAAATTACTAAATACGGACATAAAAAAAACAACTGTGTTTAATTTTTCACAAACTGAATTTGATCTATCTAGTTATGTTACTAAATCTATCACACACCCCAAGGTCCAAGAAATAAATACTATTTTGCTTGTTCAATGTATTCATTCCTTATATATAAATAAAATTAAAGAAAAATTTTTTAAATATAAAAATACAAATATACATTGCAACGAAGCTTATTCTAAAGAAATAAATCAGGAATTATTTGATAGACTAATAAAACCAATATATTTGTTTATAATTACAATAATCGTTAGTTTTTTACTTACACAATATAAAGAGAACCACAAATATAAATTTCACAAATCTTATATATTTTTCTTTGGCATGATGCTTATAATATTTTCTGAAATGTCGACTAACTATGCGGGAAAAAATTTAACTAATACTTTTGTATTTTTTTTAATGCCTTTAATATTAGGATTGCTTTTCTATTTAACTTTAAGAAATAAATTAATTCATAAGGAAAAATAATATGATAGCAATTTATCAAAAAAATCTGATTAATTCATTTTTTAAATGCCTAGCCATAGTAACAGTTATATTTTTTTGCATCACTATAATTTTAAATATATTTGAAGAAATTAGCTTTTTTAAAAATATTGAAGATGTAAATTTTGCTTTACCAATTTTTCTAACAATATTAAATTCTCCTTCAATACTTTTTGATATTTTTCCATTTATTTTTTTGATTTCAACTCTCTACTTCTTTTCTGAAATTATAGATAAAAATGAATTAAATATTTATAAAAATTATGGGCTAACTAACTTTAAAATAATAAATATTGTTACAACAACTAGTTTTATAACAGGTATTTTTATTGTTTTAATTTTTTACAATATGTCTGCAAACCTAAAATTTTTATACTTAGATATAAAAAATAATTTTACAGATGATGATAAATATTTGGCTGTAATTACATCTAATGGGCTTTGGATTAAAGACGAAACAACAGAAAATATTAACTTAATAAACGCTGAAAAACTTGAAAATCATTTTTTAAAAAATGTATTAATTACCCAATTTGATTTAAATTATAATTTTAAAAAAATAATTAGTGCTAAAGAAGTTAATATTAAAAATAAATCTTGGATAATAAGCAATCCTTCAATTACAAAAGAAAATGAAATCACTCAAAAAGAAAATAAAATTATTTTTCAAACAAATTTTGATAAAGAAAAAATTTCAAATTTATTTTCAAATTTATCTTCTTTAGACATGTTAGATTTAGGAGATTTAAAAAAAGACTATAAAACCTTAGGATATTCAACTATATTGCTTAGTGCACACCAATTAAAACTCTACTCCTATCCTATATATTTATCAATAATGGTTTGTTTATCATCAATTTTGATGTTTAACGTAAGACACAATAAATCAAAAATTTTTAATTTTATTTTGGGTATATTTATTTCTGTAGTCATTTATTATGTAAATTTCTTTTTTAAATTACTAACTGAAAGTGAAAAAATTCCGATAACGCTCTCGGTTTGGGCTCCACAGATAGTTTTATTCTTAATTGCTTGCGTTGGACTGGTGAAAATAAATGAAAAATAACATTTTATTTTTTTGTATTATTATATTGATTATTCAATCTTTTTCTTACAATAAAGCTATAAGCCAAGAACTTCAGTTTAATGCTACAGAAATTAAATCTTTAAATGAAGGTAACAAAATAATAGCTAGCAATGGTGTGGAAATTAAAGACCCGAAAGGAATTCTAATTAAAGCCGATATAGCTGAATATGATAAAATAAAATCAATTCTAAAAGTTAAACATAATGTTGCAATAACCGATGTTGTAAATAATAACATCTTATTTTCAAATGAAGCTCACTATTTAATAAATGAAAACAAAATTATTTCTATAGGTGACACTGTTGTTAAAATTGAAGAAAAATATACAATAGATACTTCTAATATTACATATGATAGAGATAAAAAAGAAATAATTTCTAAAAATAAAACAATAGTTCAAGATAATTACAAAAACTTATTAAACTCGGATGGGTTCAAACTATCCATTAAAAAAGGAATTCTTGAAGCTGAAATTGTAAAATTAATTGATAATGAATTAAATGAATACAGTTTTGAAATAGCTCAATTAAATCTAAAAACTGATGAAGTTGTTGGAAAAGATTTATTGATAAAATTTAATAAAAAATACTTTAGGAATGATAATGATCCTAGACTAAGAGCTAATGCGGTTATTATCGATAAAGAAAATGCAAGATTTAAAAAAGGAGTTTTCACAACTTGTAAAAAAAGAAAAGACAAGTGCCCTCCTTGGGTCGTTTCTGCTGAAGAATTACATCATGACAAAATAAAAAAAATAATTAACTATAAAAATGCATGGCTAAAAGTTTACGATAAACCAGTTTTGTATTTTCCAAAATTTTTTCACCCTGACCCAACTGTAAAAAGACAATCAGGGTTTTTAATGCCAATGTTATCATCTTCAAATAATCTTGGAAACTATCTTTCGGTTCCGTATTTTTATGTTATTTCCGATAATAAAGATTTAACTTTTACTCCTAGATTTTATGATAAGGAAAAAACAATATACCAAGCAGAATATAGACAGGTTAATAAGAGCTCTGATCACGTTCTTGATTTTAGCATACTGAATGAGTCGAGAATTTTACTTAAAGCAGACAAAACTAAAGGTACACATTTTTTTTCAGAATCTAAATTTGATACCAATATAAGTTACTTTGACAATTCTAAAATTGACATAAAAATTCAACAAGTTTCTCAAGACACTTATCTTAAAACACATAAATTAAAATCTCCTTTAATAACCTCTGAGTCATTATTAAATTCAAAAATCAGCTTTGACGGTTATAAAAATGATTTAGATTTTAATATTTTTACAGAAGTTTATGAAAATTTATCTAAAGAAGATAGTGATCGATATGAATATATTTTCCCAAGTTACAGTCTTACCAAATATTTTGAAACTAGCTTAGAAGGTGAGCTATCATTTACTTCTAGTGGAAATAATAAATTATATGATACAAATATTAATGAAAAAGAAATTACAAATGATATAAATTATAGATCATTAAATAATATTTTATTCAATGGCTTTGTAACTAATTATGAGTTTTTATTAAAAAATTATAATTCGGATAGTAAAAATTCTAGTAATTCTAAGAATAAATTAGATCAAAATTTACAGTCAATTATAAAATATCAAATTCATTATCCTTTAAAAAAAGAAGGTATTAAATTCGACTCTATTTTAACCCCTATTTTATCAGCAAGATTTAGCCCTAACAAATCGAAAGATATTAAAGGAAATGACAGAGTAATTGATTATAACAATATTTTTTCACTCAATAGAATTGGTTCAAATGAAACGGTTGAAGGTGGTCAATCAATAACTATAGGAAACGAATTTAAAACAGTTGATAAATCAGATAATGAGATTTTTTCATTAAATCTTGGAGCGATGTTTAGAGACGATGAAAACCCTGACCTTCCTACAAAAAGTACTTTAGATAGAAAAACATCAAATATTGTGGGTGAAATTTTATTTAAACCAAAACAGTTTTTTGATTTAAAATATAATTTTTCATTAGATAATGACATGCAAACTCTTAATTACAATCTTTTAGATGCTACATTTAGTATTAATAATTTTGTTACATCTTTTGAGTTTTTAGAAAAGAATAGTGTGATTGGTGATGAAAGTTATATTGCAAATAAATCAACGTTTAACTTAAATGAAAAAAATTCATTATCTTTTAAAACAAGAAGAAATAAACAATTAAATCTTAACGAATACTATAATTTAATTTATGAATATAAAAATGATTGCTTAAAAGCAGCGATAGAATACAAAAAAGACTACTATGAAGATAGAGATCTTAAACCCGAAGAACAGATTTTCTTTTCACTTACAATTATACCCTTTGGAACTTTAGATAGCCCAGATTTAAATCAATAATGAATAAAATTATAAATAATTTAATTAAAATAAATTTATTTATTATATTTTGTTTTAATATTGCATTAAGCGCTGAGTCAAATTTTTTTATTGTAGTAAAAGTAGATAATGAAATAATTACAAATGTAGATATTGTCGAAGAAGCTAAATATTTAACCGCATTAAACAATAATTTAAAAAAAATTAATAAAAATTCTTTAATAAAAATAGCAAGAGATTCTCTTATAAGGGAAAAAATTAAGAAAAATGAATTAAAGAAATATTTTCCATCTTTATCAATTAAAAATGATGCTTTGAAAAAAATTTATCTAAAAAATTTTTACCAGAAATTAAATCTTAATAGTTTGGATGAATTTAGAGTTTATTTAAACAATCAGAATATAAATATTTCCACTGTTGAAGAAAAAATTAAAACAGAAATTTTATGGAATCAATTTATTTACAATACTTATGGAAATTTGCTTAATATAAATGTGGAAGAGTTAAAAAAAAAAGTTGATGATAACAAATATAACAACAACAAAAACACTAAATATTTATTATCTGAAATAGTATTTTCTTTAAATAATAAAAAAGAATTTGAAAAAAAGAACAGAGAGATAAGAGAAAAAATTAAAACAAATGGTTTTAAGACTGCTGCAAATATTTATAGTATATCTGATACAGGTAAATTTGGTGGAAGAATAGGTTTAATAGACGAGAAGCAGCTTTCGAAAAAAATTATAGAAAAAATTAAGTTAACAAACATAGGAGAGACAACTGAAACAATTAATATCGCAAATGGTTACTTAATTTTAAAATTAGAAGATATTATAATTGAAGAATTTAATAAAGATTTAAAAAATGAATTAGACAATTTGATTAGATTTGAGACCGATAGACAGTTGAACCAATTCTCTATTATCCATTATAATAAAATAAAATTAAATTCAAATATTACTAATGAATAAAAAAATAATTATAGTAGCTGGAGAACCTTACAGCGTTTTTTCAGAAATATTATTTAAATCTATTAAATTAAAGAAAATAAAAAAACCTTTTTTATTAATTTGTTCTAAAAAATTACTAATAGCTCAAATGAAAAAATTAAAGTTTAATTTTAAAATAAACACAATTGAAAAACATAAAATTAAAAAATTAAAGCTTTCAAAAAATTGCATAAATATTTTGGATGTAAAATTCAAATTTAATAAAGTTTTCGACAAAATTAATAAAAATTCTTCAAAATATATAGAAAAATGTTTTGGTGAAGGATTGAATGTTATAAAAAATAGCAATGCTAAAATATTAATAAATGGTCCTGTTTCTAAAAAATACTTTCTTCATAAAAAATTTCTTGGAGTGACAGAATATATAGCAAAAAAATCAGGTAAAAAAAATCACGAAGTAATGCTTATATATAATAATAAACTAGCTGTAAGTCCAATAACAACCCATCTACCTTTGAGCGAAGTTAGTAAAAAAATTAGCACCAAAAAAATAATACGAAACGTAACAACAATAAATTCTTTTTTTAAATATAAACTCAAAAAAAAAGCTAAATTTGCAATAACAGGGTTAAATCCACATTGCGAAACGATTAAAAATTTTTCTGAAGAAAAAAGGATAATTTTGCCTGCTATTAAAAAATTAAAAAAGAAAAAAATAAATATTAAAGGTCCATTTTCTGCTGATACACTTTTTTTAAGAAAAAATGTTAGCAAATTTAATATAGTAATTGGTATGTATCATGATCAAGTTTTAACACCAATGAAAACACTTTATGAATTTAAAGCTATTAACATTACACTGGGTCTTCCATTTTTAAGAATAACTCCTGATCACGGACCCAACAATTTAATGTTGGGTAAAAATAAATCTGATCCGACAAGCTTAATTGAAATATTTACTTTTTTGGGTCAAATAAGTGATAATTAAACCAAAAAAAAGTTTAGGTCAAAATTTTCTAATTGATAAAAATATAATAAAAAAAATAGTTGAAGTTGGAAATGTTAAAAATGAAAGTACAATTTTAGAAATTGGTGCAGGAACAGGAAGTTTAACAGAATATATTTTAGAAAAAAAACCAAAAAAATTTTTTATTATCGAAAAAGACAAGAATCTCGTTGATTTTCTAAATAATAAATTTGGTAAAAAAATTCATACAATTAATGATGATGTTCTTAACGTAACCGAAAATTTAATTTCCACAGAAAAATTAATTGTTTTTGGAAATTTACCTTACAATATATCAACTCAAATTTTATCTAAATGGATTACTAACCTTGATCAAAAAAATTGGTATGAAAATTATATTTTAATGTTTCAAAAAGAAGTTGCTAACAGAATCTTAGCAGCTACAAATTCAAAAGAATATGGAAGACTATCTATATTATCCAATTGGAAACTTGATATTAAAAAAATATTAGACATAAACGCTTCTTGTTTTATGCCTAAACCGAAAGTCACCAGTACCTTATTAAAATTTACCCCCAAAAAAAAATTTCTTAAATTAAAAAATCCAAAAAATCTTGAAGTTGTTTCTAGAATTTTTTTTAATCAAAGAAGAAAAAAAATTAAAAATCCATTAAACCAGTTATTTAAAAAACCTGATATAATTATTGAAAAATTAAAACTAAATATAAATTTAAGACCTCAAAATCTTTCACCTGAAACTTATTATCTAATTGCAGAAGAATATGAAAAATTAGGAAATTAATGTATTAATATGATCTTTAATAAATTTTGAGTTATATTCGTTTTTAGTTTTGTTAACTTCCGATTCTATTAAGTTAGAAATTTCTTTATAACAATTTTCGAGTTTGTCATTAATTACTACATAGTCATAATTTGTCCAATGAAGCACATCCTTATTAAACTCTTTCATTCTTTCATCTGCAATAACTTTATCTTTCATATCTCTGTTTGAAAGTCTATTAAACAATACCTCTTTACTAGGAGGTAATACAAAAAAAGTGATAAGCTTATATTTAAGTTTTTTATCCTTTATTTGTTTAGTTCCTTGCCAATCTATATCGAATATAACATTTTTACCCTTATCAAGATTTTCTTTAACTGGTTTAAAAGCAGAGCCATAAAAATTGTTAAAAACTTTAGCGTATTCTAAAAACTCTCCTTTCTTTATTAAGTCTTCAAACTTCTGGTCATTAATAAAAAAATAATCTTTACCTGATGTCTCATTTTGCCTAGGTTTTCTTGTTGTGTGAGAAATTGATACTTGGTATTTTTTATTTTTGGCTAATAATTTTACAAGTGTTGTCTTACCAGCACCAGATGGTGATGATAAAATTATCATTATCCCATCTTTTGTGGATGACATTTAATTATTTTTAATTACTTTTGCTCTCAATAAATTTAATAGCATCATTAACTGTAAGAATTTTTTCAGCTTCACTATCTGAAATTTCTGAACCAAACTCTTCTTCAAATGCCATTACTAATTCTACAGTATCTAAACTGTCTGCGCCTAAATCATCTATAAAACTAGATTCTTCGGTAACTTTTGATTCATCAATACCTAAATGATCAGCTACTATCTTTTTAACTTTGCTCGAAACATCGTCTGCCATATTAAATCCTTTTGTTATATTTTCGTTAATAGATTATTAATCAACTTTGTCAAGCCATATACATGCCTCCGTTAACATGTATTGTTTCTCCAGTAATATAAGATGCTGCGTCTGATGATAAAAAAGCAACAGTATTTGATACATCTTCTCCAGTTCCGAGCTTGCTCATAGGGATTCTTGAAGTTAAAACAGCTTTAATGCTTTCAACTATTCTATCAGTCATTTTTGACTGAATAAATCCAGGTGAAACACAATTTATTGTAATATTTTTTTTTGCATACTCAATTGCTAAACTTTTGGACATTGCAACCATACCGGCTTTTGAAGCGGAGTAGTTTGCTTGACCTAAATTACCAGTATGTCCAACTATAGAAGTAATATTTACAATTCTTCCATATTTATTTTTTAACATTTTTTTAATTGCATGTTTACATAAATAAAAAGTTGAACTTAAATTTATATCAATTACTTTTTTCCATTCTTCATCTTTCATTCTTAATGATAAATTATCCATTGTTATACCTGCATTATTAACCAAAACGTCTAGGCCAACTAATTGTGAAGTTACATTTTCAATAAAATCCTCTATCTTAGAATGATCTGAAATATCAAATTTTAACACATTAATATTTGAAAATTCTTTTTTTAAGGCATCTAATTTTTCTGTGTTAGTGCCGGTTGCTAAAACTGTTCCATCTAAAGATAAAAATTTTTTAACAAGGGCATTACCTATTCCACCGGTAGCTCCTGTTATTAATATTTTTTTACCTTTAAAGTTAATCATTTATTCTAACTATAGTTATATCTTCTTCTTTATTTATTGCACTAACTTTTACACTTCTATCTATTCTTTTGATTAAGCCCGACAATACTTTTCCTGGACCAATTTCAATAAATTGATTTACACCATTATTAATCATATATAAAACACTTTCTCTCCAACGAACTCTACTTTCAATTTGTTTAACTAGTAAATCTTTGAGCATAGATTTATCTTTTATTTCAGTTGCTGTAACATTTGAGATCAGTGGATTTTGAAATTCTTTAAATTCAAGCTTTTCTATTTCTTTTTTCATTAATTCCGTTGCTTTGCTCATTAAATTACAATGAAAAGGAGCGCTAACAGGCAATTTAATGTTTTTAATACTTTTGGATGTTAGGTCTAATGAAAGTTTATTAATACATTCAATTTTTCCACTGACAACTAATTGACCATTTGAATTATCATTTGCAATAAAACATTGATACTTGTCTTTGTTATCGTAAAAAATTTTTTCTATAGTTTCTGAGTCAGATCCCAATATTGCTAACATGCCGCCTTCTCCTTTTGGTACGGCACTTTGCATTGCGGAACCTCTAATTTTAAGAATTCTTAATGTACTAGCAAAATCTAATGCACCAGAGCAAGCTAAAGCAGTATATTCTCCAAGAGAATGACCGGCAAAAAATTTTGCTTTATTTAAATCAATTTCAAATTCTTTTTTTAAAAGTTGAAAAATTGAATAACCAACTAAAAAAATTGCAGGTTGTGTATTTTCGGTTAAATTCAATTCTTCTTTTGGTCCCTCTAAAATTAATTTTGATATAGGAAAATTTAAAACTTCATCAGCTTCTCTATAAAATTTTTTAAATAGCTCAAACTTTGAATAGAATTCAGACGCCATTCCAACTATTTGAGAGCCTTGACCTGGAAAAATAACAGAAAACATTTAAATACTTTAAATTTTTATACACTTTTAAGTGTTGTAATTAAACAATTATAATAGTATATCCTCATTTTTT
>CACFBW010000007.1 GCA_902564565.1 uncultured Pelagibacteraceae bacterium | reverse complement strand
TTTTTTCTTTTTAACTGCTTTTTTCTTTTTAGCTTTTTTCTTTGTAGCTTTTTTCTTTTTAGCTTTTTTCTTTTTAGCTTTTTCTTTTTTCTTTTTAGCTTTTTTCTTTTTAACTTTTCCTTTTTTCTTTTTATCTTTTTTCTTTTTAACTTTTCCTTTTTTCTTTTTATTTTTTTTCTTGTTTACTTTCTTTTTCTTCTTCTTTTTTTTCTTTTTATTTGCTTTTTCTTTCTTAGGTTCTTTTGGCTCAGTTATTTTTGGCTCAGTTATTTTTGGTTCTACAATCTCAGGCTGCTCAACTTCAGGAGTTTCTGGTTCAGCAATTTCTGGTTCGGAACTTATTCCTTCTGTCTCAGCGCCCTCTTCAATTATACTTTCGTCAGCTATCTCTAAATCTGACACGTCCTCACCTCTTTCTTTTAGTAAAACAATTCTTTTTTCTTTATCTACTTTTATGTTTTCTTTAATTAAAGTTTTTATTTCTTCTTTATCTAAACCTGCTTCTTTAAGTTCTTTTCTAATTTTTTTTCTAATTGCTTTCTTTTCTTCCTTTGAAGCACCATCTAGTTTTGCAACTCTAAGTGATTTCATTCTTTTTTTAAATTTTTTAAGTTGACCTTGTGTAATTTGTTTTGCTTTTCCTGGTTTCTTGCCAGATGTCATGCTTGCAAAAGTATAAGGATTATTCAGCATTGTTTTTCCAAACTTGTTACCAACAAGTACCGCACCCGGTCTTAAACCTAGTGTGTTATTTTTTCCAGGTCCTATTAATAAAGTATCCGTTTTTTTTCTATTCTTAGAAACAATGGTTTGAAATTCTGTACCTCTAGATCCTAAAGTTCCTTCGGGTACTTTAACTGTCAAACTTTCAGGATTTTTTTTGCTTATAAGACCAGAAATAACTTTTAAGCTTCCTTCTTTAACTGTTGCAACTATTTTTCCATCGTTTGTTGCTGGATCATATATAAAAGTATCCATTAGAACTTCTGAATCTGCACCAATAGTAAATGTTGATTGATCTAATAATAGCAACTGTGTTCCTGAGCCATTGCCAGCATAAATAGTTTCATTTAGATAAATTTTATCACCAGCTTTAAGTGTTCTTGTTTCTGTTTTAACCGTTCCAGATACTGCTCCAACAATTCCAACTAATTGTTTTTCAATAATTAGTTCTTGCGCTTGTGACGTATTGAACAAAAAGCATATACCTGCGATTAATGATAAAATCTTCTTCATTACTAAAATTTATATAATAATTAACATATGTTTAAAGTATAATTTTAACCAAAATGGGCATTTTTTTGCGGATTTTGTTATAATTTTCATAAAATTATTCTCACTTTCTATTATTTGTTTAGTTGAAATGACTTTGAAAAACTAAATGCATAAGAATCGGAAATATAGTCATAGTTCATTATATTGGCTTCTGAAAAAATTTTTTCATAAGAGAAGTTTAAAAAAAGATTTTTATTTGGATCTAAAAAAGGAACAAAATCACCAAGAGCTTTTGTAACCATAATATCAAAGGTATTTGTTACATCTGATCTATTTCTATCTGAAACTGTGCTTGTGTCGTGATGTATATAATCGTTGAAACCTACCGCATCACCAATAGAAATATAGGCCCAAGGAAATGCTAAGTTTAATCTTAAACTAAAATCATAAGTGTGAAAATCATTTGAGCCAACTTTTGCTTCTGAGATGCTGTAACCTAAACCCGCTGATGTTGAAATTATTTCATTAAGCATAAAATCGTGTCCTAGAGAAACATTATGACCAATTGCATTGGTTTCGTCTGCAGTTGTGTCATTAAGATTACGATTATTTTTAGATTCTGAATAAGCATAACCATAGCTAAATGAGTGATTATCACCTACAGGAAAAAACCCTCCAATACCTGCACCTGTAGCAAAATTGTCCGCATCATCTTGGTTGTCAGTTTTACTTAACGATAAGTATGGACTGATACTTTGATTTCCTACTGTTGTATCAAAAGCAAAGGTTAAACTATAACTATCAAAATCGTCTGCTGTATCAGATACTTGTCTTGAATCTGAAAAGCCCGTATTAATCATAAATGAAGATCCTTCTCCAACAGATCTAAGCGCGGTTAAACCAACGCTGCTGCTATAAGTTCTATCATGCATAGCAGAATTGAAGGGAATAATGGCACCAGAACTTACTTGTAATCTGTTTTTAGAAACACTGTTAACATTGTTATTTTGTATGAAGCCTCCACCGATATCTGCATAAAAATTCCAAAGTTTAGGTGCTTTCCTCTCTTTCATTTGTTCTTCAATTTCACTTACTGTTTCTAGATCTTCTGGTGTCAAATCTTCATTAGTTTTAATTTCTTCAATTACAGTTAATGCTTTATCTGGAGAGTCGGCTTGTACCAAAACTGAAAGTAAATATAATTTTATTTCAATGTTATCAGGATAAATCATATTTAATCTTTCGAGTGTTGCTATAGTTTGTTTGAAGTTCCCAGCTTTTCCTTGTTGTCTTGCATATTTTAAATTTAAATCAATATCGTTTGGTTTTTGTAAAATTTGCATATATGTAATATTTTTTTCATTAGAACCTGGTATAATTTTTTCTTCACCATCAACTATAATAGTTTTTGTGCTCGTATCAGCCTGGGTTAATTTTAATGTAGATGCAACTTTAATTGTTTCTTCAACTTTTGGAGCGTCTACAATTTCTTCACTAACTATTTCTGGTTTAGCTTTTTCAATTTGTTTTTCTTCTACTTTTGCTACAATTAGTTCATTATCTGTAGTAAAATTTTCTTCAATTAAAAAATCATTAATTTCAGATTCTTGATTTTTGTTTTGTTTTTTAATCGACAGCAAAACATTTTTAGTAATTTTCCTTTCTAAAATTGTAGAATTTAAATTGGGTAATTCAAAAGGTACTTCAATGAACTTTTCACTTTTGGCACCAGCAGGAAGTGTTCGCACTGTCTCAGAAAATAAAGACAATAATGCAATGGCAAAAAGAACTGGTAAAATGGATGAAGATTTTGATTTTTTACTAATCCAACGTTTCTTTTTCAAAAATTTTTTTGTTTTTCTTTTCATTGAATAAAAAATAAATTAGCCAAAAATTTTTCAATACGTCCCTTTTGTTCCGTCCCAATTTAAATACATATTAGCACCAGCTCCATCTGTCGCTATAATGGCATAACCCATATCGTTTGAATCTTCACCAACCTCTTCACCTGATTCATTTGTGGCAGTACTAGGTGGACTTAATGCTATACAGATATTAAATTCTGAATCCTCGGTTATTATATCCGACCCACTAAATAACGCGTCTTCAATAGCATCAGAGCTACTTCCGTCCGGGTTGCAGCTTGCACCCCCCGCATTTGTATAATAGTAGTCACCCATATTTGAAAAATATTCACTTTGCGCTAATGAAACTGTCGCCATGGTAGATGATGCGGCACTTCTTTTAGATGTCTTTATGTACCCATCATACGCCGTAATACCAACCGCTGAAAGAATACCAACTATAGCAATAACCACCAAAAGCTCGACTAAACTGAATCCCGAGCTTTTGGTAATCATAAATATTTTAAATTACAAAATCCTAAATGCTACTCAATAGAAATTGAATTTTCCAATACAGCACCAGATCCACAGCCTTCTTCGAAGCAAGTTACAATGTCAACTGTTGTCCCATCATCGTCTATACTTACTTGGCCTAAAACTTTAGCTGTACTGTTAGCAACTCCATCGCCTGAGCTGTCGTATGAATTTTTAAAATCACCTAAAGCTTCAATGGCTTGCTCCGTTACATTACCATCCGTTTTTCTTAGATTACAAGCTAATGTATTGCCATCTGAATCTTTCATAACCTCGTCCTCGCCTATTGAGCATTTTGCTAATTCAGCAGCCATATATTTTACAGCTGATGCGTGATTTGATTTGGTTGCACTTTTATTTGCACCTTCAATATAACCTTGATAAGCAACAGTACCTACCGCTGCAAGAATACCAATAATTGCAACAACAACTAATAATTCTATAAGTGTAAAACCTTTGTTATTTTTCATAGCCCTTCCTTTATATTTATAATAATTTAGTATTTAATATAATATTATCTATTAAGTAAATACTAAAAAAATTCGATATAATTGCAAAAAGCTCCTAACTAATTGCCCAATATGGGTCTAATTTTCTTTATTTAATAACTAATTTTTATGTTATCAATAAACGCCTATGACATACAAAGTTACAGAAGAGGGGAACGTAAGCACTGTCTTTCTTAATGGGGAGATAGACATGGATGTTACCGAAAAAGCCAAAGAAGTAATTTTGCCTATAGTTGAATCTGGAAAAGAAGTTCATTTAAATTTAAAAGATGTTTCTTACATGGATTCTTCTGGAATTTCTGTTCTTATTGAAAGCCACCAAAAAGCACTAGAAAAAAATACCAAAGTAGTTGTAAAAGAAGTAAGTAAATCTGTTTTAAAAGTAATTATGATGGCAAAATTAGAACAGATATTAAACCTTGAATAATGAATTTATCAGAAGCAAAAGATTTTCCAGTAAACACTGCAAGCCTCAAGGAAGTTAGAGTGTTTTCAAGAGAAACTTTTGAAAAAATAAATTTATCTCAAGATTTAAAAGATGAATTGGTTTTGGCAATTGCAGAGGCAGCACAAAATATTGTTAAACATGGCTATAAAGGAGTTAAAGAAACTACCGATAGAATGGAAATTAAAATTTCCTTAAATGACAGTCAATTAGAAATAGGTTTTTATGATAAAGGAAAGCCTGTGGTTCCTGGAAACGTACAGCACAGAAAATTGGATGATATAAAACCAGGAGGGTTAGGAACTTTTTTTATAAAACAAATAATGGATGGTGCTGTTTTTAAAAAAGATCAAGAAGGTTGGGTCAACCATCTTGTGTTAACAAAAAAAATTTAGCCGATTATAGCTCCAACGTTGAATATTGGAGAGTACATTGCAATCATTAATCCTCCAATCATAACTCCCATAAAAACGATCATGATAGGTTCAATTAAGCTTGACATGTTGTCAACTGCGGTATCAAATTCTGCTTCATAGTAACTAGCTACAGAGTTAAACATTTCATCTAATTGTCCTGTTTGTTCTCCAACTGAAATTAATTGGCTGAATGTAGGTGGAAACAAAGGTTCTTTTAAAAAAAGTTTTGTTAAAGTGTCTCCAGAAAAAACTCCCTTTTTAACATTTTCTATAGCTTCAGTTACAACTACATTGTTGCTTACAGATTTTGCAATTTCTAAACTTTCCAACAAATTAACACCGGCAGCACTAAGATTTCCTAAGATAAGTGATATTCTTGCAAGCAAAGATTTTAAAATTAAATCACCAAATACTGGAAGTTTTAAAACTCGTGCGTGCCACTTATATTGAAAAAATGGATTTTTTGTAGTCAAATATTTAAACACAACATAAAAACCTACAATAGAAAAAAATAAAACCATTCCACCAGTTCCTCTTAAAAAATCACTCATAGACATAATTACTTCCGTTGGTTTAGGTAAAGCAACTCCCATTCCTTCATACATTTTAGCAAATACCGGAACAACTTTTATTAACATTACGGCGCTAACAAGAATAGCAACGGTAAACATAATGGATGGATACATTAATGCACCTTTAATTTTTTTTTTAATTCTCTCCTTTTTCTCTAATGACTCAACTATCTTTAAAAGAAAAACATCTAGTTTACCGCTGGCTTCTCCAGCTTTAATAAGGTTGCAATAAATATTATCAAAGTATTCTGGATATTTTTCAAAGCATTTGGATAAAGTCACACCACCTTCAAGACTTTTTCTTATATCTCCAACAACTTCTTTGATTGTTGGATTTTCAAGTTGATCCCTCAACATTCCAAGCACTTCTAAAATTGGAAGACCTGCTTTAACCATCGTTGCAAATTGTTTAGAAAAAATAAGGATATCTTCTACTGATGCTTTCTTTTTACCAAATAAAGATAATCCCTTGCCCTTTTTCTTTTCTTTTGTTTCGGCCTTTTTTTTCTTACTTTTAACTAAATTTGTTATAATTACTTTTTGTTCTTTAAGTTTATGAGAAGCTTCATCTTGATTTAAAGCTTCAATTTCTCCTTCAACATACTTTCCCTCGGAGATGCCTTTGTATGTAAATGCTTCCATTTTTTAATTAATTATTAAGATGATAAAACACGCTCATACTCTCTAAAATTAAGTTCTCCATTTGCAATAAGTCTTCTTCCCATATCCTGCATGGTTTGAAAACCTTCTTTTACTGCAATTTCTCTTAGTTCAGGAGTAGTTGCTTTTCTTAATATTGCTTCTTTAACTGGTTTAGAAACAACTAAAATTTCATAAATTCCTTGTCGTCCTTTGTAGCCTGAGTCTTTGCATTTTGGACATCCTTTACCTTTAAGCGCTTTAACTCTTGAAGCTAGTTCTGGAGAAAAACCTAAATCGGTTAAGACTTTTGGAGTAACATCATCATCAGGCACTCTACAATCTTTACAGGATCTTCTTGCAAGTCTCTGTGCTAGTACCAACTGGGTCGCAGCACTAATTAAATAATCAGGCGTTCCCATATTTTGTAATCTAGTAATTGTACTCGGTGCATCATTAGTGTGGAGTGTACTAAACACTAAGTGACCAGTAAGTGCAGCTTTTAATCCAATATCAACTGTTTCCTTATCCCTCATCTCTCCAACCAAAATTATTTCTGGGTCTTGACGAAGAAAAGATCTTAATGCTGCACCAAAAGTTAACCCTATATCATCTTTAATTTGAACTTGTCCCACACCATCCAGTTCGTATTCAACAGGATCTTCTGCGGTTAAAATATTTAAATGCGGTTTGCTTACTTCTTTAAGAATACTATATAAAGTTGTTGATTTTCCTGAACCAGTTGGACCTGTTACAAGAATTAATCCTTGAGTACTATGAATTGCTTTTCTTAAATTTTTTAAATCAGCATCTTCAAAATTTAATTGTTCAAGAGTTATATCTCCTGCGTCTTTATTTAGAACCCGCATTACAATTCTTTCATTGCTAGCGGTTGGTAAAATAGACAAACGTAAGTCAACTACTTTGCCATCTATTTTAAAATTAATTGCTCCGTCTTGTGGCAACCTTCTTTCTGCAATATCTAATTTACCCATTATTTTAAAACGAGTTACTACAGCACCATAATTATCGTGAAGAAATTTTCTATACTGTTCTTGTTCTTGCAACATACCGTCCTGACGATAACGAACTCTTGAACTAAATCTATATGGTTCAATGTGAATATCACTGACACCAGATTTAATTGCATCAGCTACAACTGCTGTGCTAAATTTTATAACTTCAGACTCATTTTCTATTGCTTCAATATCCTCTTCGGGTTTTTTTTCTAAAACCTCCCCAGCTTCACCTAAGTCACTGTCAAAAGTTTTTGTTTTTTCTTTTGAAACATTCTCTTCTCTGATTGTTGCAGCGGTTACATCTCCACCTTCGCTTAATAGTTTATCAATAAAATCTGATATTTGAGAAACTTTAGCCGCATGTAATTCAATATTTTTTTTTGTAATTGCTTTTAAGTTTCTCATTAAACCGAGTTTTGAACTATCTGAAATTGCTATATGAAGTGTTTTTCCATCAACCTTGAAAGGTGCAACAAAATTCATTTTAATATAATTAGATGGTAATACTGCTTTTACCTCTTCAACTGCTTGAACTTTTGTTAAATCAACAACTTCTAAATTTTGTTCTTTAACTAATACATCTAAAATTTTATCTTCATCAGTAAGTTTAAGTTCAAAAACTGCATCGATTTGGGATTTTTTTCCATCAGCACTAGCTTTTTTTATTTTTGCTAAATCTTTACCTGATATAATGTCATGATCAATCAAGACATTAATAAGATTAATTTCGCTTTCTCTACTTATTTTAAGCATTATAAAATCCTAGGTGCTATAAACACCAAAAGTTCATTCATCCTATCTGTTTTTGATGATCCTTGAAACATTTTTCCTATAATAGGTATTTTCCCCATTCCAGGCACTTGTTCTTTAGCGTCAGATATGTCGTTTTTCTTTATTCCACCAATTACAACTATGTCTCCATCAGCAATTAAAAGTTTAGTGTTTATTTCCATTTTATTAATACCAACTGCGCCTGGGTCCGTCCTATCTGGAGTATCGTTATTTACTTGCACTTCTAAAAGTACGTTACCATCACCAATAATACTTGGTGTTACAGTTAATTTTAAAGCTGCATCTTTAAATGATGGTGCTGTATCTCCACTTCCTGCAACAGGAATTTGAACACCTTGGGTAATAGAGGCGACTTGATTATCTAGAGTAAATAATTTTGGATTGGAAATAGTTTTTCCTAAACCTTCTTTTTCAAGAGCTTCAATTTGAAGTTTTAATACAGCAGATCCAGTTCTTTTCAGAACTCCAATTCCGCTAGTTGCGCCCACAGCATTAAAGTTGTAAAGACTATCTGAACCGCCACTTCCAGCCGCGCTTACGCCTGATGTTCCTGCAGAAATTTCTGCACCTGAGCCTTCTGTTGCACCTACTGTTGTTCCACCAACAGTACCCCCAATTCTTTCACGATTTCTAGTATAAGCTCCACCTAATTTATTCCCTAGTGCTCTTTCAAATGACGAAGTAGCTTCCACAATAAACGCTTCGATTAAAACTTGTTTCGTTCTTACGTCAATTTCTCTTATTACTTTATCTACTACGTCTAAATCTTTTGATTTTCCTCGTACAATTATAGATCTTGTTGTGTTTTCTTCTGTTACTTGAATTGGAGAATAACTGGCACCCTCTCCTACAGATGTAAATAATTCCGTAATTGTAGCCTTAGCTTCCGCAGGTGTTATATAATATAGTCTAAATATTTCAGATACTACAGGTTCAACAGAGTTTTCAAGTTCAACTTTTTTTCTAACTGCAGCAGCTCTAGAAGATTTATAACTTTCTTGAGAAGTTAAAGTTGATGGAGAGTGAACTCTAATAATGTTGCTTGCAACATCTATATCGGCTGCAAAATTTTTCATATCTAATATTGCATTAAAAGCTTTATCCCATGGCACATCACTTAATTCTGCAGTAATGGCTCCGGCAACTTCTTCCCCAACTAAAATATTCACATCACCAATTTTTGCCATTAATGACATAGCTTCTTTGTAATCTAAATTTTGAAATTTAAATGTTACTTTTTGTTTAAGTAGCATATAATCTTCTGGTATCAGTAAATAATTTTTTTCTTTAACAGAAGAAATTTGTTTTCTTTTTTCTAACTTATAAACATCTCCCTCAACTGGAGTAGGTCCCATTTTAGCACTTTTTTCTACTTCCATTTTTCCTAATTTTTTAACATCCTCCTTAATTAGTGGAGTATCATGTTTAAATGCTTTCTTTTTTTTCATCTTGCCCATTTGTTCGGCACATCCACTAAGAACCAATAATAAAGATAATAAAGAAACTAATATTTTTAGTGATTTAATATTCATTAAAATGGCTCCGATGTTTCTTTAATTTGATTTTTAAAATTAATAACTAGATAAGAATCAGGACCTTTTTCAAACACTGCTTTTTCGGGATTTAAAGCAATAAGCTTAACACCTGGACTTAATTCCTCATTCATTTGTAAAGTAACTACCTCTCCAGATGAATTAATTAAGGATACAAAGCTTTCGTATTCGCCGGTCATAATTGCTACAAGTTTAAAATTACGTAAACTAATTGATTGTCTTTCTTCAGATGATTCATTTGAAATTACTGTTACAGTGCTTTGTCCACCAAGAGATGCATCGCCAACAAAAGGATCATTTAGTGGCAATGGTTCTACAGCTCCAACCTCTGATTCAATTGCTAATTTTTTTTCAGCTTGTTGTTTTTTTACTTTTTGATTAATTTCTTTTGCTTTTTCAACAATATTTTTTTCTGATTCATCAGTGTCAGCTGCAACATTAGTTGCACAAAAAACAATTGTAATAAATAAAATTAATATCCTTAAAAAATTCATTAACCTTCCAATCCTACTATTGTTAATGTACCATTAACTTTTATCGCTCCGGTTGTATCCCCTTTTATCACTTTGATGGACTCCTTGTCAAAGTTAAGCATTTTTTTAGATAGAGATAATGCTCTTTTAAACTTGATATAACCAAGGAAATTGCCTTTTATTTCAAAATTCACAGGTATTTTGTAATAAGCAATGTTTTGAGGGTTCTTGGTTTTTGTTTTCTTCTTCTTCTTCTTCTTTTTCTTTTTCTTTTTTGATTTTTTTCCTGTAAGTGCTTTAGCTCCGGCACTTAAAGCATCATCTTTGGAGACACTTTTGGGTTTTTTCTTTTCTATTTTTGAAATTACCAAATCATTTAATCCAGCAAAGTAACTTAAAGTTTCATATAAACCTTCCACTTCGGCTTTGGTGTGAAATAATGTTGAATATTCTTTAAATGTAGGAGTAAGTTTTTTAATTTTTTTCTTTTTAGCATTTATATCTTTTACATACTTAGTGATTTCTTGTTTCTTTTTATTCATATCATCCAATTTTATTTTTCTTTTATTAACCATTGGATTCAGAATTGAATAATAAATTATTAAAAATATTATTATAGCACCTGCGGTAATACCGATTTTTATCAAGGTCTTTTTATCAGCCAGTTGTAAAACTTTAGCTTTTAAATCTTCAATTTTAATATTTTTAAAATCTATATTTAAATCCATTTTCTAACCTTTTCCTTTTCCACTTGTATCAATGATAACAAAAACTCTAAATCCTTTCATTGTAACTCCAGATGCACTTTTTTTTGGAAGCTTCATAGACGATAAAGAAGCTTGCTTAATAAGTCTTTGATTACTTAAATTTTTAATAAATTTTAATATATCCTGATCGCTTGCAGCTACTCCTTGTATTGTAACTCTATTTTTTCCATTGTATTTAACTTCGTCAAACTTCAATCTCTTAGGAACACTCGAAGCAATTTGTGCCAAAATTCTATAACTTAAATCTTTGTTTGATTTTAAACTTTTACTTAAACTCAAAGTAGTCATCATAATTTTTAACTCCTTATCAACAGCTTTAAGCTCTTTCTGCTTCATTTTGTATGATTTAACTACTTTGTTATAATTTTTTAATTTTTTGTTATACGTGTGGATATTCCAGAAAGATAATGCGAATAATATTAGATATATTCCAACTACACCTCCAACAAATCCTTTAAATGCAAAATTTGAAATTGCCTTCATTTTTTTCTGCTTAACCATTCCCTGTCTGTTCGGTAACAAGTTTATATTTTTTACTGCTGTAACAAATTTGTAATAACCGAATACATCTAATTTTCTAAAAGCAAGCCCTACAACAGTTGTTAAATGAGATTTGTTTTCTAAGCTTACTGATTGTTCTAATTGTTGAGGAATTTTTAAACCGTCTATCGGATCAAAAGTTTTAAATCCAATATTCACAAGATTCTTTCTAAATATAGACAAGTATTCTTCAATATTATCTAAATCTGAAACAACTTTTATATTTCTAATTCTTTTTTCATACTTGGTTTCAAAATCTTGAACTGCTTGTTTTACTTGTGTAACAAATCTTCTTACTAAGCCTTCTTTTTCTTCTTGATTTTTTGAATCCTTTAATATTTGCCTATCCTGACCTCTTAAAAAAATATCAGTAATTATTGGATTATTATCATATAAAATCATAAGATAATTTTCATCAAGACCAAATTCCAAAACAGCAGTTAAATTTGCATCTTCTACTTTTCTTGAAATTTGATTTATTTGATCAACTGCAGACTTTAATGCAAAACATTTTACATCAATTATAACGGCATTAAGTCCACTAGATTTTATAATTGATGTGTAACTATTTATATCTGCAAGTTTTGATGCAACAAATAAAATATCCATCGTGTTTTCTTTTTGGTTTCTATTTATCACTTGATGGAATATTGAATAATCATCCAAGTTGTCAGTTAATTGAACTAAATTTTCCCAAAGTGAATTTGTTTCTATAGCTTTTTGCAACTCTTCATCTTTCATTAAAGGTGCTGTAACAACTCTGATAATTGCACTTGTCACAGGAATAGCTATTGCCGCATTAGGAGTTGTGATTTTTGATTTTTGAATTGCAATCGATAACTCTCCACCTAGTCTTTCTGCATTCTCTAAAACAGCTGCATCGTCTGGCAAATCTACTTTGTGAATATAAAATTTTTCTAACACCCACTGATTAGCTTTATTGGTTGATATTTGAGCTAGTTTTATTTCTTTATTTGTAATTTCTACCCCAAGTATTTCTTCTCCTTGAGCTGTAGATTTTCCTAATTTAGATTTAAAAAAGTTATCTAATTTACTTTTAAAGCTACCCTTACCCATCGCAGGTGCTTTTGGCATTTTAATACCACCAGCAAAGGATGGTTTTTTTAATTTAATGTTTTTTAACTTATCTAAAAAACCTGAAGCGGTTTTTGTTTCTTTTGCTTCATTACTTTCTGTTGGTGCTGCCATAGGTTCTGGAGTTTTCTGTACAACAGGCACAACTTCTTTAGGTGCTTCTGTAACGGGTGGTGGTGTCGGTTCTGGTGTTGAAGCGGGCTGCGCTTCTTTTGGTGGTTCGGTTGTTTCTGGAGGGGATACAGTCTCTTTTTCTTTATTTGCGTGAATATCATCAAACCATTTCTCTAATATTGGTATTGCTTCTTCAATATTTGGAGTTCCTGATGAAGAAATCTTTTGCTTTCCATCAATATAAAGTCTACCAACCCAATTTTTTGATTTTAACTCACCTTTATACTTATCTTGTCTTACATATATATGTAGTCTGCCATCTTTTTTATGAATTACCTCATGTTCTTTCTTATCTGCAGCAATTTTTTCAACTTCCTCACTTGTTTCTGCAGGAGATTCAGGTTTTTCATTGATATTAGTTGAAGATTCACCTTCTGGTTGAGATTGCTCTTTGTTTTCATCTGGTGATCCAGAGCTTTCAACAGTTCCAGGTTCAGTAGGTTTATTTTCGTCTAAAGGTTGATTTTCATCGACCTTAACGTCACCCTCTTTATTAATATTATCTTTATCTTCTTCGCTCATTTTAAATAAAATATATTTTCTCTAACACAAAACATTCAAATCTCTAACACAAATTTATAAATTGTCTAACACATAATCATAAGTTGTATGCTCAAATTAGGTTAAAAAGTCAATTTAATTAGTAAAATCAATACTTATATTGCTTTTGTTAATTTTGGATAAAAAAACTTTTTTTTTATCAATTTTATCAAATCTCTAACACAAAAAGCAAAATCTCTAACACAATTCGATTTTTTTAATTTTTTAAATTTGTGTTAGAGTTTATCAAATTTATATTTTCTTAAAAAAGATAGTAAAATCAACGTTTTTTAATTTTTCAATCAGAAATAGATAATTTGTGTTAGAGTAAATAATAATTGTGTTAGAGTTTAAGAAATTTTTTAAATAAATAAAATTTTAACCTAAAAATTGTAGATTTTTTATCTTTCGGACACTTAAATTTGACAAAGATTATAAGTTGTATAACAAAAAATTAAAATTACGACCAAATTTTTAGAAAAATTCAATTCTTGATAGAAAAATATTTAAAATTTTATTTTCTAAAATAATTAAACGTTTTTAACTGTAGTCATTAATAAAAATCCTAAAATAAAAAAAAATGATACAGATAAGAAGCCAATTCTTTGAGAATACAAAAAAGTTAAAGTTCCAACCATTAATGGTCCTGCAAAAGCAGTAACTCTTCCGGAAAAGCTAAACAAACCAAAACCTTTTCCTAAATCTGTTTTAGATAATAGTTTTGTCATCATTACACGGCTTGCACTTTGAATAGAGCCAATAAAAAAAGAAATTACCATTACATTATAAAAAAATTCAGTTTTTGTCTGAGCAATCAGTGATCCATAAACAACTGTGCATGTCAGTACAGCAATACAAGATAAAATAATTGTTTTAGAAGAAAATTTGTCATTTAAGTATCCACCAAGAAAAACTCCGATGAATGCAACAATGTTTCCTGCAATTGCAAGTTTTAACAAATCGCTTGAGTTAAAATTAAAAACTCCTGAAGCATAAACACCTCCGCCTGCGATCAATACAATTAACGCATCAGAATAAATCATTCTTGCTAAAAGAAATTTTCCAACTGATGTAAATTTATTTTGCCAAATTATTTCAATAATTTTTTTAGCTACTGGTGTTGTATCATTATTTTCTTCATAAGATATTTTTTTTTTAAAATAATTAATCATTGGAAAAGAAAAAATAAAAAACCAGAACGCAACAATCAATGGAATGAATCTTATATGTTCGAAATTATTTTTATCTAAACCGAAGGGAATTGTTTCTGGTAAAATAAAAAAATACAAAACCAATAATAGTATTGGTATCGATCCAATGTAACCTAATGCAAATGCAAACCCAGAAGTTTTTCCAATATTATTTTCATCTGAACATTTTTTTAATAATGAATTGTAAAATATTGTTCCAACTTCGTAACAGTAGTTTGAAATAAAAAAAATAATTAAAGTAAATAAAATATAATTTGCGTTTGGCTTTGCAAACCAAAATAAACAAGTTGTTAGAATGCAAAGTAAAGTAAAAATTTGTAAGAAATTTATTTTTCCTTTTGGCTTTTTGTCAGCTAGCGCTCCAATGAACGGTCCAGTGAGTGCAATTACAATTCCACAAAGTCCCGCAGTCCATTGCCAGTATGCTGCACCCAGTTGCGGATTGCCAACAATTTGATTTGCAAAGTAAGCTGACGTTACAAATGTTATAATGATCATTGTGTAAGCAGAGTTTGCTAAATCATACAGTCCATAAAGTAATTTGCTCATAATTATTTCTATAACTCCAATAATGTTTTTAATGCGCCTGACTTTTCCCACTTTTTAATCAAAGAACTTAAATCTAAAGTAGTTTGACTTACAAAGTCTTTGTAAATTGTTTTGTAAGATGGTCCAAGTTTAATTCCACTATAAGTATTAAAAGTTAAAATATTTTTTTTGCTCAAAGAAATTACTTTTCTTCTTACTGTTTCTCTTGGAAGCTGTAAAACTTCTGCAATACTTGCAAATGTTAGTTTGGTAGTTCTTATATTTTTTTTTTGTGTTATGGTTGTCATGTGTTCTTCAAGCTCAGCAAATGTTTTGTCTCCAGATTTATTTATTTCATAAAGTGAATGACTAACAACTACTTGAAGTATTACAAAAGATTCGTAGTCTATATTTAATTTTTCACGTACTCTTGTATATAAAGAGAGAACAAACATTACCCAGTGGTAAAGTCCTTTTGAAAAAGGGGGCTCCTTTGATCCCATTGCTTTTGATGCTGCTTCTAAAGAAATGATTTTACTAATACCTATTCTGGTTTTTTCATTGCTCATTGTAGTTTTTAGTCTCCCTATACTAGGTAGATTACAACCTAAAATAGGTATAATCAATCTTTTTCCCCAATGTGGGTTTAATAAGCTAATCTAATTAAAAATTATGAAAAGATTGATACTTTTAGTTCTAGTTTCACTTTTTTATAGCGGTTCTGCTTGGGCGAGTTGTGATACCACTTTAATATTTACTAATGCATGATCAAATTAAAAAATATTTTATTAGAGTTTTAATTGTAAATTTTTTTTCATTATTTTATCTAATCGACACAACTTCATTTGATTATGGTTTTTTTTCAATTCAATCAATATTTTATGCTATTAATATTTATTTATTATATTTTTTTATCTTCTTTGAAGGCGCCTGTTCATTTTTATCAGTTTATGGATTGGATTTTAATTTTTATAAATTAATTATAAATAATTTAAATAATTTAAACTACGAATATATAACATTTATATTTTATCAAAATATTAATTTTTTTTATTTTATAATATTTTCTTCAGGATTGCTATTTTTGCTAGAAAAAAAAAAATACAATATTAATTTTAAAAAAGACACCATTAATTCTAAAAAAATTATTTCATTTATTATAATATTTGTTATTTTTATTTTAACCAATTTCAATCCAAACCTTACTCATCAACAACTTTATTTTAAATACAAAGCAGTAACCAACAGATGGGCTTCTGACGATTTAAATTTTTTTTACAAATACAAAGCTAAATACTATTCGCAATTTGTAAAAAATAATTTTTTTAGAAATGATAATTGGTACAACACATTAAAATATTCTTTTTATTATTCAGACAGTGCTCCTGCAGGATTTAGAGAGCTTTCAAAATTTGATAAAAATATAAATTTTAAAAGCTTTACTAAATTTGGTGAAGTTATTCAGAAAAAAAAATACAATAATATTTTTGTAATAATTAATGAGTCCTATCCTAATTTTAGAAGCAAAAAATTAAAGAACAGTTTAATACAAAAAATTAAATTTAATAATGACGATGTAATTGTTCAAAATTATAAAAAAAAATGGAACAGAAAATTAACTACACAAGGTGCTGAAATGGAATTTTTTTGCAATAAAAATGTGGATTTTGAAAAATACATACAAACTGAACTAAAAACTTTTATAAATGAAAATAATTGTTGGATTAACTCAGTGAAAGACAAAAATTTAGTTTATATCCATAGTTATCGTGAATCATTTTTTAATAGAACAAGATTTAGAAGTTTTTTTGATAAAAGTTATTTCAAAAAAGATTTAGACCTTTTGAATTTTAAAAACTGTGATCAAAAATATAGTGGCACATGTGATTATGAAATTTTAAATAACATGGATAAATTAATTTCAAAAGAAAAAGATAATTTTGTAATTTTTTTAACTGTTAATAATCATATTCCTTTAGAACCTTTTTATAAAAATTCTTACATTGATTGTAAAACAAATTTTCCTTTAAACTTGAGTGAACAATTTTGTACTATTTATAATAACCAAATGTTTTTTAATGAAAGCATTTCTAAATTTTTATCAAATATGAGGAAAGACGATTTACTTGTTTTATTTTCTGATACGCCTCCTATGTTTGCTGGAAAAAGAAGGGTTCATTTTGAAGATGTAATTGATATTTACTTTTTCTCTAAAAAATAAATTTTACTTTCCATCCACCACCACTATAGTTAAGTCGTCTTTTTGAATTTTTCCTGACTTAACTATATCTTCAATGATGGCTTTTAATCTGTTGTTGTTTGGTGTGGATTGATATTTTTTAATATAATTTTGAAAACCTTCTGAGCCTAACATTTCGCCATTGGGATCTTTAATCTCTGTAACGCCATCAGTAAAAATATACATTGAGCTTTCTGAAAAAGATATTCTGCTTTCTTTATAAGTAATCTTTGGCATGATTCCTAATGGTGGACCTGCCTCTGTATGATTAGAAAATTTTCCATCCTTTGAATAAATCAAAGGAGGTTCGTGGCCAGCATTTGAAATAAGTAATTCTTTTTTATTACTATCATATATTCCAATCAACATAGTTACAAACATTCCTCTTGCTGCTGTTTCACAAATTTCTTTATTTAATAAATTTAATAAGTCTGATGCTGAAAACATTGTTTTGCTTAAACATCTATAAAGGCTTGAGGCTTTTGACATTAAAAGTGATGACTTAATACCTTTGCCTGATACGTCAGCAACGCCAAATCCATATTTACCATCTCCTAAATCAGAAAAGTTATAAAAATCTCCAGACACTACTTTTGCTGGAATATTTATTCCAGCTATAGGAAAAGGATCTTCTTTATTTTTTGATAGTAAAGTTTTTTGTATCTCTCCAACTATTTCTATTTCTTTTTGCATTCTATTTTTATCAACAAGTTCTTTAGCCATCCGAGCATTTCTAATTGCAAGTGCCGCTGGTGTTGCAAGAGTTTCTAAAAGTTTTCTGTCACTTTCTTCAAAAAGTTTATTTGTTGTTTTTTTATTTAGACAATGAATTACTCCAATACATTCATTAGATGCAATTAGAGGCGCACATAAAACCGAATATGTTGTAAAGTTAGTTTTGTTATCCAAATCAAAATAAAATTCTGCAATCTCTCTTACATCTTTTCTAACATCTCCAACTCTAATACATTTTTTTTGCAGAATAGCTTTACCCATCACTCCTTGTGTTAAAGGAATTTCATATTCCTCTAAATAAGCTTGATGTTTTGATGCAATACATTGGAAGACTTGTTTTTTATCTTCAATTAAAAAAATATTTGCAGCTTGAGCATTAATTCTTTTAATTATAACTTCTAATGAGTTTTGAAGCGTTTCATTTAAATCAAGAGATGTGGCAAACTCTTGATTCATTTGCGTAATGATTTGCAAATCCTTAATTCTAGAGTCTTCTTTTATTACTTCGGGCTTTTTGGGTTTAAAAAACATATTTTATATTTTGCATTTTACATCTATTTTGATAATTTTAACAAGAATGGAAGTTATAATATACTCTCCTAATTTTTATTTGCACCTTCAAGATGCAGTGGTTTTTATACAGTATTGTATTGATGGGATATTACAAATAGCCACTCAATTCAAAATATAAAATTGTGTTTTATTTTGCTGCATTTGTATTGGGATCTATTTGGGGCAGCTTTAGCAATGTTTGCATTTACCGACTGCCTAATGACCAGAGTGTTGTTAAAGGAAGATCTTTTTGTCCGTCATGCAAAGAGCAAATAAAATGGTATGACAACATTCCATTTTTATCATTTATATTTCTCAAAGGAAAATGCAGAAGATGTAGTAATAAAATTAGCTCACAATATTTTTTGGTTGAGTTTATTTCGGCAATTACTTTTGTAATTATCTATGATCTCTATGGAATATCAATGACAACATTGTTACTAATAATTTTAAGTATTTTTTTTATTATTATTTTCTTTATAGATTTAAAACATTACATAATTCCAAATGAATTAACATTTCCATTAATGTTTATCGGCTTTGTAAAATCCTTTGATCCAAATTTAAATCAAACAATATTTCCAAATTATATTAATTCTCTAATTGGCGGATTGTTTGGCTATCTAATTATATGGTCAATTATTTTATTTTATAAAAAGTTTAGAAATAAAGAAGGTATGGGGCTTGGAGATGCAAAACTAATGGCAGCAATTGGGTTTTGGTTTGGTTGGTTAAGTATTCCATTTACAGTTTTCATATCTTCTATTGTGGCATTAATTTTAGTAATTCCATCATTGCTTAAAAAAACTAGAAATATGTCCGCTCAAATTCCTTTTGGTCCTTACATTATTATAGGGTCTATAATTTATGTATCATTTGCAAACCAAATTAAAAATATATTTTTTTAATGGAAAAATTTTTATTCTTTAATATCGCTGTTTCTGCGCTCAATATTTTTATTGTTGTTTATGCCTACTCATTAAATTTTTTTCCAAAGAAATGGAGAAAGAAAGTTAATCAAGATACTTTGGTAGGTCTTGCATTAATATTTTCTACCATGCTCACAATGTTTTGTTGGATGGTATATTTTTATTTAAAAATTCTTAACTAGAATCCGCCGTCTCTCCAGGTGCTTCTCCTTGACGAAGGCTCTCCTACGGCTGCTATTATTTGATAAAGTGTATCTTCATCTTTGCTTGGTCCTGCAACGTTTGCAAAAAGCTCATCTCCAAAAATTATTAGTCGAGATAAAATTCCTTGTCTTACTTCTTTACATGCTTTACTTGGATCACCGCCTGCAGATAACAAATGAGAATTATTTGATCCACATTCATCATTGGCAACACATATGTATGCCATTCCAACATTACATTTATCGGCTCCTTGTGGTGGTTGATAAATTGGATAATAAACATTTCCTTCAAATAAAGTTGGGGCTGCAGAAGTTTTTCTAAATGTATTCTTTGTTAAGGGATCAGTTGGTAACTTTCCATCTACCTCATCTAAATGTATTCTCCAAGCAAACTTTGGATAATTAGCATCTGAAGGTGAAAGACAATACAATAATTCTGTTGCATTTGTACAATCTTCTGAAGAATCCATATCACGTGCTTGGTCTGCTCCTTGAAGAGCAAGTTGCACAAATGAAGCCTCTGTTATAGGTGGAACATGTACACCATTAAGATGGGCAAAGTATGGGAAGTGTTGATCTTTTACTCCGTAAAGTATGTTATCCATCCATCTTGATGCACCACCTATGTCAGTAAAGTCACCAGTGCCACCAAACAACCATAAATCTCTTGTATCTGAACCAATTCCAGCATCCATTTCAAAGTAGCTATATCTTTTATTGGTCGTATTAGCATTCAACGTAAACAATGTTGTTTGATCAAATAAATCTGCATCATTTTTTTTTGAAGTTGTAAGGTTAATTTTTGTAATCTTTCCTTCTAGATCATTAAAATACACCATCGCTCCTCGCCATGGTATATTAGCCGTTGTATCGGCTGTAATAACAACTGCAGATGAAGGTATTGAGTTTCCAATATCACTTCCATTTGGTGTTGCTAAACCACTAATTCCTCCTGGGTCACTATCAACTATAATAATAGGACCTCCATTTTCCTCATAACCATAAAGAGCACCTGGATAATCTTCGTTATCTAAATCAACTAAAAATACTGCTGATCCTGCGCACAAACTTGTGCTTCCCATGCCCGCTCCCATTATAGCTACATAAGTATCAAATGCAGGGTTATCCCTTTCTGATACTTTTGGGGAAGGCAGTCTAACTATTCTTGGTGCAGACCAGGTTTCACCCATTTGGCTATAATCATACATTCTACTATCTGATCCCATATTGCTGCTTGTACAAGAGTGAGAAATATTAAAAGGAGTAGTTGAAGGAAGCGTTATTAAACCAACAGTATCTGGACCTCTTGGATTGAAAGTTTTTGTTGTTGGAAATTCAACAATTAATCGACCAGTGTCCATTTTTGCTGAAGTAATAGTAATAGCTGACATTGCACCATCTATTCTTTCAGTTGCTTTTAAAGTGTGTAGTGGAACTGTTCCATCATCATCTGAAGTGGGTCTCATAATATCAAAAGTAAATTTTGTTCCTTGAAAACATGAGGAAGTTCCATTTAGAATAAATCCATCAACAACATCATCATTTGTTTGGCACTGTGCAATTAAATCTTGTGCTGTTGTTACACCTGAATCTAATCCACCATCAGTATCTAAGGCGGTATTTAAATTTTCTATTGCTGCTTGTGCTTCTAAAGAGTCTTCAATATTCACTGATCCTGAACTATAGAGTTTTTCTTCTATGTTGCCATCTTTGTCCGCAATTAAAACTCTTTGTCCTATACTATCGTTAAATATAGAAAACATATGTATGGGTCCTTTGCCATCTCCTGTTATTTCTGGGTAAGTTACATCTAAAACTGAAAATCCTGCTCCACCTCTACCGTATGGTACAAATAATAGTGTATGCCAACTCTTGTTATCCTCTAGATCACCTTCTGGAGTATAACCTTTAATAAATACATCGTGAACTACTGGAGATCCGTCTACTCCAAAAATAGCATTTGAGCCTCCACTACCATCATCCTTACATGGTACTGGAGGATCAGGAGGAGGATCTGTTGGTTCTGGACATGATTCTGGAACCCTTCCACTTAATTCTGGATTAAATATAGTTGGTAATATAGACCCAATAAAAGGTGGCACGAAAGCCCACTCTTCTCGACCATTCTCAGCTCTAAATGCATGAAGCATTCCATCATTACCACCAGCATAAATTATATTTTCTCTGCTTTTATGTTTTTGCATAAATGACTGATAGTTGTTTGTGGCTCTAAAATACGCCTCTTCATTGTTTCCAGTAAAATCTATATTAGCGTCTGGAGCTCCTACTTCAATTAATTGTGAGTGGTATATGTCTCCTAGTACATGTTTTCTTTTTTCAGTAACGTTGCAGTTACCATTATAATCAAAATAATCACTCCCTCGTGCAAAATTAATTAATCCAAGAACGTCATCCTCGATTCCATCTTCACCAATGTGTCCTTTGTCTGAACAATATGAAGTTGTGGTATGATAGTCTAACACCTCATATTCAAGCAATCCAAAAATTTCTTCAAGGCTATCTGAATTTGCTGTTGTGAAATTATTCCAGTTCCCAATATATGGTGTATCAGGAGCAGCGGTCCAAATATTTCTTTCATCATCAATATCTGCTGCTGATGCCTGATCTAATACTTGTTCACCTGCATCCCAATTGCCAGGACATTTAGTCTGATCCATATCATGACAAACAGTTCCGTGTTCATCTAGTCCTTTTCTTAAAATTGTACCTTTCCATTCTCCGTGTTGTTCATAAGCAAATTGTGCTTGGTATAGTGATCCACCTTCTTGAACTGTTGCTGTAATTGATGGTGCTGTAAAAGATAATTTTTCTGCAAGAATTTGTCTGATTACTTTTGAAAGTTGTTGTTTTAATTCTGCAGGAGACTCTGCTTCTATTGTGTCATAACATTCATCACTAGTTGAGTCGCCTTCTGGACATGAACCTGCAACAGCTAAACTATTAAATCTATTCATACCCTCTGGATTAATGCCACCTCCATAAGCAACAAATAAAGTTTTAATTGGGTTTGGTTGATTTCTAAGTTCTTCTATTAAAGGTAGAGCATCATCTGCATCCCAGTTATTTATCATTCCATCACCAATAACAATTACGTAGTTTAGTTGGCAATCTGAATCTGGATCATAGCCATCAAAGTCATTTAGAAAATAATCTCTGGCCATTTGAGAATATGCTCTTCCATCAGTTCCCCATGCGGTAACTTGAGGTAGCAATTCACCAAGAATTCTGTCTTTTCCTTGTGGGCTTATTGCAACATTTAGGCATGAGTCGTTATTGCATTGTAATGAATGACCGTCAGGATGATCACCTACCCAACCTCCATAATAACTACATTGATCCCAATTTCTATGACATCTTCTGCCTCCTCTAGCAGAATCTCTTGCCCCTCCAGTTTCTCCTGCATTCCAATGGCCATAACCAAAGTGTGCACCAGTTGTTAAAGTTGTATCACTTAAAACTGCAGAAATAGCTTTCTTAAGTCCAAGCCATCTAGTCATTCTTCCACCGCCAAATTGACCTTGCCATGAAGTGTCAACATCGGCAGCGGTAAAAAGATTTTCATTAAAAATATCAACTGTACCATTTCTTGATGTAACAATAATCTCGTTCGCTGTAACATTAACTCCATAAGGTTGTTTAAATCTAACACTGTTAGCAGCCAAAGTTCCTGCACCTTCCAAATTATAAGGTCTTCTATGGAATCTTCCTGCTCTTTCAATAATCGTGTATGTAGTAGTAGAAGTTAATTCAACCTTTTGTAAAACTTTTCTTTGTTGCGACACAGTATACATAATATTACTGTCATCAGGTGATATGTCACAATCACTTACTTTGGCTAGCTGTGTGTCTCTATTTGGCCTGTTAACAAAATTATATAACGCTGTTCGTGCTGTCGCCTCATAAGCACCACCAACTCTAGTTAAAGTATATCCACGGATTTGATTTCTACATCCATAATACATTGTACCTTCATTGTTTACGGAACCTCTCCAAACTCGTCTTAAAGTATTTAAAAAATTGTCTGTCTGCACCCGGCTTTTCTCTCCAGTATTTAAATTAAAAGATGTAAATCTACCCCTATTGCTTCCTTCTCCACTGACAAATAAAAAATCTTCTCCTCCAATTCTTCGATAAACATGAGATTGTGGAATGAAACCTACTTTTAAATAAAACAAGCAAGTTGTTCCATCTTCTGAAATACCTAAAAGAGCTTGATCAGCATATACTACGCCGCCTGTTCTCATAAATACAACATTTTCATTATCTACTCTTCCGTCATCTGTAGAAATTCCTACCGCTAACCTAGTAACCACTGTACTAGTAACTCGAGTATCTTTGTTCTCTGTTGTATAACCTGTTGTTGTTCCATCATGTACAGCAGCACAACTTTGACTTATATTACCTGTAAGTCTTCCAACTCCGCCATTAAAATCACTATTTCTTGTTAAGTCATTATTATATTTTATAAGAGCTCTATCACTTTGGGTAACTAAGTAATCACCATTACTATCTGGAACTGCACTAGTTACTCTAGTAAGACGATCTTCGTTGGCTACTCCTTGATTCATACTTGCTGAACTATCTAATAAAAATAAAATATTAGCAGGAACGTCTCCTTCGCCTGATCCCGGAGGTACTGGCTTGGCATTTGCACTATACCCAAGATTCAATAGAACAAAAAATAATATAAAATATTTTAATACTCTTTTCATAATCTAAAACCCATCTATAACCATTTCTCCATCATCATGTGTGAATTGATCAAAATATTTTGTAGATACATATAATTCTTCAACAATTCCATGAGCTCTTTTTGTTTTTGAATATATAACAATATCATCGTTATTTTTTAAAACTTCAATTCCAGTCCAGCCTTTTTTTAAAACTTTAGTATTTCCAATTGAATATTTGTCTCTTGTATAATTGTAAATTTGTTTATTTTCTTCATCAGGATTATCTACGGATAATTTAATTCCAGATATTGTTGATTCATAAACAAACATCTGAATTTTTGTTGTATCTAAATTTGAATTTGGACAATATATCAAGCCCGCTAAGTCGTATCTAACAACGTTAATTTCTTCAGGATAAACTTCTTCGTGATCTTCTAAAAAAGGAAAAACTTCTGAGACTTGCGAAATTTTGCTACCTATTTCGATGTTTAATGCATTACAAGAAAGTGCATGTTTGTTAAAAAATACCATTGTTAAAAGTACTAACAAAAACTTTAAGTATTTTTTCATGATAAAAATATTATAAAATCTATCTCGAATTTTAAAAGTATGAATTTTTTCTATTGTGACTATTCTGGGCATATCAACCTATAACTAGTGTTGCTTCTAATGGAATTAGAATATCTGGGGTAGTATTTACACTGCCGTCTGCATTAAGATATGTAGAATCTGAATCTGGCATCATCATTCCACAACCATATATCTTATAAGCAACTCCTCCTGCTTTGGTGTCGGTGGATCCTTTTGCAATACTTGAACCTTCACCTTTATAAGTAGCTGCCCCAATATTAACTATAAAATATTCAAATCTAAATTTATCCATACGTTCTTCTTCTCGACTTAGCTCTTCTGGAGATGCCAATGTATCTCGACCAGTATCTCTAAAAATTGCACTAATTAATGATCCAAAGTTTCCATTTTTATAATGTTTGTATACTCGAATTTCGTCCCTACTTATGTTTCTAAAACTTTTAAAGCACGGGGTCTCTCTATTTAACCCAGACTCGACGTCTTCTTTATTCTGTGGATATTCTCTTCTGTCTATATTTCTTGCATATCCCGCATTGCTAGTCGCTTTATTTCTCATTTGTTCTACTATATCATCCCATGCTGGATCTGATGTATCGGTATCTGGGGATGCCACATATACTTCAACATCCACCCATGGTCCCATACGTACATTTTTTATCAACTTTTCACCTTCTATCAATGCGGTCTCCGCAACATAAAAAGTTTGTTGATAATCGTCACTTGTATTATTGCTTCGATGATCTCCTGAAGAAATTACAATTAAAGATCCACCCATTAAGGACATTGCCATAAGCATAATTAGTGACAACACTAAAGCAAAACCTTTTTCATTTTTTTTATGTTTTATCATTTTTATTTAATAAGTTCCTATGTTTCTTGTGTGAACAGTAACCACAACAGCATCTCTCAAAAACACATCCGAAAATTTTTGAGTTCTGTCGCTTAGTGCCTTTATAACTCTTTCCCTACCTTCTTTCGCTTTAAATTTATAAAAAGGATTTTTTGATCTAAAAGTTAATTTCACATCAATTGCTCTAATTTTGTTAAGACTTTCTCTCCCTGCAAGGGTTGTTGGATTTGGAAGAGGAGTTATTCTTTTTCCTCTTTCGTCTAATGGTATAAATTCCATATCAACAATGTAATCTCGAACTTTTTGTCCAACAAAACATTCTGAGCAATCATCTACCCATGAGCCTGTTTCGTCATCTAATGGCTGGCTCCAGCTTCGTAAAGTTTTGTAAACAGCATATCTTTCATTTTTAAAAGCGCTATCGTCTTTGTCCCTGAATAGCTTTTTTTCCTTGTCACTTATAGGTTTAGCATAATATGTCGCTTTGTATCTCTTGTAGGGTTGAACTACATCATTTTGATTAAAGTCATCATAAACAATATGTATTCGATCACAGCACTGATGTGAGCCTTCGTGTCTTGTGAATGTTTCGCCGCCGTAACCTAAAGCACCCTCGCCAGATTCAATAATTATAGCATCATGGCTTAAATCAACAGTGGTATCTCCGCCTATAAATTGTAAATAACTTCGAGTTGGAAAATCAAGTGTATTAGTTCCAAGTATATACTTAAATCCCGCCATTCTTATATCTCTCATCAATAATTCAACAATATCTCTTCCTGAGCTACTTATTTTTGCTCTATCATTAACTTTACTAAAACTCTTGTTAACAACAGAATAACTAGTGTACATCGCCATAATCATAATAGAAGAAACCACAACGCCCACTAGCACTTCAATTAAAGTTAAGCCAGAATTGTTTTTAAAAATTTTTTTATTCATTGTCCTTTTCTTAACTTATAATCTGCCTGAAAGTATAACACTTTTCTTTTTTGACCATTATTTATATTCATTTGAACTCTACCAATAAACAATCCATCATCATAAATAGCTTCGTCATTATATTCATCACATACACCAGCCCATTTACATATCTTATACATTTTCACTTTTCTAACATCTTTATTTGATCTGCATTTCAAATTTTGATGCTCTGAAAGCATCCTCATCCATTTTTCTTCTTTAGCTCTTGGAGTGTCTAAAGCTTCATCTAAATTATAAATACCCATACCAGGCACACCTGCTGCGTCCGAAGATTCAGTGTCACTGTCTCCTGCGGCTGCGGTGATTACATCTGCCGCTCCTGCTGCTGCGTCAGGGTCGGGAGTTTCTATGCATGGTGGAGCAACGAATTCTGCTCCGCTTAAATAATCTGAAAATGTTTTTACATCAGTTCTTACATCACCATCAACAGTAGCATCGCCTGTATCAGCATCAATTATAACATCAGATGAATCAACTATTCCGTAATAAGTATTTTTATAGCCAATCACATCTTCTGCGATCATGCTTGTTAAAAAGTTTGCTTTAGTTCTTTCCCCAGATACGTCAATTGATCTAACAGCATAATTAACCATTTGAAAAACTGCTACAAAACCTATTCCAACTATAAGCGTTGATACAAGAGCTTCTATTATAGTTAATCCTAAAATATTTTTAATTTTTTTTTTCATTTTATTGCTCAACCCATTCTTCAAATTGTGAACTCCATTTGTCCATAGTTATTTCTCCAAATCTTGTCCAGTTAACAGCAAATAAATTTTTTATATCTGAATCATCTGGTTCACCACTAGCCTCATTCACACCACAAATTGGTTGGTCATCGCTTCTAGAACATATAAACATGGTTTCATCCACCGTAGTATCGTCTCCTGCTCCACTTATAAAGCTTCCTGAACCGCTAAACCATCTCACATTTTTTGCAAAACATACGGTGGCAGTACCTTCAAAAGTAGTTGTTGCATCTTTTATTTCAATCTCTTGAACTTCATATATTCCTGTAGCGCCGCCGACCTCATCCCAATCATTAGTTGAACTACATCTTGATGTTGGATCTTGATTCCATGCATCGTCTCCATCTCTTATTTTGTCATTTAAAGTTCCTGGCTTCATACCTTTGGATATAGCCGTAAGACTTTCATCTGTATTTATTATTTCTACTTGAACAAATGAATATTTGCCTCTTTGAACTTGTGCATTTATTGTTTTCATCAAGTTTCTTATTTTAATTACTGCCCCTCTTGAATGTCTTTCTTCTCTCCAATCGCTAAAACGTGGATAAGCAGCAGCAGAAACAATACCTATTATTGCTATAACAACTAGCATTTCTAACAAAGAAAAACCTTTAATGTTCTTTTCCTGCGCTTGCATCTATTTTACCTGCTTTTACCAATTCTTCTAATGACTTGGTCATAGTTATCATTCCATCTTTAACTGCAGTTTGCATGATGCTTGGAATTTGATGAATTTTAGATTCTCTAATTAAGTTTTGAATAGGAGCAGTACACTTCATCACTTCAAAAGCACCACAACGACCTTGGCCATCTTTAGTTTTAAGTAATCTTTGTGTTACAACCATCTTTAAAGATGTTGAAATTTGTGCACGTATTTGTGCTTGTTGTTCTGGAGGAAACACGTCTATAATTCTATTAATTGTACTTGGAGCACCACTTGTATGTAGTGTTCCAAAAACTAAGTGACCAGTTTCTGCCGCTGTTAATGCAAGTCCAACTGTTTCTAAATCTCTCATCTCTCCAACAAGTATAACATCCGGGTCTTCCCTTAGTGCAGCTTTCAAAGCACTCGCGAAACTTTTTGTTTGTTTTCCAACTTCCCTATGGGACACAATACTTTTTATATCTTTATGAATAAATTCAACTGGGTCTTCAACTGTAATTATGTTTGAGGTTCTTGTTTTATTTATCTCATTAACAATTGCAGCAAGAGTTGTTGATTTTCCAGAACCCGTTGGTCCGGTTACTAAAACTAGTCCTTTGTGCATATCAATAATATCATAAAGAACTTGCGGTAAATCAAATTGTGCCATTTCAGGCATTACAGTTTCAACTCTTCTAAGAACAGCCGCTGGACCATTAATAGTTTTATAGAAATTTGCTCTAAATCTTAATCCACCTAAAGTTACTGATGAGTCAAGTTCATGAGTTTCTTGAAATCTTTTTGATTCTATTTCATTGCAGTTGGTAGATATAAGATCTTGAAGATCTTGTGCCTTAACAATAACTTCTTTTACTTTATATATTTCTCCGGTTTGTCTATAACCAAGTGGCGCTCCAGCTCTTATATGGAAGTCAGATATTTTCTTATTATTCTTTGCTAATTCTTCTAATTTTTCAAACATTTGATTTTTTTATATAATAAACACTAAATAACAATGAATAAACCTAAGAATAAGCCCAAAATAGTCTCTAAAATATTGGTTTTTTTTAGGCTTTACGTTTGTAGGTTGAAAAATTTATGAGATTACTTGTTTGTTGTATATCTTTGCACTCATCACAATACTAAAGCCAATCATTGTTGCAAGCATAGATGATCCGCCATAAGACATAATTGGTAATGGAGAACCGACAATAGGTAGCAGCCCTAAGACCATGCTCATATTAACAGTAATATAAATAAATATCGCTGATCCAAAACTAAAACAATAAAGTTTCGCAAAATAACTTCTAGTTAGTGAACCTATTCTTAAAATTCTAAAAATCATAACTGCATACAAAACTAAAAGTAATAAAGAGCCAGTAAATCCATGTTCTTCAGAAAACAGTGTAAAAATAAAATCAGTATGTTTTTCTGGTAAAAAATCTAAATAGCTTTGTGTTCCTCTTAAAAAACCTTTGCCTGTTAATCCGCCTGAACCTATTGCAATTTTTGACTGAATAATTTGATATCCAGCACCTAGTGGGTCTTTATCTGGATTAAAGAAAGTTAATATTCTTAATTTTTGATACGGTTCTAAAAATGCAATTACAAAAGGCATAGAAATAATAAAAATTAGTGAAGAATAAATAAAATATTTTATATTCAACCCTGCAAGCCACAAAACAACCAATCCACTTAAAGCAATTAAAATTGAAGTGCCTAAATCTGGCTGAGATATTACTAATACTATTGGGATAATTAATATTGCTATTGGTAACAATAAATTTTTAAAACTATTCACATCACTAACTTGAGTTCTATGATAGTATTTTGCAAAGCAAACAATGATTGCGATTTTCATTAATTCAGAAGGCTGTAAATTAATAAAATATAAATTAATCCAACGTTGAGAACCCGATGCTGTTATTCCATAAAATGAAGCCCATATTAAAAATCCTAAAACAATAACATAAAATAAATAACCAGTTGAGTGCCAAAATTTAATATTAAAAAAAGATAAAATTATCATCATTCCAAAAAAAACGAAAAATCTAACTATATGACTTTTGCTATGATATAGTAATTCTCCTCCATCAGTTGAATACATTGAATAACAACTAATTATTCCAATTATTAAAATGCATCCCAACAATATAAAATCAAAAGATCTTAATTTTTGAAAAAATGTTAATTGGTTTGTAATTGCTCTTCTTTGAAACATTTAAGATATTGTTAAGTTTTGTTTTATAATTTTTTCTCTTTCCTCATGACGATCGATTATTAATTTAAATAATTTTTTAGCCATTGGTGCAGCAGTTGTACTTCCAGATCCACCATGTTCAACAATTATGCTAAGTGCATAACGTGGATTTTTATATGGACCAAAAGCAATATATAATGCGTGATCTCTTTCTTCATAAGGTACATCTTTTGCCTTTAACTCTAATTCCCTATGTCTTGCGCTTATTTTTTTTACTTGAGCAGTTCCAGTTTTTCCAGCGAATTGATATTTTTTGTCATCAATTCTAGATCCAAAAGAAGTTCCCATTACTTCATTGGTAGAACTCCACATTGCTTCTAATACAAATTTAATATTTTCAGGATTTCTATAAAGAGCGGTATATTCTTTCTCACTTTTTTTTAAAAAATTCCTTGCTTTAATTATTGGAGAGATAGTTTCATTTTCATTTTCTTCTTTTTTAATAGCCTCTTGAAGCATTTTATTTTTTATTTCTTCAGCGGTATCTTGGTTGTTTTCGATTCTAATTCTTGGATAAATTTTGTAACCCCCATTTGCTAATTGAGCAGTCATCAAGCATAATTGTAATGGTGTTGTTTGAATATAACCTTGACCAATACCCGTAATTAACGTTTCACCCAATACCCATCCAAAACCAAGATTGTCTTTTTTCCATTTAGTGCTTGGAACTAGACCTTTTTTTTCATCAATAAATGTGTTTCCAAAAACTTTTTCACCTAGACCAAATTTTAATCCAGTTTTATTTAAACGATCTACACCTAATTTTCTTGCCGCCTCATAAAAATAAGTATCACATGATTGTTTTATGGCATTTCTTAGGTTCATAAATCCATGACCTTTTTTCTTCCAGCAGTGATATGTTTGACCATACATTTCCATTTTTCCTGTGCATCGAACTGTAAATTTTGGAGAAATAACATCATTTTCTAATGCCGACAAAGCTACTATGGGTTTAATGGTTGAGCCTGGAGAATATAATCCTGCAACTGTTTTATTGATTAAAGGTTTTAAAGGATTCTCTCTAATGTCTTGCCAAGATTTGTGGCTAATTCCATATAAAAATAAATTTGGATCAAAAGATGGTGAAGAATGCATGGCTATTATATCACCTGTATAAATATCCATTACACTTATCGATCCGGACTTTCCTGCTAACAATACGTTAGAAAGTTTTTGAACCTCTGTATCAATGGTTAATCTTAAATTTTTTCCCTTTTTACCTTCTAAAAAATCTATTTGATTTATTCTTTTTCCATAAGCATTAACTTCGTATCTTTGTATTCCATTAGATCCAATCAAATCATTTTCAAAAGCTTTTTCTAGGCCAATCTTTCCTACTCTTAATCCAGGTACGTGGTTTTTTTTAATTATTTCACTGTTTGCTAAATCACTTTCACTAGCCTGAGCAACATATCCTAAAACATGAGTGAAGTTTTCTTTGTGAGGATAGTTTCTTGCTACAGATAAAACCGGTTTTGCACCACCAAGTTCATGTAAATAAAAATTTACTTTAGAAAATTGATCCCAACTTAAATTTTCTGAAATTACTAAAGTTTCCCATGGTTTTTGTTTTTCTTTCTTTTTTATAATTTTAGAAAACTGCTTATCATCTAATTGTAAAATATCTTTTAGCCTTACCATTAAATATTTAAAATCCTCGACCTGTTCAGGAACCACATGAAGCTGATATACTTTAAGATTGCCTGCAATAGTGTTTCCAAAGAAGTCTAAGAATTCTCCACGTTCCGGTGGCAACTTCCACTCTCTAAGTCGATTTTTGTCAGATAAAGTTAAATATTTTTTATTTTCATTAATTTGCAAAGAAAAAAGTCTTGCTACAATTCCTGCAAAAACTACAACTTTAGCTGCCGAAATAATAAACATTCTTCTATTGATAGTATTTAATTTTCTAAAACTTGTATCTCCACCACTAATCATTTTTTTCACTACTTGTTATTAATTTTTGATAAAATTGAAAAATATTTGCGAAAATAACGTATAAACAAAATGTAAAAATTATATTTATTATTATATCTAAATAGTTAAGTTTAAATTTAAAAAATAAAACTAATACTGAATAACTTAAAGAACTAACTGCTAAAACTGTAAATAAAAAAAACATCCAATCTTTTAAAATGCTTGGTCTCAAAGTAATGTTTCTTAAATAAGCTGCAAAACCACAAATAAGTAGATAAGCAAAACTGCTCACTCCTATTGGAAAACCAACAACCACATCATTTATTATTCCAGCAAAAAATAGCAATCCATAACCTAGGCTCTCCGGTTTTTTTAAACTCCAGTAAAAAATTAAAATAAAAGGAAAATTAAATGAAAAATAAGCTAGATTTAAATAATTAAAATCAAATTCGTTTAAAACTGAAATATAAAGCAATAAAACTGGTCCAAGCTCAAGTAGCTTTTGTAAAAATCTCCCCTTTCCTAATCTAGACATTAATCTTCCTCTTTTTGAAAAGCTATAATTTTAACAAATCTAAGTTGAGAAAAGTCTGAGAAATAAATTACGTTTATTTTTTCTCTAATTTTTCCTATGGGTATTCCTGATTTAAATATAGCTCCAGAACCTGAAGTATAAACTGTGTTTCCAGCGTCTAGTGAAATTTCTTCTTTTGAATATTGTATAACACCATCATTCTTTCCTGTGCCTGATAATATTGATTGGTATCCTTCTGGTTCTATTGTAACTGGAATTTTACTATTCAAATCAGAAAGTAATAAAACTCTTGCTGTTGTATAATTTACCTCAATTATTTTTCCTACAAGATACTCTCCATCTAAAACTGCCATCCCTAATTTTATATTGTCTTTGCTTCCTTTGTTAATAATTATTGATCTTAGAAAGGGACTTTGTTTATCTATTAAAACTTTTGCAATTATTTCATCAGAAACTATTATGTAATCATCAATAATTTTTTTCAATCTTTCATTTTCAGAAACAATATAGTTATTATTTTCAATATTAGATTTTAATTCTTTATTTTCTTTTTTTAAAACTTGATAATGATCATAATAAATAAAATGATCTTTTAAATCTATATAACCATTAATTAAATAGTTTTCAGGAACTGAAACTATAAAAGAAGATCTATAAACAAGTTCTTTAACAAAAATTTTAATATAATTAATTGCTGAAAAATTAAACCTTCCTAAAACTAAAAGTAAAATTGATAAAATTAATAAAAAAAATAAAGAAAATCTTTGTTTGTTACCCCTTTGAATAAAAGCGGAGCGAATTGCAATGACGAAATCGTCTCGGCTCGCTTCCATTTTATTTTAATACTCTGATAACATCGTAGAAAAAGTTTCCTCTTGATCCAATGCTTTACCTGTTCCAACTGCAACACATGCTAATGGATCATCGGCTATATGTACTGGTAAGCCTGTCTCTTTAGAAAATCTTTTATCTATATTTTTTAATAAAGCTCCACCACCAGTTAAAGTTAAACCCATATCAACTAAGTCTGCTGATAATTCAGGAGGTGTATTCTCTAAAGCATCTTTAATTCCGTTTACAATTTCTCTTAATATTACATTTAATGCTTCAGATGAATCTTCTTCGGTTATATTAACTTCTTTTGGTGTTCCTGATCTTATATCTCTTCCTTTTACCGCATATGTGTTATTGTTTGTTGGTATCGCAGTTCCAATTTCTTTCTTTATTTTTTCCGCGGTACTATCACCAATCATTAAGTTATATTCTTTTCTCATATAGTTAGCTAAAGCCTGGTCCATTGCGTCGCCTGCTACTCTTAAAGATCTTGAATAAACTACTCCACCAAGCGACATCACGGCAATTTCAGTTGTTCCGCCACCAATATCAACAACCATTGAACCTGTTGCTTCTGATATAGGTAAGTTGGCACCAATCGCAGCTGCAATTGGTTCTTCAATTAACTGAACTCTTCTTGCTCCTGCAGCTAATGCGCTATCTTGAATTGCTTTTCTTTCAACTGGAGTTGATCCAGTTGGGACGCAAATTAAAATTCTTGGATTTGCAAATGTACTTCTTTTGTGAACTTTTTTAATAAAGTGTTTAATCATCTCTTCAGTAACGATAAAATCTGCAATTACCCCGTCTCTAAGTGGTCTAATTGCTTGAATATTTCCAGGTGTTCTTCCAAGCATGGTTTTAGCTTCATCCCCAACTGCTAATACTGATTTTTTTCCTTTGCTATCTACAACAGCAACTACCGATGGTTCATTTAAAACAACTCCTTGTCCTTTTAAAACTACTAATGTGTTAGCTGTCCCTAGGTCAATTGCCATATCTTGACTCCAAACTGAACTGATTTTATCTAATATTCCCATTTAAATTCCTCTCACTTTTTGTTCAAAATTTTGCTCTTTGGTTTGCCCTGGAGCAGTTTTGTCTCTCTTAATTATCATTTTATTTAACGCATTAATATATGCGTTAGCTGATGCAACTAATGTATCAGTATCTGCTGCTTGTCCAACAGTTGTTTTACCATTTTCCTCAATTCGGACACTTACTGTGGCCTGAGCGTCTGTTCCTTCAGTCACAGCATGAACTTGATACAGTTGAAGCTTAACATCATGAGGGTATAATTTTTTGATACATTTAAATATAGCATCAACAGGACCATCCCCAGTCTCTGTAGCGTTTTTGACATCACCATAGACATCCAAAATCATTTCGGCTTTTTGAGGCTCACCTGTTCCTGCATATACCTTTAAAGATTTTAGACTAATAGCACTTACTTTATTGTCTACAATCAAACTATCATCTACCAATGCGATGATATCTTCATCATAAACATGTTTTTTCTTATCTGCTAAAATTTTAAATTTTCCAAATGCACTCTCAATTACATCGTCAGTAACATCTTTATATCCAAGACTTGTTAATTTGTCTTTAAATGCATGTCTTCCTGAATGTTTTCCCATCACTAATGATGTTTGTTTAACACCAACACTTTCAGGTGTCATTATCTCATAAGTATTTCTATTTTTAAGCATTCCATCTTGATGAATGCCAGATTCGTGTGCAAAAGCATTTTTTCCTACAATTGCTTTGTTGTATTGAACAGGAAAACCAGTTGCATTTGAAACAACTTTTGATGCTTTGCTCAAAAGTGTAGTATTAATTCCAGTTTCATAAGGCATTAAGTCAGGTCTTGTCTTCATTGCCATAACTACTTCCTCTAATGCAGCATTGCCTGCTCTTTCTCCAATTCCATTTATTGTACATTCAATTTGTCTTGCGCCAGCTTGTACTCCTGCTAATGAGTTTGCTACAGCTAAACCCAAATCATTGTGACAGTGTGTAGATAATATTGCTTTGTCTATGTTTGGAACTTTATTTAATAAGGTTTGAATAATTTTTGTAAATTCTGAAGGAACCGTGTATCCCACTGTATCAGGAATGTTTATTGTCTTTGCTCCGCATTTAATTGCAAGCTCTACAGTTTTGCACATATAGTCCATATCAGTTCTTGTTCCATCCTCACAAGACCACTCAACATCATCAGTAAATTTTCTTGCGTAAGTTACATGTTCTTTTATTGCTTCATAAACCTCTTCTGGAGATTTATTTAATTTATGCTTCATATGTAGTGGGCTTGTAGATATAAAAGTATGAATTCTAAATCTTTCAGCATGTTTTAGTGCTTCATAGCATCTATCAATATCTTTTTTTGAATGTCTTGATAATCCTGCAGGAATAGATTTTTTTAATATTTTGCTAATTTCAGTTACAGCTTCAAAATCTCCTGGGGAAGCAATCGGAAATCCTGCTTCAATTATATCAACCCCCAATTCGTCAAATACTCTTGCGATTTGGATTTTTTCTTCCAAACTCATTGATGCGCCTGGTGACTGTTCACCGTCACGCATTGTGGTATCAAATATGTAAACTCTATTTTTCTCTGACATTGTAATTAATTTATAGCACCATTAATATACAGCCTCTCGCCTAGATTGCAAAATAAATTCATTATTTTAGTAAAAAATTAATCGATTAATTTACTTCTTGTCGCTATCAACTAATTTTTTCTTAGCAATCCATGGCATCATTGCTCTTAATCTAGTACCAACTTTTTCAACTGGATGTTCTGCAAGTTTCTCTCTGGTTTTTAAGAAATTTTTTTGACCATTTTTACACTCATCCATCCACTCTTTAGTAAATTTTCCAGATTGAATATCGTCTAATACTTCTTTCATTCTTTTTTTAGTTTCTTCTTTCTGAATAATTTTTGGTCCAGATGTATATTCTCCATATTCAGCTGTATTTGAAATTGAGTAATTCATGTTCGCAATTCCACCTTCGTATATTAAATCAACAATTAGTTTAACTTCATGCACTGTTTCAAAATATGCCATCTCAGGTTCATACCCTGCTTCAACTAAAGTTTCATATCCATTTTTAATTAACTCAACTAGCCCTCCACAAAGAACTGTTTGTTCTCCAAATAAATCTGTTTCCACTTCATCTTTAAACGTAGTTTCAATAATTCCAGATCTTCCGCCACCTACAGCTGACGCATAAGACATTGCAAGTTCCCTTGCTTTTCCTGAACCATTTTGATGCACGGCAAATAAACATGGAACTCCACCTCCTTTTTCAAATTCACTTCTAACCAAATGTCCTGGACCTTTTGGTGCAACCATAAAAACATCTAAATCTTTTCTTGCTTTTATTAAATCGTAATGAATATTTAATCCATGCGCAAAAGCTATGGAAGTTCCTTCTCTAACTCTTTGTTCAATATGATTTTTATAAATGGTTGCTTGTAATTCATCAGGAGTTAAAATCATAACTACGTCTGCCCAGGCCGCAGCATCTGACAAGTTCATAACTTTTAATCCTTTAGACTCAGCTTTTGCTTTGCTTGCAGAACCGTCTCTTAATGCAACAACAACTTCTTTAACACCACTATCTTTTAAGTTAAGAGCATGAGCGTGACCTTGGCTGCCGTAACCAAAAATTGCAATTTTTTTATCTTTAATCAAATTTACATCTGTATCTTTTTCATAAAACATTTTCATAATATTCTCCTTAATTTATTTAAATACTTCTGCCCCTCTTGTCATTGCAACCGCTCCCGTTCTAGAGGCACTAACAAGACCAAGTGACTTTAATTTAACTGACACTTTATCTATATCTCTCCTCAAAGCAGTAATTTGAATTACAATCGACTTTTTGGTCTTGTCTAGTATAACCGCATTATATTTTTTACAAACATTTAATGCTTTCTTTGTTTTTGTTGTATTTCCAACAATTTTCAATAAAGCCATCTCTTTAAATATTACTTTTTTATCTTCTCTTTTAAAATCTGCCACTTTGTGAACTGGTACTAGTTTCTTTAACTGTAGTTTAATCTGTTCTATCACTTGAGGTGTACCTATTGTTACAATGGTGATTCTAGAAAGATTTTTTTTTGAATCTATTTCTGCAACAGCTAAAGATTCAATATTATATCCTCTACCAGAAAACAAACCAACTACCCGAGCTAAAACACCTGCTTCGTTGTCTACCCATACAACAATAATATGCGTATCCATTTTTCCAACTTTACCAGGAATACTGTATGCTGATTTTGGTTTACTCATTAAACTAGTGTTTTTCCCTTTTCGGTAATTTTTTTTTCTTTTTGATCATTTGGACCAAGCAGCATTTCATTGTGTGGTTTTCCTGATGGAATCATTGGAAAACAGTTTTCAATTTTATCAACTCGACAATCAAATATTACAGGTCTATCAGTGTTAAGCATCTCGATAATTTTATCATCAAGTTCTTCAGGTGTTGTTGCTCTTATACCAACACAACCGTAAGCTTCTGCTAATTTAACAAAATCTGGTAATGCGGCGGTATAACTTTCTGAATAATTTTTATCATGTAATAGTTCCTGCCATTGACGAACCATTCCCATATATTCATTATTTAAAATAAAAATTTTAATTGGTAAGCTATATTGAACTGCGGTAGACATTTCTTGCATAGTCATCAAAACAGAGGCTTCTCCCGCAATATCAACAACTAATTTATTTGGATTTGCAACTTGAACACCTATTGCTGCTGGCAATCCATAGCCCATTGTTCCTAAACCACCGGAAGTCATCCATCTATTTGGTTTGTCAAATTTGTAGTGTTGGGCTGCCCACATTTGATGTTGTCCAACCTCGGTCGTTATATAAGTGTCTTTATCTTTTGTTAATTCATAAAGTCTTTGAACAGCGTACTGTGGTTTTATGGTTTCTGCACTATTTATATAGTCAAGTGAATTTACAGAACGCCACTTTTGAATTTTTTCCCACCATTTAGAAATCTTTTGTTTATTTGATTTTGCAAAACTTGGTTTTGTTTTTTTTATTGTTTTTAAAGTTGAGCTCATAACTTCTGTTACATCTCCAACAATTGCTAAATCTACTTTAACATTTTTGTTAATTGAAGATGGGTCAATATCGATATGAACTTTTTTTGATTTTGGAGAAAACTCATCTAACTTTCCAGTTATTCTGTCATCAAATCTTGCACCTATGTTTATCATTAAATCACAATCATGCATTGCATTGTTTGCTTCATAAGTTCCGTGCATCCCCAACATTCCCAAAAACTGCTTATCGCTAGCAGGAAAAGCACCAAGACCTTGCAGAGTTGAGGTAATTGGAAATCCTGTTCCAGAAACTAACTCTCTAAGCAGTTCACTTGCCTTTGGTCCTGAATTAATTACACCTCCGCCTGTATAAAAAATTGGTTTTGAAGCACCACTCATTAATTTTATTAACTCATCAATTTCAATCTGCTTAAAATTGTTTTGAGCTTTGCCATTTAATTTTTTTTGTTTTTTATATTTTGTATAACTTGTTTTTTGAAATTGGATATCTTTTGGAATATCAACTAGAACTGGTCCTGGCCGTCCTGTTGTTGCAACTTCAAATGCTCTATGAATAACTTTTGCTAGATCTTTTACATCTTTAACTAACCAGTTATGTTTCGTACATGGTCTTGTTATTCCAGTTGTGTCACATTCCTGAAAAGCATCAGTTCCAATTAAATGGGTTGGTACCTGTCCAGATATACAAACAATAGGAACTGAGTCCATGTATGCATCGGTTAAAGCCGTGACTATATTTGTTGCCCCAGGTCCTGATGTTACTAAAGCCACTCCTGGTTTACCTGAAGATCTTGCGTACCCTTCTGCAGCATGTCCTGCGCCTTGTTCGTGTCTAACTAAAAAATGTTTAACTGATGGAAAATTTTTTAACTCATCATAAATTGGAAGTACAGCTCCACCTGGATAACCAAAGATAGATTCAACTCCTTGATCTTCTAGACATTTAAATACAATTTCAGCGCCTGAATACAATTTTGACATTCAGGCAATCTATCGGACTTTATATTAATTGGTCAAGTTTAAGAGCTAATTATTCTGATAAAAATTTTTAAACTTCGGATAAAAAACCCTAAAACCCATCTCTTCAGCATTATTCCTATTGAAACCTTGGCTATTTACCAAGATCAGTTTATCTTTATAATAGTTTTATGAAATTTTTTATTAAATTAAACCTAATGCTAATTATTTTGTTAAGCATTTGTCAGACTTCAAACGGAGAAGAAGAAAAAAATTGTGATGAATATAAAAAGCTATCTAAAGAATATTTAATATGTACAACAAAAAAATTAGGAAAAAGTTTTAGAATAGATGGTAAAACTCCAAAAGAAGTCAAAGAAGAAATTAAAAATCTGAAATATTAATTTTTTTTATCCAAAGTTGAATATCTTTAGGTTCAACCTTGTTCCATGTTATCATTTTACTTCTTGCCCACGTGGCTTGTCTTTTGGCATACTGTCTGGTTCTTATAGATATCAATTCTTTGGCTTTTTCTATTTTTATCTTTTTTTGTAAAAAATTACTTAATTCTTGAATTCCTATCACTTTATTAACACTAGATTGATTAGAAATTTTTAAATTTCTGAATTTTCTAACTTCTTTTATTGCACCTGATTTAATCATCTTTGTAGTTCTTTTTTCAATTCTCTCAATTAATTCTTTTCTATCAAAATTTATATATAGTTTTAAAAATTCATTTTCTATGAAACTTGGTTTTGTTTGAGATAGCCAATCATACATTGATTTCTTGCTGTGAGACTTAATTTCATATGCTCTGATGGATCTTTGAGAATCGTTGCTATCAATTTTATCTTTTACTTTAGGATCAATTTTTAAAAGCTTTTTATAAAATTTTTTTTGGCCATTTTTTTTTTGCATTAATCTGATTTTGTTTCTAAATTTTATTGGAATATTTGGAATTTTAACTAAGCCATTTACTAAAGAATTAAAATAAAGCCCTGTACCGCCAACTAGAATTGGAATTTTTTTTCTTTTCTTAATTTCGTAAATTTTTTTAGTTGCAAGCTTTAGCCAATCTCCTGTGGAAAAATTATTTTTTACATCAATTACTCCATAAAGATGATGTTTTATATCTTTTTGATCTTTTCTAGATGGTCTTGCAGTTAGTATTTTAAATTGCTTGTACACTTGCATGCTGTCTGCATTGATAATTTCTCCATTTATTTTTTTAGCAAGTTTGACTGCAAAATTTGATTTTCCTGAAGCTGTAGGTCCAGAAATTAAAATAATTTTGGACTTTGTGTCCATTGTTAATCTAGTTTAACACCAATGTATCGTCTTTGGTTTTGATTGTTATAAATTGCAATAAGAATGGTTTTCTCGTTTGAATTCATTGTGACTTTAACTATTCTTTTAAACTCTTCAATAGATTTAATTTTTTTCTTTTGAGCCTCAACAATAATATTATTAACATTTAAATAATTTATTGGGCTATCGCTATCAATATCCGTTATTACCAATCCAGTTGTATTTTTTGGAAGTCCTCTTTCTTCAATATCCTTTTCGTTTAAAGTTCTTACTGTTATTTTTAGTTCATCAATTTTTGAAAGTTCAGGTTTTTTTGTTGGTTTTTCTGCTTTAAAATCTTCTGAAGTTTCTAATCTTCCTAATTTAATTTTTTTTGTTATTTCTTTTTGGTTTCTCCAAATTTTAACTTTTACCACCTTGCCAACTTCAGTTAGGGCAACAATTTTTGGCAACTCCTTCATTTCTTTAATTGGAGTTCCGTTAAATTCTAAAATAATATCTCCAGATTTAATTCCAGCTTTATCTGAAGGGCTATTTTTAGCAACACTTGCAACCAATGCTCCTCGTGGTTTGCCTAATTTTTCTAAGTCGGCAATCTCTTTTGATACATCTTGAATTCTTACTCCTAGCCATCCTCTTTTAGTTTCACCAAATTCTATTAACTGATCAATAACTATTTTTGCACTATTGGCTGGAATTGAAAAACCAATTCCAATTGATCCAGCTTGTCCTAAAATTGCTGTATTAATTCCTATGACATTTCCATTCATATCAAAAAGTGGTCCACCAGAATTTCCTACATTTATTGATGCGTCTGTTTGAATGTAATCTTCATACCTTGATAAACCAATTGATCTATTTCTTGCAGAAATAATTCCTGAAGTAACTGTTCCCCCCAAACCAAAAGGATTCCCGATTGCTATAACCCAATCTCCAATTCTTGCTTTGTCTGAATCTCCAAACTTAACCGGTTTAAATTTATCTTTTGAATCTATTTCAAGAACTGCAATATCGGACAATGGGTCAGCTCCTATAACTTTTGCTTTATATTCTTTTTCCCCGTCAACTCTTACCAAAATATCTTCGGCTCCTTGAATAACATGATTATTAGTAACTACTATTCCTTTTGCATCTATTATAAATCCAGAGCCAAGTGCGCTTGCTTTTCTTTCTCGGGGAGTTCCAAATTCTTTAAACAAGTCTTCAAATGGTGAACCTGGTGGAAATTGAAAAGGAAAAGGATTTGTGTTTGTTACAACTGTTTGAGTTGTTGATATATTTACTACAGATGGCATTAGTTCTTCAGCTAAATCAGCAAAAGATGCCGGTGTTTCTTTGCTGAATGAAATAAATGAATAATTAATGAAAAAAATTGCAAATAATATTAATTTTATTTTCTTCATATTAACTTTTAATATACCAAATAATTAAAAACCCAATTAAAGCAAAGATCAACCCTCCAGTTCTTAGCTGTGAGTCCTTAACCGTTTCTAGTTTTTGTAACATATTTTTCATTTTTGCTGGAAATAAGGCATATAAAATACCTTCTATAAAAAGAAAAAGTCCAAAAGCTATTATAAGCTCTTTCATTTCTATATTATTTATTGTGATGATTTATGCTTTATATTTCCAAAGAATTTAAAAAATTCACTATCTGGAGATAAAATTAAAGAGGTATCTCCTCCTATTAAAGCTTTTTCATATGCTTGCATTGCTCTATAGAAAGCAAAAAACTCAGGATCTTTACCAAATGCATCAGCAAATATTTTATTTCTTAATCCGTCACCTTCCCCTTTCATTATTTCAGATTGTTTTTCAGCATCTGCTAGTATTACAGTAACTTCCTTATCTGCAGTTGAGGTAATTGTTACTGCCATTTCAGCACCTCTCGCTCTAAATTCTTTAGCTTCTCTTTCTCTTTCAGTTTGCATTCTTCTATAAATCGCTTCACTGTTTGCCTGGGGCAAGTCTGCTCTCTTAATTCTAACATCTACTATTTTAATTCCGAAGTTTTCAGCTTCAGTATTAACACCTTCTTGAATTAAGGTCATTTGTTTGGTTCTATCTTTAGATAATAATGTTTGAAGTTCTTGCTGCCCAAGAACGTTTCTTATTCTTGAGTTTATAATAGTGGATAATCTTGATCTTGCTACTCTTTCATTGCCAACTGAAATATAAAATTTTAAAGGGTCTACAATTTGAAATCTTGCAAATGCATCTACTATTAATCTTTTTTGATCTGATGCAATAACTTCTTCGGGTGGTGTATCAAGATTTAAAATTCTTTTATCCAAGAAAACTACATTTTGTATAAAAGGAATTTTAAAATTTAAACCTGGTTTCAATATAATTCTCTTAGGGTCACCAAATTGTAATACAATTGCTTGATTAACTTCTTTAACTATAAAAATAGAGAAAAAAGATATTGCAAATATTGCAATAATTACAGGTAGTATAATTTTATTAGCTTTCATTAATTACTTTTCCCTTTTTTTAATTCTGGCAATGGTAAATAAGGCACTACTCCTGAGCCAGAATTTTTATCAATAATTACTTTGTCAATATCTGCTAGTACTTTTTCCATTGTTTCTAAATACATTCTTTCCTGAGTAACTTGTTTTGCTTTTGCATATTCATTATATATAGATACAAATCTGCTCGCTTCACCTTCTGCTTTTGCAACCACTTCTTTTTTGTATGCTTCAGCTGCCTGTAAAATTTTTTGTGCTTCTCCTCTTGCTCTTGGGATAACATCATTTGCATAAGCTTCAGCTTCATTTTTAGATCTTTCCATATCTGCTCTTGCAGCTTGCACGTCTCTAAATGCATCAATTACTTGGTCAGGTGGATCGGCTTTTTGAGTTTGTACTTGTGTTATTTGAATTCCGCTGTTGTACTCATCTAAAATTGATTGAATAATTTCTTGAGTTTCTAATTCAATTTTTGCTCTTCCTTCTGTCAGAATTGGTTGGATTTTTGATTTTGCAATAACTTCTCTCATTGCAGTTTCGGCTGCAGCCTTAACTGTTCCTTGTGGGTCTTGAATTTTAAATAAAAATTTACCAGCGTCTTTAATTACCCAGAAAACAGAAAAGTCGATGTTAACAATGTTTTCATCTCCAGTTAACATTAAACTTTCTTCTGGAACATCTGCAACTCCTCCAGAAGTAAAACCAGTATCTCTTTCAGATCTAAAACCAATATCCATTCGATTTACTTTTGTAACTTTTGGAGTTTGAACAGACTCTACTGGAAATGGAATATGATAGTTCAAACCAGGTTGGGTTGTTTTTACAAATTTTCCAAATCTTAAAACAACACCTTGTTCATCTGGCAACACTCTATACAGTCCACTAGCTAACCAAATGAAACCGAGAATAACTATTCCAACAACTATAGATTTTGCTCCTCCAGAACTTCCTCCAGGCAAAATATCGTTAATTGTTTTTTGAATTTTTTTTATGATTTCTTCAATATCAGGTGGGGTTGGTCCTCTTCCAGATCCATTTCCTCCGCCTCCTGGGGGCGATCCCCATGGGCTACCACCTCTGCTTTTAAAATCATCAACCATGACAATGTATATAATGTCTTTAATGGGAAAAACAAGTTAAGATAAGATTATGCCAAAAGAAAAGCCCGAACTAAGTGACGCAATGAAGAAAAAAATGCAAGGAAAAACCTTTGAAAAAAACCCTATTAAGGGAACGAAATTTACCATCGCAATTTCCAGTGCAAAAGGAGGAGTTGGAAAATCTACTTTTGCTACAAACTTAGCTTTGGCATTAAAAAAAGTTGGCTGCAAAGTTGGTCTTCTAGATGCTGATATTTATGGACCATCAATTCCAAAAATGTTTGATATTAATGAAAAACCAAAAAGTGACGGTCAAACATTAATACCTATTATGAAGTATGATATTCAATGTATGTCTATAGGTTTTCTTGCAGATCAACAAACTCCAATGATATGGAGAGGGCCAATGGTTACTAGTGCTATTAAAACTTTTACTCAAAAAGTTTCTTGGAAAGATTTAGATTTTATAATTGTAGACATGCCGCCAGGAACAGGAGATACACAATTGACATTTGCGCAAGAAATTAAATTAGATGGTGCAATTATTGTATCAACCCCTCAAGAAGTTGCATTGTTAGATGTTAAAAGAGGGATAAAAATGTTTGATAAACTTGGAGTTAAAATTTTAGGCTTGATAGATAACATGAGCTACTTCAAAGGTGACGATGGAAAAAGATATCCGATATTTGGAGAAGGTGGTGTCAAAAGAACTGCCGATGAATTTAGTAAAGAATTTTTAGGAGAAATACCTATTGATCCTCAAGTCGGAAAACAAGGTGATTTAGGAAAACCAATAGTAGAAAGCAATCCAGAAAATAAGATTTCTCAAATTTATATAGATTTTGCTAAAAAGATAAAATCAAACTACTTTTAAAAAATTAATTAACATTTGAAATTTCTACATATAGTCCATATTCAGGATCATCGTTGAAAAAATCATAGTGACTATCAAAATTAATTTTGAAATCATTTAATTCTTTGTTATGTGAAAGCTTAGCTGAAGTATCTTCAATAGACATAGCATAAGAAGATCTTTGAGAATTTTTATAATCTAAAGCAATTACAAAATTATCATTCTTACTATCATTAGATTGATCTCTAGTATATTTAGTCATCAAGGTTAAGCCATTTTGCGATATAAAATCAAATCCAATACCACTCATAAAATTATGGGTAGAATTAGTAATATTTTTTAAAAGAAAATTCTCTCCATTAGATGTATATGAGAATTTTTGTCGAGTTGCTGGACTCATATCAGCATAATATTCGAAATCAAAATATGGAATAAAAGTTCCAGTTTTGAAATCATAAGTATTATCTATGCTTGTTCCTAAAGATGAAGTAAAATTTCCAATATATTGATCATCAAATTCTAAGTTTAATCCTGTGGCACCGGTTTCTGTGTATGCGCCCAAATGTGTTATTCCATAATTAATTTTTAATTTAGGGGTAAAATTTAATCGATTTTTTGAAAATGTATCTCTTAAACTTAAAGATCCATATAATTGTTCGCCATATCTATCACCGTTTGTTGAGGCAGAACCGCTATTGTTAATTAGATCAGAATTTATAAAACTTAAACCTATTAAATGATCTACAAATCTTTGCTCTCCTCTTGGTCTACTTTCATAAAAAGTTAAACCAAAAGAACTCATATCTAGTGCGCTTCCTAAATCTCCTACATCAACGTCATCAGTACCAAATCTTAATGCAATACCTCTCATTATATTATCCTCTCCTTTTTTATCTGCTCCAAGAGTAATTGCCGAAGTATTAATATTTTTTGATGAGGAAGATTCTGTGTCTCCTGTTGAACCAATGCTGATGGTACCTTCGCTCCAAAAAGACCAATTTGAATTTTGATAATTTAATTCATTGGAATTATCGTTAGAAAAATAGATAGGAATTAAACTACTTGAAAGAGCATTTAGCATTTCATTATTAAACTGAAACTTAATATTTTGATTAGTTAAGTTTATTCTGCCATTGTTTCGTCTCAGCCATTCCATACGATTTAGTACTGGATATGTTGTGTGTTGTATTAGTTTTTTTGCTCCTTCAGATTGAGACTCAACAGATGCAACATCATCTTTATTCTCTGTTGGATCAATACATTTAATAACTCCAAAGCCACATGTTAAATCAAATTCAGTGACATCTTTATCGGAAGCTCCGTTACTGAAATCTGTAATAAACATTTTTAAGCCATCCGCACTAAATGCTATTCCAGACATTTTAGTAATTTCGCCAGCAACACTATAAGCTCCCTCTTTAGTTACATCAGATAAATCAAAAGGTGTACTTAAAGTAAACTCCACAACGTTATCTTGTTTGTCACCTGTTAAATACATCTTCGTGCCGTCTGCACTAAATGCCATTCCTTGAGCAAATTGCTCAATTTCCTTTAAAGTTTCACTTGCTGTTCCAGTATATTGTTTTTCTAAAGTTGCATTTGTAAGATTATAAGCGCTATTAAGAGAATATTGTTTGACTGAATAGTTTCCAGTTTGATCGTAAATAAATAACTTAGTACCATTTGTATTAAATGCCATTGATCTTGGATCTAGTCCATCTCCGCTGAAAAAAGTATTTTCATAAGAACAGCTTGAGACATCGTAAGCAGTAGGTAGTGAATACTCCAATAAAATATTGTTTTCAGATCCAACTAAAAATAATTTGGTTCCATCTGAATTTAATCTTAAATCAACAACATCCTCATCTTTGGGTTGATGATTACATTCATTAGAATTTCTTGTAGCTTCTGAAATATCAAAAGCTGTAGTTAAATCAAATTCATAAACTTTGTTTTGACTCATTCCTGAAATAAACATCTTCGTTCCATCTGGATTAAATACAATGCCTGTTGGAATTCTTTGTGTAACTTGAAAATTATCAACTACACCACTAACTGCTCCGAAAGCATTAATATTTATAAATAGGAAAATTATTATGAAAGTTATTCTTTTTATAAGTTTCATTTTTTGCTTTAGTTTTTTTTGGGGACTATATCAATTTATCTTTTAGTTCCAAAGCCAACATAAGCTCATTCCACTCTCTTTTTGATAGTCCTGATTGCTCAATATCCACTTTTTCACCGCTAATTAGCTTTTGAATAACCTTCTTACCTTTGGAAGAAACTTCCGTGCCACCTACTCTATAATCCATAAATGCCTCATAAGTAATTGGGACCCATTTTTTAACTGTATCCAACATTGCATCAGCGTATGCTCTTATTTCATATTGTGCGTGACTATCTGCTCTTAGTCTTAAAAAATTCATTAAATTTAATAAATCAGTTTTCCAATACCATTGAGTATAAGTATTTAAAGTTAAATTCATTCTTGCAAGTTCTCTTGCTAATCCTTTTTTATTTTCATCAATAGTTGTACCATCAAATCTTTGATTAAGCATTTCTTCATAGTTTTTATAAGTGCGCTCAGCATCATTCTTTAATAAATCTAAAACTTGTTTTGCTTGGTCTCCTTCGATCACTTCTCCTCTACCTTGTCTGTTGCTTTGTGATTGTGCGGCTAAATGTTCTGAAGATGGTAGATAAAATTCCTTATCTAAAATCGAATATCGCGCTGAGTACTCATTAACATTTGCGGTTCTATGTCTAATCCATTGACGTGCTATAAAAATTGGAAGTTTTACATGATACTTAATTTCACACATTTCAAATGGAGTGCTATGCCAATGGCGCATTAAATATTTAATCAATCCACTATCGGTAGAAACTTTTTTTGTTCCTTTGCCATAAGATACTCTAGCGGCCTGAACGATGGAGCTATCATCACCCATATAATCAATTACTCTTATAAATCCATGATCAAGAATAGGCATTGCTTCATATAGAATTTTTTCAAGCTCTGGAGCGGTAACTCTTTTTGTCTTATTTTCTTGTTTTTGTTGATCTTTTATTTCTTGTGACTGCTCTTTAGTTAATTTCATGAATTATAATATAAAGTAATTTCTTTTATACCAACTAATGAATATTTCCAATTAGACAATTAAGGTTGCTATACCAAAATTACAACTTACAAGTGACAATTAAACTAATTAATATTAAAAAAAAATTTTAAATTTTTTTAAAATCTTAATTTAAAAAATCCATAAATACTAATAACTAACATTCTTAGACCATTAAGAAAACTATTAGTCATTTTTGAAGATTCGTGTTCCCTGTCAACATAGTTTACCGGGATTTCTAATACTTTCAGTGAATTTTTTTTTGCCCCTAAAAGCAAATCATAGTCTCCCCATTTATCTCTTATTCCCCATTTTCCTGAATCTTTTTTTATACTTTTCCAATCTTTTCTAAAAAAAACCTTTGTCCCACATAAAGTATCGGTAATGCTTTGATTTAAAATTAATGAAAATAAATATGAAAAAAAAATATTACCATAAAAATTACTGGATTTCATAGCATTTAAAGTCATTGGATAAACAAATCTTGTTCCGTTGATAAATGAAGATGGATTATCTATCAATGCATTAATAAAATTTGATATTTCATTTGGTCTTACAGTATTGTCAGCATCGTGAATTACCAATATATCACCCGATGCAATATCAAAACCTTTATAAACATTCTGTGATTTACTAATTCCAGGTCCATCATAAATTTTAATTTCAATATCACTTCTAATTTTAGAATTTTTGATAACTTCTTCTTTTGTATTGTCTGATGAATTATCGTCTCCAAACAAGACTTCTGTTCTTTTTCCAAAATTTTTCATTTTATTAATAACTTCAACTATATTTTTTTCTTCATTCTTACATGGAACAATAATAGATACGGAAAAATCATTTAAATATTTTTTTTCTAAATTTTCTTTT
>CACFBW010000006.1 GCA_902564565.1 uncultured Pelagibacteraceae bacterium | reverse complement strand
TTATGCTTGGACATGGAAGTATTGTAAGTATTCCAGAAAGTTTCAAAATGATTGAGTATATTCATCATTTATTTGAATTTACTGCTGAAGAATCATGCGGTAAATGTTTTCCAGGAAGAATAGGTTCCTACAGAGGTAAAGAAATGTTTGATCAAGCTTTAAACAAATCACATAAAATCCCAATGAAAATACTAAATGATTTGCTAAAAACAATGAAAGAAGGATGTTTATGCGCGTTGTGTGGTGCAATACCTGTGCCAATAAGCAACATTTTAAAGTATTTTGGAGATGAAATGAAAAATGATATATTAACAGAAAATTAATGAGCTCCGAAAAAAGAAAAATTGCATATATAGATGGAAAACCATATGAAATTGGTTCAAATCACACTTCTATATTAAAATTTGTTAAAAGTTATATTGGGGAAAAAACTGTTCCAACATTATGCGATGATCCAAATTTAGCTCCGTATGGTGCTTGTAGAGTTTGTTCTGTTGAAGTTGCACTTAAAAAAGATGGTCCAACTAAAGTTGTTGCTTCATGCCATACTCCAGTAGCAGAAAATCAACATATTTTTACCAATAATGAAAAATTAACATCTTTAAGAAAAAATATTGTTGAATTAGTTTTAACAGATCATCCAATGAATTGCGGCACATGTGAAGTAAATAACAACTGTGAACTTCAAGATGTTGCTAATGACCTTGGTGTAAAAGATCATAGATATAATAATCCAAAACAACATAAAGGGATACCAAAAGACACCTCTCATGCTTATATGAGGATGAATTTAGATAACTGTATTAATTGTGGAAGATGTGTAAGAGCGTGCGATGAAATTCAAGGTTCTTTCGTTCTTACAATGAGTGGAAGAGGTTTTGAGTCAAGAATTACCACAGATAACGATATGTTGTTTGGTGACTCATCTTGTGTATCATGCGGTGCTTGCGCACATACTTGTCCAACTGATGCAATTTCTGATGTGTTTGCATCTAAATCTGCTGACTATGACAAAAAAGTTAGGACAACTTGTTCTTATTGTGGAGTTGGATGCAACCTAGAAGCTTCAGTCAAAGATGGAAAGGTTGTTTCAATTGACACTCCAAAAGAAACTGAAGTAAACGCTGGACACACATGCGTAAAAGGAAGGTATGCATTTGGATTTTATGAGCACCCAGACAGACTTAGAAGTCCTTTAATTAAAAAAAATGGAAAATTTGAAAAAGCATCTTGGGACGAAGCGTATGATTTTATTAAAAAAAGATTAGAAAAAATTAAAAAAGAAAATGGACCTGATGCGATAGCAGGTATTTCTTCAGCCAGATGTACAAATGAGGAAAATTATGTTTTCCAAAAAATGATTAGGGCTGTTATTGGAACAAATAATATTGACTGTTGTGCAAGAATTTGCCATTCACCAACAGCTTGGGGAATGCAACAAACATTTGGAACAGGGGCCGCTACTAATTCAACAGAAGATATATACCACGCAGATCTTTTCTTAGTTATAGGAGCAAATCCAACTAACGCACATCCTGTAACAGGAGCAAAAATTAAACAGCAAGTTATGAAAGGTAAAAAACTTATTGTACTTGATCCAATAACAACTGATTTAGCAAAACTTGCGGATTATCATATTAGACTTAGACCTGGTACAAACGTGGCGGTTTTAAATATGATGTTATATTTCATAATAAAATCTAAATTATATAAAGAAGATTTTGTTTTAAGTAGAACAGAAGGTTTTGAAAATTTTGTAAAAGGAATAGAAAAATTAGACATTGATCAGTTAGCTAAAGTTGCTGGAGTTGACAAACAGCAAGTAAAAGAGGCCGCTATTGCTTATGCGTCTGCAAAAAATTCAATGGAATTTCATGGTTTAGGTGTTACCGAACATGAACAAGGTTCAAAAACAGTTATGTTGATTGCTGACCTTGCAATGATAACTGGAAATATTGGAAGAAAAGGTGTTGGTGTAAATCCTTTAAGAGGCCAAAATAATGTTCAAGGTGCTGCGGACATGGGATGCCAACCTCATCAAGGAGCAGGCTATTTTCCTGTGGCAGATAAAAAAATTCAAAATTTTTACACTGAAAAATATGGTGTTGTTCATCCAACAAAAGCTGGGTTAAAGATTCCTCAAATTTTTGATGCTGCAATAAGTAGAGAAGTAAAGGCTTTATGGATTATTGGTGAAGATGTGGTGCAAACTGATCCGAACAGTGCCCATGTCGCAAAAGCAATGAATTCTTTAGATTTACTAGTAGTTCAAGAAATATTTATGAGTGAGACCGCAAAGCATGCCGACGTAGTTTTACCTGGAACTACTTTCTTAGAAAAAAATGGAACATTCACAAATACCGAAAGAAGAGTTCAAAGGGTTAATGAAGCAGCAGAACCACTCCCAGGAACAAAACCTGATGGCCTAATAGTTACCGAAATGATGCAAAAACTTGGATATAAACAAAAACCATATGATGCTGATGAAGTATTAGCAGAAATTGCTGATGTAGTACCTTTCTTTAAAGGTATAACTAGAGAAAGACTTGGTAAATTAGGATTGCAATGGCCAGTAAAAGAGGATGGCACAGACACAAAAATACTCCACGAAAAAGAATTTAAATTAGGAAAAGGTAGAATTAAGTATTTTGATTGGAAAGAAAGTGCTGAGATTGAAAACAATAAAAAAGATTTCCCATTAATATTAACAACAAGCAGAGTATTACAACACTATAATGCAGCGACAATGACAAGAAGAACTAGCAACATCAAAATTGTAAATGAAGACATTTTACTGATTCATCCAAAAGATGCTAAACATAGAGAGTTGAATACTGGTGATGTAGCAAGACTTTATTCAGGAAGAGGCGAAGTTTCTTTAAAAGTCGAAGTTACAGATAAGGTTAAAGAAGGTATAGTTTTTACAACTTTCCATTTTCCCGAACATATGGTGAACATGGTTACAGGACACGGAAAAGATGAAGAAACAATGTGTGCAGAATATAAAGTTTCCTCAGTAGAAGTGCAAAAAATATCTAACCAATTTAAAACTGAGGTTATTGCAGAAAAAGACAAAGCCGAAGTCACTTCTGTATAAAAATAATTTGCGATTATTTTTATCTATAATAACTATTTTTTTTTTGACCTCATCACTCCAAGCCAATACAATTTATAATCTTATCAAAATACCTAATTTGGAGATATTTAAAAATAAATCTTCAAATGGCATTAAGTATCTAAGAGCAGTTGAGCCATTTCAAGTGGGTGTAAGAAATGATAATGTTACTTGTTTTAATTCTAAAAATGAAACTATTAAAAAAAAATTCAATTTAATAGAAAAAAATTTTAGCAAATATAATTCAAATTTTTTAAAAAAAATTAATTTAAAATATATCGTTCTTTGTGAAAATCTAACCGTTTCAGAAATTAGTTCAGCAGGAGTACCAAATTATAAAATGAGAACTTTAATTATCGATATAAAATTTAATAAAAAACATTTTGAAAGAGTGCTACACCATGAAGTATTTCATATAATTAATGAAGGTTATAAAAATTTTTTTAACGAAAATGAATGGAAAAAATTTAACATTTCAAAATTTAAATATGCAAAATGCTCAACGTGCTCAGACCGATTAGATTTATCGCTTTTACATAACAATAAAGGATTCTTGAGCGAATACTCAATGTCAACTCCATCAGAAGATATGGCGGAGGTATTCTCATTTTTAATCACTGATAGAGAAAAAATTGAAAATATGGCTTTAAAAGATAATGTTTTAAAAAAAAAAATAACCTATATAAAAAATAATTTGTTAAAAATTGATGATCAGTTTAAATTTTAGCAAATGATAAAAAAAATCAAACAAACCAGATTAGAAAAAATTCTAATAGTATTTGTAATAATTTTAGGAATTATAACTTTTGGATCCTTTGTCTCTATAAAAAACAAATGTCTATTTGTAAAAAAACACAACCCAGAAAAGTTAAAATTTAAAAATCCTAACAATATTGCAGTTTTAAATGCTCCGTGTGGAAATGTTATTATTGAACTTTATCCAGATATTGCTCCCAACTCAGTTAAAAGGTTTAAAATGTTAATTAAATCAGGTAAATATAATGACATTGCATTCCATAGAGTTATAAAAAATGTTTTAGTTCAAGCTGGTGATTTAGAATTTGGAAGAAAAAATAATATAAATTATGCCTATGTGGGAACCGGCAAATCTGGCTATGGAACTATAAGTTCAGAATTAAATGAGGATTTTGATTTTAAAAAAGGAAGTGTTGCCTTAGCTAGAACAGAACAAAAAAATACCGAGGATAGTCAATTTTTTATATTGCTAGATGATGCTCCATTGTTTGAAGGCGAATATTCACCAGTTGGAAAAGTAATTTATGGATTAAATGTTCTAAAAAAAATTAAATATGATGATAAAGTTGAATATGTTTTGAGACCTGATTTTATTAATACTTTTGAAATGCTTAAATAATTTAATTAACTAAAGGTTTCCCTGTTGCTAAAGTATGTTTAATTCTCTCTTGAGTTTTCTGTGTTTGAATAAGTTTCATAAATGATTCTAGTTCTAATTTATACAAATCATCTTCGGATAATGTTTTGTCAATTGTTGTTTCTCCACCACTTAAAACATTCGCTAGTTCTTTACCAACTTCCATTCCATGATCTAATATTATTTTATCATTATAAAGTTTTTCTAAAACCTTTATCATTTTTTCTTTTAAAGGTTTTCCAGATAAATTAAACTTACACACTTCTGGAGGCTCAAAATCTTTATTTTCTTCCAATATTTTTTTTGCAGCAGAAAACAAACTATTTCTATTCATAATTTTTTTGTCTTCAGGCTTCAAATATTTTAAAGGTTCCGCTTCTATGGGAGATGTTGCTGTTTTAGCATATCCAATAATATCAAACACTTTTAAGGGGGCGAAGTCAGGGTCTTTTTTGGCTTCATCTGACTGAGACCACCTCCATAAAACTTCTTTACATCCTCCTCCAGCAGGAACTAAACCCACCAATGTTTCAACTAATCCCATTACAATATTTGTATGTGATACAACAAAATTACTTTGTAAAACAACTTCTTCACCACCTCCTAAAGCTAATCCAGAAGGAGCAGATATAACAGGATTGTCACAATACTTTAAATGCTTACATGTTTCTTGAAAATATTTTATAAATTTTTCAATTGATTTAAAATCCCCTTTGTCAGCAAAGTTCATTGTGTAAGTCAAGTTAACTCCAGCTGAAAATTGCATACTCTCATTTATAATTATTAGTGGTTTGTCTGTTGCTTTCTTTAAACAATCCATCGAGTCATAGTCCAGAACATTTGCTTTCGTTGTGAATTCAACAATATTAAAATCTTTAAACCTGTAAATTTCAGCTGAATTATTTTTATCTATTTGAACAGCTTTAAGTTTTACTTTTCCTAATGTTTCTATTTCGGTATATAATTGTCTTTCTCCATAAAAATTTTCATTTTTTGATTTAGATAAATTTTCTAAAAACTTATTATTTTCAAAACTGTCTACTTTTTCAAAAAAGTTTTTAACTCCTATTTCACTTAACATTTCAAATGGGCCTTTTGCCCAATTAAAACCAAGCCTCATTGCTTCATCAATGTCATTAAATTTATCCGTAACACTTGGAACTAATGATGAAGCATATTTAATTATTTTTGAAATTACTGACCAGCCATATTTTCCATATTTATCTTTTCTATTAATCAAGCTCTTTAAATCAACTTTTTCAGATTTTATATCTATTTTTTTAGAGGATGAGTATTCTCCAGTTTCTAAATTGATAGCCTCTAAAATTTTTTTGTCATCGACTTTTTTCATTCTATAAAAGCCGCCCTTGCCTTTTCTGCCTGTATAGCCAGTTTCTATTAGTTTTTTTATAAGAGGTATTTCTTTGGCAACTATTTGAAATTCGTCTGTATTTGGTAGTTCTTTAATAAAACTTTTAAGTACATCAGCCATTAAATCAATTCCTATTAGATCATAAAGACCAAATACTCCTGTTTTCGGTATTCCCATTGGTCTTCCAAATACCGCGTCTGCTTCTTCAATGGAAAGTTTCATTTTAAATGCTTCTGTCATTGCAACTTGCATTGCATATACTCCTACCCTGTTTCCAAGAAATCCGGGTGTATCATTACAAACTATTGCTCCCTTTCCTAGCTCTTCTTCACAAAATTTCTTTAAAGAATTAATTTTATTTAAATCATTGTTTTCACTTTTTACAATTTCAAGTAGACCCATGTATCTAACTGGATTAAAGAAGTGTGTTATACAAAAATCTTTTTTCTCTTCTTTTGATAATTTTTCTGACAAAACTTTTATAGGAATGGATGATGTGTTTGAAGAAACTATTGCACCCGATTTTCTTTCTTTAAATATTTTTTCGTAAATATTATGTTTAATATCAATTCTTTCAACTACTGCTTCTACTACCCAGTCTGCATCATTAACTATTTTAAAATCATCATTTATATTACCTACTTTAATATTATTTATTTTAGACTTATCAATTAATAACGGAGGTCTTGATTTAAAAATTCTTTCTCTTGCTTTTTCACTTATTTCTGTTTTTAAATCTAACAAAGTTACTGGAACATTTGCATTACAAAGTTGAGCTGCGATACCGCTACCCATTGTTCCTGATCCTATTATGACAACTTTTTTAATTTCCATAATATTTTAAACTTGTTTAATGATTATCTGTTAATGCCTCTTATTCTTTCAGATCTTCTTCTTAGAAGTTCTGCGGTAACAAGAATTAATGTTGAAAGAACAATTAAGCAAGTAGCTACAGCAAGTATAGTTGGGCTTAACTGTTCTCTTAAACCCGTCCACATTTGAATTGGTATTGTTGTGTTATCTAGTCCTGCTAAGAATAATACAACCACAACTTCGTCAAAAGAAGTAACGAAAGCAAATAAACCTCCAGATATTACTCCTGGTAAAATTAACGGCAGTGTTATTTTCATAAAAGTGTTAACTGGATCACTTCCAAGACTGGCTGCGGCTCTAGTAACACTATGATCAAAACCGGAAAGAGTGGCAGTAACTGTAATCACTACAAATGGAGTTCCTAATACTATATGAGCTAAAATAATTCCTGTATGAGTAGCAGCTAAACCAACTTTAGCCATAAAGAAAAAAATAGCAACTCCTGAAATAATAAGCGGAACTATCATTGGTGATATTAAAGCTGCCATAATAATTCCTTTGTAAGGCATATGTCTGCTGCTTAATCCTAATGCAGCAACTGTTCCAAGAATAACTGATCCCAATGTTGCAAAAAGTGCAATAATAAAACTATTCTTTGCAGCAAGTCCCCAAGGATTTTTAGTTCCATAAATCATATCATGATACCATCTAAGTGAAAATGCATCTGGATCAAGTCTCTTCATTCCTTCAGAAAAAACTAAAAACTCTTCTGCATTAAACGATAACGGGAAAATTACAAACAGTGGCGCTATCAAAAAGAAAAATACACAACCACAAATAAATAAATAAAAGTAGTGCCAAATTCTATAATGTGCTTCTGTATATTTTGGTAAAGCCATATTTATCCTAATTTTATATTATCAACTCCAACAAGTTTGTTATAAACCCAATAAATAGCCAAAACTCCAGTCAGCAGCATCAATCCCATTGCTGATGCAAAACTCCAATCAAGTGTACTCTTCATGTGAAAAGCTATTTGATTACTAATAAGTGTTCCGGATGCTCCTCCAACTAAAGCAGGAGTGATGTAATACCCGATTGCAAGTATAAAAACTAATAAGCAACCTGCTCCAATACCTGGTATTGTTAGTGGAAAATAAATTTTCCAAAAAGCGACGAAAGGTGTGCCCCCCAACGATTTTCCTGCCCTCATCAAGCTAGGTGAAATAGTCTTCATAACACTATACAATGGCAGCACCATAAATGGCAAAAGAATTTGTGTCATTGCAACATAGGTACCAGTTTTGTTGTACATCATTTCAGGTCTATTATCGTCAGTTACCAAACCTATCCAAACAAAAAAGTCGTTTACTATTCCCTGTTGTTGCAACAAGATCATCCAGCTTGCGGTTCTAACAAGTAGAGATGTCCAAAACGGAAGCAGAACACAAATCATTAATAAATTGCTGTATTTCATTGGAAGGGTTGCTAGTAAATGCGCAATTGGATAAGCCATTAAAAAACAAAAAATTGTAACAAAAAGAGCCACCTCTAAAGTTCTTAACCATAATATTTTATGAATTCTTCTATCTTCAGGAACCTGAACTATATTACCATCTTCATTTTCGTACATATCTATTCCTTTTAAATATTTTGCATAAGTATATGAAGGAGCTCTTCTTTTAAGCGCTCTCCAATATTCAACATTAGCCCATCTTTTGTGAACTCCCATAATTTGCTCTTTGTAATTACCTTCTTCAAATTTTTTCATTTTTCTTTTTAATTTTTTAAGAATACTTTTGAAACCATTTTTCTCAAAATTAAGCTGCGTGGCTAGTTTTCCAAATGTTTTTTCTTCAACTAATTTTTTGTAATCTAAATAAAATGCCTCAAAAACTTCTTCTTCTGGAAGCTCTTTTCCATCCCATTGTTCCATTGCTTTGTATGTTTTAGGAAGCATATCCGTAACCATGCGGTCATCAACACTTCTATAAAGCATGTCACCAATTGGAAAAACATATGTAATTATTAAAAATAGTAAAAGAGGACATACAAGCAAAAAAGCTTTGATCTTATTTTTTTTTTCAGCTTTTTTTAAACTTTCCTCTAAAGGAATTCCGTCTGTTGTTAAAATTTTTTGTGTTTCGCTGCTCATAAATAAAAAGGGCGGTTATTAAATAACCGCCCTTAAATATAATATATAATTTTAATCTTTAAAACTTAAAATTATAGACCAGCTTTCATAGCTTCCCATTTTTCACCAAGTTCTGTGCCGTTATCAGCCCAGAAAATCGGGTCAACTAGGAAATAGTTTTTAGTGTTTGCTGGCGCTGTTGGCATATGAGGTACCATGTTTGTCTTACCATCTTTATACCAAGGCTCTCCTGCTTTCATAACTTCTATAGATGATTTTCTCCAAGGAGCGTAAGCAATATACTTAGCGCTTCCAGCTAACATCTCAGTGTTAGTCATCATAGCAAGAGCTTTTTTAGCGTTAGCTTCATCTGGTCCACCTTTAACAAGCGCAAAATATTCATAGTCAAGACCTTGTGCGTCCCAAACTTGAACGATTGGAGCACCTTCACCAACAGTAGCGTTGAAGAATCTTCCGTTCCAACCAGTTGCCATAACAACTTCTCCACTCATTAATAATTCTGGTGGTTGAGCACCTGCAGACCAAAATACACATCCACCTTTAGGATCTGTGCAAAGTTTTTTGATCTTATCCATTGCTTTTTGAACACCTTTTTCAGTACTCAATGCTTTATAGATATTTGCTCCACCTTTTCCTGGTTTTGTTCCGCTAGCAGCTAAAGCAATCTCTAAATTAGTTAGAGCGCTTTTGTAGATAGCTCTTTTTCCAGGAAATTTCTTAGTGTTAAAGAAATCTTTTATAGTTTTTGGAGTACCTTTAACATTGTCGCTGTTATAAGCGTAGTTCCAAGAATATAAAATATTTCCTACTGCACATTTAGAAGGCATGCTAGTAAAGAAATCTTTACTTGCAGGAGTTCCATCTGGTGCTGCTGGAAAGTCTTTGTCGAAATCAAATTCTACAAAGATACCTTCGTCACATCCAGTAATAGTATCCATAGCAAAAACGTCCATTATATCCCAAACGACTGCGCCTGCTTCTTGTTGTGCTTTTATTTCTGATAATCCTCCTGAATAGTCTACCCAATCAATAGATATACCTAATTTTTTTGCAGTAGGATCACCATATCCTAACTTTTGAGACTCTGTATATGCTCCACCCCAAGATGCAACAGTAACTGCAAATGCTGATGAAGTAATAGAAAGTACAAAAGATAGAGTAAGTAATAATTTACTTAATTTTTTCATTTATCCTCCGTTTAAACGTTTTTTTTAAAAACAGGATTACAGCAATATATAATAAAGGAGTCAACAAGCCATTTATCTAAAATTAGGTGCATTTTACCTAAACATAATTGGTATATTAGTTTATTTTGGGTCTAATGCTCTAGCATCAAAACTATTCCAACTAACATTAATTTGATTTCCAAGCTTTATATCCATATTGGCAGAACTATTTGGAACTTTTAATATAAAATCTTTGTTTCCAAGTAAATTTAACCTCACTCTTGTGTGGTCACCATGATAAATTACTTCTTCAATTTTGCCTTTAAAATTATTTTCCATTTTGTCTTTAGTATTAATTAAAGCTCTTTCAGGTCTTAAAGATACAATTGTTTTCTCTCCACTTGATTTTACTGTTATAGGGTTTGCTAAAATTTCTGAACCATCATCTAATTTTACTTTACACTTATCTTTTGAAACATCTGTAACTTGTCCAGAGAATCTATTATTTTCACCTATAAATTCTGCTACAAAAGAATTTACTGGCTCTTCATATAGTTTGTCTGGTGAAGATAACTGTTGAACTTTTCCATCATTGAATACTGCTATTCTATTTGACATTGTTAAAGCTTCACTTTGATCATGTGTAACATACACAACTGTGACACCTATACTTTCGTGAATATGTTTAATTTCATACTGCATACTCTCTCTTAAATTCTTATCAAGTGCACCCAATGGTTCATCCATAAGAACCACTGCTGGATCAAAAACTAAAGCTCTTGCTACAGCAACCCTTTGTTGTTGGCCTCCTGATAATTGGCCAGGCATTCTATGTTCAAATCCTGACAATGAAACCATTGATAAAGCTTTGTCGATTTTTTTATCTGTATCTTCTTTTGAAATTTTTCTAACTCTTAGTGGAAAAGCTAAGTTTTCATAAACTGTCATGTGTGGAAATAATGCATAATTTTGAAAAACCATTCCAATTCCTCTTTTGTGAGGTGGAATGTTTGATATAGGATTTTTATCTAAATATATTTCTCCATTTGTGGGAGTTTCAAATCCTGCTAACATCATTAAGCAAGTAGTTTTGCCTGAACCAGACGGTCCAAGCATTGTAATAAATTCACCTTCAGCAATATCTAAGTTTAAATCTTTAACAACTAGAACTTTTCCGTCGTAACTTTTGTCTACTTTATCGAATTTAACAAATTCTGAATTTTTTGACATAGAGAGAGTTTTAAAACATTTGTAGAGATATATTTCAAGTTCTTATTTTATATGTAATTCTCTAGAAAAATTGCAAAATAGCTCGCTTCCGCTATCGGTTACTCGCACTGACTCAGAAGCTTCTACACCCCATTCTCCAAATTGCATCACTGCAATCATGTGAAAACAGACATTAGGTTGTAATACTGTCATATCACCTTTATAAATATTTAGTGTGTGCTCTCCCCAATCAGGTGGGTAGCCAATTCCAATTGAGTATCCAGTTCTAGATTCTTTTTTTATTTTATATTTATCCAGAACTCCCCAAAACTTTTGAGCTACATCATCTGCAGTATTTCCTGGTTTTGTTGCTGCAATACCTGCATCAAGCGCTTCATTAGTTGCATTCATAGCGTCTATTTTTTTTTGTTCTGGTTTTCCTAGTTGAACTGTTCTTGCCATTGGGCAGTGGTATCTTTTGTTAACTCCTGACAATTCAATTATTGTTGCTTCTCCTTCAACGAATTTTTCATCCGTTGCAGTCAGATGTGAGGCTGACGTTCCTTTACCAGTAGGTAACAATGTTGCAATACTGGCATATTCTCCACCAATTTCTGGCGTTCCTCTAAAAAGAGCCCTTTGAATTTCAGCAACAGCATCACATTGTCTAACTCCAGGATTAATACTTTCCATAGCGACTTTCATTGCTTGTTGAGATATTAAAGCTGCTCCTTTCATTAAATTGATTTCAGCTTCAGATTTTGCTAATCTTGCCCAGTTGACTAAGCGATCTGAGTCTTTAATTTTTGAGTTTGGTAAACCTTGTTTTAATTTTTCATAACAATAAGCAGTAAAATAATGACTATCCATTTCAACGCCAATATTTAATTTATCCCATTTGTTCTTTTTTATTAATTCAATTAAAGGATCATAAGGATGCATTGGCCATGTATGAATATATTTTTCTTCATAAACAATTATGTTTTCTCTTTTTAAGTAAGTTTTGATATATGCGCCGCCAGCGTCTTGTGCTCTCACAAAGCATAAAGGTTCTTCTGCGTTAACATGAACTATTACACATTGAGTATAGTAAAATGACCAAGCGTCATATCCTGTTAAATAATTCATGTTGTTAGTATCTTGAGAAATTAATAACTCAATGCCTTTTTTTTGCATTGATTTTTGAACTCTTTTTAATCTGTTTTTATATTCTTCTTTTGTAAATAACATTTTTAATTTTCAGAAAATAATTTTCCAAAACCATTTATTGAATCATTTATACCGATTTTTTCTAAAGCATCCCATATTAACGCCTGATTACTTGATAAAACAATTTTTCCTAATTTTTTTTCAAGTTTATCTATTATGGATAAAGCGGGTAAAGCAGTGCATGAAATAAATAATGCATCTGCTCCATTTAAATCCATTTTTGATAAAACTTCATATAAATAATTTGCATCAACTTTTCCAATATCTATATCAGAAGCAATATCAAAATAAGAATTTGCGGTAATTTGAAAATTTTCTTTTTTAAAAAAATCTATTACTTCATCATTTAGTTTTTTTGGATATGGGGTAAAAATTGCAATTTTATTTAATTTCAGCTTCTTAAGAGCTTTAATAGAAGCTGTACTTGGAGTAGTAACTTCAGCTTCTGGTTTTGCTTTCTTTATTTTGTTTTCTATAGATTGATAACCAGCAGCTATTGTACCTGAGGTACAGCCGTAAACAACACAATCAATTTTTTCATTTGGAAGAATGTCTTTTGTAACTTCTGTTACTTTTTCAGACATTTTTATTAAATTTTCTTTTGTTAAAGGGTTAAAACATTCAATTCTATTAACAAAAAAATCTATTTTTTTATCTTTAATTACATTAATAAAGTCTTTTTCAATCATATAGTCGCTTGCGAGCGCTATCAAACCTATTTTTGGATTTTGATTCTTGTTGTATTTTGGATCTATTTTTGTTGAATACATTTTTAAAAAAAAAATATATCATAAAGTATTTAATATTCACTAAAATTAAAAAGGTTGTTATGAAAATAGGATTTATAGGACTTGGAAATGTTGGGGGTAAATTAGCGAGCAGTTTATTGAGAAATAAGTTTGATTTAACTGTAAGAGATTTAGAAGAAAACTTAACAAATGATTTTAAAAATAGAGGTGCAAAAATTGCAAATACTGGAAAAGAATTAGCTGAACAAACAGATTTAATTATAACATGTCTTCCATCACCTGAAATATGTGCAGAGGTAATGGAATCAAAAGAAGGTGTAATTAATGGCCTCTCAAAAAATAAAATTTGGTTAGAGATGAGTACAACTGATGAGTCTGAAGTTAAAAGGTTGAATAAACTGGTTTCAAAAAAAGAAGCCATTTCTTTAGATGGACCAGTTAGTGGCGGATGTCACAGAGCAGAAACAGGAAATATCGCTATTTTTGTTGGTGGTGAAAGAAAAAGTTTTGAAAAAATTTTACCAGTTTTAACCACAATGGGAAGAAAGATCCTTCACACAGGAGAGCTTGGAACTGCTTCAATTTTAAAGGTAATTACAAACTATTTAGCATCTGTACATTTGGCTGCTCTTGGAGAAGCATGGACAGTAGCTAAAAAATCCAAATTAGATCTTAATAAAACCTATAAAGGAATTGCCGTTTCTTCAGGAAGCTCATTTGTTCATGAAACCGAGAGTCAGGTAATCTTAAATGGATCTTATAACATTAATTTTACAATGGATTTAGTACATAAAGATATGAATCTTTTCAATGAACTTTCTAAAAAACTTAATACACCGTTAGAAATATCACCATTTGTATTAGATATATTTAAAGATGCACAAAAAAAATATGGTTCCAGAGCATGGTCGTCAATGGTAGTTAAAAGACTTGAAGATAAATTTGATTTAGATTTTAGGGCTTCCGGATTTCCTGATGAATTAACTGATAATGAAAAAGAAGAAAAAGGATATGAAATTTAATTAATATGTTAATAATAAATTATGCTTGATAAAAGAAATTTTTATATAAATGGTAAATGGGTTAAACCTTCTAAATCAAATGACTTAAAAGTAATTAATCCGTCTAACGAAGAAGCTTTTGCTATCATTTCGCTTGGGTCTAAGGAGGATACTGATGCTGCTGTAAAAGCAGCAAAAAATGCTTTTGTTAATTGGAAAGAAACTTCAAAAGAAGAAAGGATAAATCTTTTAGAAAAACTGCTAAAAGTTTATAAAAAAAGATTTAATGAAATGGCTGAAGCAATGTCAATGGAGATGGGATCCCCTATTGATTTTGCAACATCAACTCATGCTGCATCAGGACAAGCCCATTTAGAAGATTTCATATTAAGATTAAAAGAATTTAAATTTGAAGAACATTTTAATTCAAAGTCTAATAATCATATAGCTCGTGAACCAATAGGAGTATGTGGTCTAATTACACCTTGGAATTGGCCAATCAATCAAATAGCTTTGAAAGTAATTCCTGCTTTCGCAACTGGTTGTACAATGATACTTAAACCATCTGAAATAGCTCCTATTTCAGCAATGTTATTTGCTGAGATGATAGATGAGGCTGATTTTCCTGCAGGAGTTTTTAATTTAGTAAATGGAGATGGGTCTGGAGTTGGAACTCAAATATCCGGCCATCCGGATATCGATATGATTTCTTTTACCGGCTCAACAAGAGCAGGAAAATTAATTACAAAAAATGCTGCTGATACAATTAAAAGAGTTTGTTTAGAGTTGGGCGGCAAAGGTGGAAATATTGTTTTTGGCGACTCTTATCCTAATGCAGTAAGAGATGGAATTAGAAATGTAATGAGTAATTCTGGACAATCATGCGACGCTCCAACAAGAATGCTTGTAGAAAAATCTATTTATGAAAGAGCAGTTAAAGAAGCGACAGACGAAGCTAATAAAATTAAAGTAAACATTGCTTCAAAAAAAGGAGATCATATAGGACCAGTGGTTTCGAAAGTTCAGTACGATAAAATAATCAATTTAATTAAAGATGGTATAAATGAAGGAGCAACACTTGCAGCTGGTGGTCCAGAGCTACCAAGTGGATTAAATAAAGGTTATTTTATTAAACCAACTATATTCACAGATGTTACAAATAATATGCAAATAGCCAAAAAAGAAATTTTTGGACCTGTTCTTTCAATAATTCCATTTGAAACTGAAGAGGAGGCAATATCAATTACAAATGAGACTGAATATGGTCTTGGAAATTATTTGCAAACAGAAGATAAAGAAAAAGCAAAAAGAGTAGCTAAAAAATTAAGATCTGGCTGTGTATATATTAATGGTAAGGGCGCTGATGCTGGGACTCCATTTGGAGGGTATAGGCAATCTGGAAATGGTCGTGAAGGTGGTAATTGGGGACTAGAAGAATACCTTGAAGTAAAAACTATTACTGGTTGGAAGTAATAAAATTAAATGGTTCATTCAATAATCCATAGGGGGCTGGCTAAAAAAAAATTTAAAGAAAATACTCTTCCTGCTTTTAAATACTGTTTTAAAAAAAATTTTGGCATTGAGACTGATCTGCACATCACAAAAGACAATAAAATCATATGTTTTCACGACTTTAATTTAAAAAGAAAGTTTAGGATTAATAAATTGATAAAAAATCTTAATTTTAAAGAAATTAACAAAATAGCAAAAAAATTTGGATATTATTTACCTGAACTAAAAGAATTAGTAAGTGTTGCAAAAGATAACAGCTATTTAATGCTGGAAATTAAGTCACTTTTTTCAAAAAAAAATTTGATTCAATTAATCAATGAAACTAAGAAATTAAAATTTTTCAGCATAACTTCATTCAATGAAAAAAATATAAGAAACATATATAAAATTAAAAAAAATCTTACTTTAGGTATATGTTTTGCTTCAACCACTCCTATTAAAAAAATTATTAAAAAAAGCAAATTGAATTATGTAAAAATTATTGTGATGGAAAAAAAATTTCTTTTAAAAAAAAAACTAAATATCATTAACAAACCAATTTATTACTATACAGCAAGAAACAAAGAAATTAGAAACAAATACAAAAACAAAAATCTTATTTTTGAAAACTTATAGTTTTATTTTTTTAAAAAATTTAATCTTCCAATGATTTCGTCTCTGTCCATGTAATAACCTTGCAAATGTCTATGTCCTGAATTTGGATCAAATTCTGTTCTTCCATGCAAAAGTCTTCTATTATTAAATGAAAAAATATCACCTGCTTCTAATCTAAATTTTATTTGAAATTTATCGTCATGCAAAAGGTTTCCAAACCTATGATGAGCTTTATAAACTTTATCCATAACATCGGGGTGGCAATCTAATGCGTCCATAGTAGCAACACTAAATCTTATATCGTTATAATCACCATCTTTAGTTAATGAAATAGCTGGACCATAAAAACTTCTATGTGCGTCTTGAGTATAGTCTTTGTCTCTAAATTTAAGAGGAACATTAATCAAAGTTTCAAAAATTTCTTTTTCATTTTTTTTTAAATAATCAGCAACTGCAAAAGCGTCAACTGCCGATGAATCTCCTCCTTTTGCGGAATTAATTAAACAATGAAGAAATTGATATCCTGGAGGGTTTTCAAACCAAGGTAAATCCATATGATTTCTTAAAGCATGCGCTGTGTATGCAGAGTTATTTGGTTTTGGAATATTTATAACTTCAAAAGGTGTTTTAAAAAAAGTTTCTCTTGTATGACTTATTCTGTTTAAAACTGGAAACGCAGACTCTTTTTCAATTGGTGTGTTTTTTACAATTGCGATTCCTTTGTAATGCAAAAGTTCTAGCCATTTAATTAAACCTTCGTCGGAATTAATAATTTCGTCATGCTCTATACTAATAGATTTTAAATTTTTTTGTAAAGAACTGTCCCATAGTTCATAAGGAGAAACATACTTTTTATTGTTATTTATCGTATAACAATTTTTCCTAAGCCATTCTTGATCGTAAAAACTGGTATGAGCTCCTTCGCTCCAAGCTATTTCTAATTTTCCTTCTTCATTAATTTTGTATGTCTTAGGTTCTATATTCGTTGAAACTTCAAGTATATTAAACATTCTATGTCTTGAGTCTTTATCGTGCGCAGTGGGGCAATTGTCTCTTAACCACATGAAGTTAAAATTACTTTTTTTTCCATCGCTCCATTCAACATTTAGTGCTGAGCCATTTTTTGAAACTTTAGAAATTTCTACTCTCATTTTATCAATTGTTATTTTATTTTGTTTTGTTTTCAATTCAATTTATAATTGAATTTAAATATTTTACAGGGTTTTTTGCTATGTTTATTAACCTATATAAATCTTAATTTTGGTTGTGTTTTTTAACTTATCAAGTTTTAATGCGCTAGTTTAAACTAAACATTTAAGGGGGAAATTTATGAAATTTCTAAAAAAACTATTTCTTTCAATTGCTTTTATAGCAGTTACATCATTAGGCACAACAAGTGCTAATGCTGCTTGTAAAGTACATTTGGGAGATTTTGACTGGGATAGTGCTAACGTTCATACTGCGATCGTTGGTTATATTCTTGAAAAAGGATACGGATGCAGCGTTGAAGTAACAAAAGGAAGTACTTCTCCAATAATGGCTGCTCATTATGATCAACAACTTGATATTATAACAGAGGTTTGGAGAGACAATATTGTTCAAATGCATGAAGAAGCTGTTGCTAAAGGACAAATTGTTGAGCTTGGAGTTAACACTCCTTCATCAACACAAGGTTTTTATGTCGATAAAAAAACTTCTGACAAATACGGTTTAAAATCTGTTGAAGATATGAAAAAGCCAGAGATAGCAAAATTATTTGCTGATCCTGAAGCTCCTGGAAAAGGCAGAATGACTAGCTGTATATCTGGATGGACTTGCTACACTATTAACTTAGTTAAGCACAAAGTTTATGGTTTGGACAAATACTACACTAACTTTGATCCAGGTTCTGGTGGTGCTTTAGATGCCGCGATTGCTGGTGCATTTAAAAAAGGCAAACCAGTATTTTCTTACTACTGGACACCAACTGGTTTAATGGGAAAGGTTGATTTAGTTCAACTTAAAGAACCTGCTTATGACAATGCTTGTTGGACAAAAATGATGAAGGTTGTAGAAAAAATTAAGGCTGATGGACCAGATGCATACACGGATACATGTGCGAGTGCTTATGTGGATATGGCTTTAACAAAATCTGCATCAACTACTTTTGCCAACAAACCAGAAAACAAACCAATCATCGACTTTGTAAAAGCATACACTTTGCCTACTGCTGAAGTAAACAAATCACTTGCTTTTTACATGGATGAATCAGGTGGAGATATGGAAGCAACTGCTAAGAACTTTTTAAAAGGATCTAGCTCTTGGACTAAATGGGTTCCTGCAGATGTTGCAAAAAAAGTTAAAGCTTCGCTTTAATTTTAAAACAATTCTTAATACTAAGAGCCCTTACGGGCTCTTAGTTTTTTGAGAAGTATTAATGGAAAAATATAAGAAATATTTTAATTTAATTTATCTAATAGCATTTATTGCTATGGTTGTTGTTGCATACACAACTTCAAAATATAGACCTGAAAGTGTTTCAGTTTTATTTACAGATTTATCATGGCTAGGAAACTGGCCTAAATGGTTAGACCTTCCATTAATGCCATTCCTAAATGAAGGTTTTGATAAACTTATAAAAGAGTACGGAATGTTTTTTGAAGGAATTAATAATTTTCTACTTGGTCTTTATACAGATATGAAAAATTTTATGGTTGGATTGCCCTGGCCTATATTAATGATATCAGTAATTGTTCTTTGTTATTTTGTAAGTGGAAGAAATACAGGCACAACAATTATGGTTGCATTCTGTGTTTTTTTTCTTGGTTTCCTTAGCCCTAGATATTGGGACAAATGTATAATGACTACTTGTATAGTGGTTATAGGAATGTTGCTTTGTTTAATTATTGGTATTCCTGTAGGGATATTAATGGCAAGACACAAAAAAGTAAGAAATGCTATTCTACCAATTTTAGACTTAATGCAAACTATTCCTAGTTTTTGTTATTTAATTCCAGGCATATTATTATTTGGTTTGGGTGCTGTTCCAGCAATATTTGCTATATTTGTTTATGCTGTTCCTCCTTTAATAAGATTAACAGACCTTGGAATTAGACTAGTTGACAAAGAAGTTGTTGAAGCAGCAGAGGCTTTCGGTGCAAGCAAAAAACAAAAATTATGGGGAGTACAATTACCATTGGCATTACCCAACATAATGCAAGGGGTTAACCAATGTACAATGATGTCCTTAGCAATGGTAGTAATCGCATCAATGATAGGTACAAGAGGAATTGGAGATGAAGTGTTGCTTGGATTACAACAATTAAATGTTGGTATGGCTACTGAAGCAGGTATTGCAATTGTATTGTTAGCTATTATATTCGATCGAATTACACAATCTTATGGAGAAAAAATTCAAGCAAGAACACATAATAAAAAAAAATTAATTTTATAAAAAAATATGAGCAAAATTGAAATTAAAAATGTATATAAAATTTTTGGTGATCAACCATCAAAAGTTCTTCCAATGGTCAAAGACGGTGCATCAAAAGAAGAAATATTAGAAAAAACTGGGCATACTGTTGGTCTTGACGATGTATCGCTATCTATTGAGGAAGGTGAGACTTTTGTTTGTATGGGCTTATCTGGTTCAGGTAAATCTACACTTATTCGTCATATTAATAGATTAATAGACCCAACATCAGGAGTGGTTTCTGTAGAAGGAACAAATGTTATGGATCTAGATCAAAAACAATTAATTGAGTTTAGAAGACATAAAATGAGTATGGTGTTTCAAAGATTTGGTTTGTTTCCCCACAAAACAGTTATGGAAAATGTTGGATATGGTCTTGAGGTTCAAGGTCAAAAACCAGAAGAAAGAAACAAAACTGCGATGGAAAAAATTGAAGCTGTAGGTTTAAATGGATTTGAACATCAATACCCAAATCAGTTATCTGGTGGAATGCAACAAAGAGTCGGGCTAGCAAGAGCTCTAGCTACAAATACAGATATAATGTTAATGGACGAAGCGTTTTCAGCATTGGATCCTTTGATTAGAAGTGACATGCAAAAACAATTAATGGATTTACAAAGTGAATTAAAAAAAACAATAGTATTTATTACTCACGATCTAGATGAATCTTTAAGATTAGGAGACCACATAGGAATATTAAATGGTGGTAGATTAGTGCAAGTGGGAACACCAGTTGATATTATAATGAACCCAGCTGATGATTATGTGGCAGCGTTTGTAAAAGATGTAAATAGAGCGAAAGTTATCAAAGCTAAAATTATCATGAAGTCTGCAAATGAATCAAATGGGGTTGACAAAAAAAATCTTATTAAAGTTCAAGAAGATCAATTTATTGAAGAATTTTTACCACAAGTTGTCTGCACTAATGCCAACTGTGAGGTGGTTGATAAACAAGGAAATGTTAAAGGATATATTACAAATAAAGAATTACAAAAATCTTTAACTAAGTCATAGTTAATGGCTGATCAGTCTTTAAAGAATAAAAAAATAATTATATCTGCTGGTGCATCTGGAATTGGCTTAGCTACAGCAAAAGTTTGTCTTTTAAGAGGAGCAACCGTTTATCTTTGTGATTTAAATGAGAAATTTATCAATAAATTAAAAAAACATCCCTTAAAAAATAAAAAATTATTTACTTACGAATGTGATGCTTCAAATGAGTATGATGTTTCAAAATTTTTTGAAGAAATAAAAAAGAAAACAAAAAAAATAGATGCACTAATCAATAATGTGGGTGTTGCTGGTCCTACTGGTACTTTAGAAAAACTTGAGTCTGATGACTGGGAAAAAACTTTAAAAATAAATGTTATAAGTCATTTTTATTTTACAAAGTTAGCAATTCCAATGCTTAAAAAAAATAAAGGTGGATCCATTATTAATCTTTCTTCTGGTGCTGGTATTATGGGTTTTCCTTTAAGATCTCCTTACGCTGCAAGCAAGTGGGCTGTCATAGGTATGACAAAAACCTTAGCAATGGAATTGGGTAAATTTAAAATTCGAGTTAATGCTATTTGTCCCGGAACCATAAAAGGAGATAGAATGATACGAGTTATCAAAGATAAAGCAAAATTTTTAAAAATTTCAAAAAAAAATGTAGAAAAAGAATTCGTATCAATGGCATCTATGAATTGTTGGATTTATGAAGAAGACATAGGTAAAACATGTTCATTTCTAATTTCAAGCGATGCTGAAAGAATATCTGGTCAAACTATAGCGGTTGATGGAAACGCTATTAGATTAGATTAAATTTTTATTTGTAGTTTTTTAATTTAAGTTTTTCTCTAGTTTCTGCTGGAGTCATTATTGAAACTCCAAGATCGTTTACAATTCTAATTGCTTTTTCAACTAATTGCGCATTTGTGGCTAACTTTCCTTTTTCTAGATATAAATTATCTTCAAGTCCTACTCTTGGGTTTCCTCCCATAATTACAGTTTGAGCAACAAATGGCATTTCATTTTTTGATATTGCAAAACCAGACCATACACCTTCTTTTGGCATTATATCTTTCATAGCTTGCATTGCTAAAGGTGTTGCTGGTGCTCCCCAAGGAATACCCAAACACATTTGAAACATAGGTGGATCGCTTAACAATCCTTCTTTATATAATTGAGCTCCGAACCACATATTTCCTAAATCAAAAGCTTCTATCTCTGGTTTGACATTTATTTCCTGTAATCTTTTTGCAGCTTTTCTTAAATCATTTGGTGTATTAACTGTAATAACTGAACTATCACCAAAATTTAAAGTTCCACAATCTAAAGTGCAAATCTCAGGCAAAAATTGTTCTGCGTTTGCAATTCTTTCCATCACATTAGCCATATCTGTCATTGGGCCGAAGTCTAGAGGGTTTTTTCCTTGTCCTATATCCAAATCTCCTCCCATTCCTGTTGTTAAATTTAAAACTACATCTGTGTCACTTGAACGTACACGATCGACAACTTCTTTATACAATTCTAATCTTCTACTTGGTTTTCCATCTTCTTCTCTAACATGAATGTGAGCAATTGCTGCGCCAGCTTTGGCAGATTCAATTGCAGCTTTTGCAATTTGTTCAGGTGTCTTCGGTAAATCAGGATGCTTACCGGCTGTGTCACCAGATCCAGTTACGGCACAAGATATAAATACTTTATTGTTCATTTGAATTAATAGATTTATACTATTTAAAAAAATTATTTAAAATAGAAAAATGTCAGTACATTTAACAACTCAAAAAATTATAAAAGATTGGACAGACTACAATAATCATATGAATGTTGCTTATTATGTCTTAATTTTTGACGTATATGGTGCAGAAATTTTAATGAACAAATTTAAAATGGGTGAACATTCAGCAAAGACAACCAAAAAGAGTACTATGGTGGTTGAGTCTCATATTACTTATAATCAAGAAGTAAGCGAAGGAGATGAAGTAGGTGTTAACTTAACTTTTTTTGATCACGATAAAAAAAGACTTTTGTATAAAATGGAAATGATCCATAAAGAAAAAAAATATCTGGCATCAACTATCGAAATTTTGGCACTGTATGTTGATTTAGGTGAAAGAAAAGTCGCAGAATTTGAAGATGAAAAAATTAAAATTATGGATGATTTTATTGAAAAAAATAAAGCTAATTTTAAAACTGAAGGCTTAAAATTTTCATCAAAGTTAAAAAAATAATTATCTAATTTACTTTTATATCATTCATTAGATGAACAATAATCACGCCAATAACAATAAGCGATAGACCAATCATAGTTGGAATATTGGGAATTTGATTATACTTTATAGCTGCAATAATTGTTATACCCACAATGCCTCCCGCTGCCCAACTAGCATAAACTATTCCTACTGGTATAAACTGCATTGAATGGGATATTAGGTACAAACATATACATAGAGCTATTACAACTATTAATGATGGATAAAGTTTGGTAAAGCCATAAGTGTCTTTTAAAATGCTGGTACTAATTAATTCAAAAATTATTGCTATAACCAAAAATATATATGCCCATGTAAGATTCATATTAACCTTATATATAGTGACAAAATTAATTTCTAGATATAAATTATATAAATGGAAATAAAACTACTTTCAGGTGCTTTAGGGGCAGAAATAAAAGGTATAAATCTTAAAGATACATCAGAAGAGAACTTTAAAAAAATTAACGATTTATTATTAGAACACAAAGTAATTTTCTTTAGAGACCAATTAATTGATACAAAAGAACATATAGCGCTAGCAGAAAAATTCGGCCCTTTAGAAACTCATGCATACGTCAAAGGATTAGAAAAACATCCAGAAATTGTAAGAATAATTAAAGCCGAAGATGAGCAAAATCAGTGGGGCGAAAATTGGCATAGCGATGTTAGCTATAACGCTAAACCTACTAAAGCTGTAATATTGAAATCAATTAAAATTCCACCAGTTGGAGGAGATACATGTTTTTCTAATATGGAACTTGCTTGGGAAACTTTGGATGAGGATATAAAAGAAAAAATAAAAGATAAAACTGCTATCCATAGTTCGCTAGGGGCTGAATTTTTTTTAGATAATTATAAAAAAATGAAAGGTAATAAAAAAAAAAATTATGACGAATATTCTAATGAGCATCCTATTGTTCGAACTCATCCTGAAACTGGAAAAAAAATATTATTTGTAAATTGGACTTACACAAAAAAAATTGTTGGCTTAGATAAAAAAGAAAGTGATGAACTTTTAAAAAAAATATTTGAACATCAGGCTAGATTAGAACTAACTTGTCGTTTCACTTGGACAGAAAATACTGTTTGTATTTGGGATAATAGGAGTGTTATTCACTTTGCAATAGCTGATTTTTATCCAGGAAGAGGTCTTGGATATGAAAGAGTTATGGATCGAATTGCGATCGAAGGTGATCAACCAAATTAAAATTGATGAACGTAATCTATAAAATTATTTCTAATTTTATAAATAATAAATCTTTATATATCGGAGAAAAAGTAACTATGTCTGAACATATGATTCAGTCTGCAATGATAGCTGAGAGAAAAAAATCATCAAAAAGTTTAATTTGTGCATGTTTACTTCATGATTATGGACATTTTATTTTGGAAGATCCTAACGAATTGGTAAAAAAAAAATTAGATGGAAAACACGAAGATATAGGATACGAATACTTAAGTAAATTCTTCAAAAAAGATGTCGTTGAGCCTATTAAATGTCATGTAAAAGCAAAAAGATATCTGGCTAGAAGCAAAAAATATTACAATCAACTATCTGATGCTTCTAAAATTAGTTTAGAATTACAAGGCGGAATACTAAACAAAAAAGAAAGTAAGGACTTTGAAAAAAATAAATTTTTTAAAGATGCAATTAAACTTAGAAAATTCGATGAATTAGCCAAAAAAACCAATATTAAAATGAAATCTATTAATCAATACGAAAATTTACTTCATTCTCAACTTTTATGAAATTTGATTACATAATCATTGGGGCAGGTACCGCAGGATGTGTGCTTGCAAATAGGTTGACAGCAAATGGAAAGTACAATGTAGCCTTAATAGAGGCTGGAAAACCAAGCGATATATGGAAAGTTAATATGCCATTGGCGATTTTATATACAATGCATGATCCAAAATATAATTACAAATATTACTCTCAACCAGAACCACATTTGAACAATAGAAAACTTTTTTGTCCAAGAGGTAAAATGATTGGCGGATGTTCTGCGCACAATGGAATGGTTTATGTCAGAGGTAATCCAAATGATTACCAAAGATGGGCTTCTTTTGGTTTAAAAGATTGGTCGTATGAAAAAGTATTACCATATTTTAAAAAAATTGAAACTTGGTCTGAAGGTCAAAACGAATATAGAGGCGGAAACGGAATACTGCCAGTCAATCAATCAAAAAATAAAAACCCTTTGTTTAATGCTTTTATTAAATCAGCCGGTGAAGCTGGATACAAAATTAATCAAGACATGAATGGTAAAGATCAAGAAGGATTTGGAATGTACGATGTAACAATTCACAAGGGAGAAAGAGCAAGTATTTCTAAATATTATTTAAATCCAGCTAAAAAAAGAAAAAATTTGAAAGTATTTAGTGAGTCCTTTGTAGAAAAAATAATTTTTGATGGAAAAAAAGCTGTCGGTATCGAAGTTAAAATTAAAAACAAGGTAGAAAAATTTTATGCAAATAAAGAGATAATTTTAAGTGGTGGTTCAATTAATTCTCCTCACTTACTTATGGTTTCTGGAGTTGGACCAACTGAACATTTAAAAGATAAAGGTATTGAAGTAATACATGCTCTAGAAGGTGTTGGAAAAAATTTACAAGATCATCTAGAAACTTATGTCCAGCAAGAATGCAAAACACCAGACACTTTATATTCATATATAAATAAATTAAATATGGTAAAAGTTGGAATTCAATGGTTTTTAACTAAAAGTGGTCCCTGCTCTAATTCATTTTTAGAAGCTGGTGGTTTTTGCAAATCTTCGCCTGAAAGAGAATATCCAAATATTCAATTTCATTTTTTTCCTGCATTTGTAATTAATCATGGCTTAGTTGAACCAGATAGACATGGCTATCAATTACACGCAAGCCCCAATCACCCAAAAAGTAGAGGCCATATTAAATTAAGTAGTTCTAATCCTTACGATTATCCAAAAATACAATTCAATTATTTAGAGCACGAAGATGATCTTAAGCAAACAATAGAATGTATACACGTTGCTAGAAAAATACTTGGTCAAAATTCTTTAAAACCTTTTGCCGGTAAAGAAATTGGTCCAGGAGAAAATGTTCAAACAAATGAACTATTTGAAGAATATATAAGATCTAAAGCTGAAACTGCATATCATCCATCTTGCACCTTAAAAATGGGAGTAGATAAAATGGCAGTTGTGGATCAAAAATTAAAAATTCATGGACTTGAAAATATTAGAGTTGTAGACGCATCTGTAATGCCAGAAATAACAAGTGGAAATTTAAACGCACCTACACTAATGATTGCAGAAAAAGCATCTGACTTGATATTAAATTAATTTGATACTAATACTCTACTTTGTCACCAATATTTATTTTTCCATCACTCAATGCTGTCAAATATACACCCATATCAAAATGATTAAAACTTTTCTTTAAAGACTGTAGCAAGTTTAAAGAATTATCATCTGTTTCAGGTTTAAGGTTTATAGCAACACATCTAGGAATATTTTCTTCTACCTTAAAAGAAACATTGTTTATTTTAATAATTCTACTAATCCAATTTCGTTCTTCAAAAGCTTTAATTCCCTCAACATAAAAATTACCTCTAAATCTTTGAGCTTCTACTCTTTTATTAATTTTTTTTTCTAAATCTTTAATGCTATTAAGGTTTATTAAAGATATAGAATTAAAAACATTATCTGAATTCGTTGTATCGTAAAATGGATAATCAATATTTTTTAAAAAAAAAATCGGTTTTGCTAATGAAGTTTCTAGTTCTAATAATTTTTCAGCAATTAAAGACAAGCTTTCTGAACTATCTATGCAAACAGAAATTAATTTCTTGTCTTTCAGTACAAGAGTAAGCTTATTTTTTTCATATATAAAATTATATTTATTTAAAACAGGGGAATTTTTTAAAGTTAAAAAATTATTTAATTTTCTTTGGTTTGGATTTTTTTCAATTAGTTTTGCTTTTTCAATATCGATGCCTCGAGAAAAAGCAAAAATTCTATCATTTGGCATCCCGAGTTCCTTTTTTATGTTACAGGAATTAATGCTCTGAAATGATAACGATTTTACTGGACAATAGTTTATAGATTTAATTGTACAATTCATTATTTGTTTATTGGTAATTTACCTGCTTTCTAGACACTAAACTAAAATTATTATTATTGAAAATACATATTAATTAAATTATTTATTTTAATTGTATGAAAAAAACTATTGTAAGTAGTTGGAATGAATGGGATCCATTAAAACATGTGATTGTTGGTAGAGCAGATAATTGTTGTATACCTGCTCCAGAGCCTGCAGTAGATGTTAAGATTCCTCCAGACTCAGTCATGAAAGGAAAGCATGGCAGAAGAACACAAGATTCTATAGATAAATCAAATGAACTTTTAGATAAATTTGTAAAAACATTAGAGAATAGAGGTATAAGAGTTGATAGACCAACTCCTTTAAAATTTGATGAAAAAATTGCTACACCAGACTGGAAAGCAGAACACATGTTTGGATGTATGCCATCCAGAGATGTAATTATTACTGTTGGAAAAGAAATGTTAGAAGCAACTATGAGCTTTCGATGCCGATGGTTTGAATATTTAGCTTATAGACCATTGATACAACAATACTTTATGGAAGATCCAGATATGAAACATGAGTCTGCACCTAAACCTAGATTGACAGATAAAGATTATCATAAAAATTATTTGTCTGATGAAGTAAGTATTGCACAACGATTGGAATGGGCTGAGAAAAAATATTTTGTTACAACTGAAGAAGAACCTCTTTTTGATGCGGCAGATATCTTAAGATTTGGTAAAGACTTAATTGTTCAACATGGTTTTACAACAAATTTAAAAGGTATAGACTGGTTAAAAAGACATTTTCCTGATCATCGTGTTCATACAGTAAATTTTCCGGGAGATCCCTACCCTATTCATATAGATGCAACTTTTACCCCAATCAAACCTGGTCTAATATTAAATAACCCTGTAAGAAAACTTCCCAAAGAACAAAGAAAACTTTTTGAGGATAACGGTTGGAAAATTATTGAAGCGGCACAACCAGCCCATAATTCGCCTCCTCCTCTAACTTATTACTCAATATGGTTGTCGATGAATATTTTAGTTTTAGATCCAAAAACAGTATGTGTAGAAAAAAGTGAAGTATATCAAGCTGAACAACTTGATAAACTAGGCATGGAAGTTTTGCCTATAGATTTTAGAGAAGCTTATGGTTTTGGCGGAAGTCTACACTGCAGTACAACAGATGTTTATAGAGAAGGTGAATTACAAGATTATTTTCCTAAACAATAGTATGTGATATAGAAGCGAATGGCTTCAAAAAATAATAATCCTAGAGGAATAATTCTCATATTGTTAGCCATGTTGGTTTTTTCTGTGCAAGACGGGATTATGAAATACATCTATAGTTTTGTTTCACTTTATGAAGTTTATTTAATAAGAACTTTAGTAAGCTTTGGCCTTATTTTAATATTTTTAAAATTAACAAAAAAACCAATAATATTTAAAAGTCAATACCCGTTACTAACTTTATGCCGTGTAATACTATTCTTTTTTGGTTTTAGTTCTTTTTATGTTTCTTTAGCTGTCCTACCTCTTAGTACCGCTACAGCTTTATTTTTTGTTACTCCTTTTCTAATTACAATATTTGCACATTTTTTTTTAAAAGAAGAAATAGGACCCAGAAGATGGTCTGCAATAGCAGTGGGTTTTATTGGTGTGTATATAACTTTAAATCCAGATTTTAATGATTTTAACTATTTAAGTTTATTGCCTATTTTATGTGCATTATGTTATTCGCTATCAATGATTATAATTAAAAAAACCTCAGATAAAGATAACGTTTATACTCAAACATTTGCTTTTTATATTGGGGCTATAATTATTAGTTCTGTGTTTTATTTTATTATTGGCGACGGACAATACAACACATCAAATCATGCTGCTTCACAATTTATCTTTAGGGAGTGGTTTGTAGATTTAGAAGCTAGTATATTATTTATGGTAGCAACTGGAATCACTGCAACTCTTGCTTTTCTACTTTTATTTTCAGCTTATAGCATAGCTTCGCCTGCAGTAGTTTCACCTTTTGAGTATTCAATATTATTATGGTCATCATTAATAGGCTGGTTGTACTTTAAAGAAATACCGAGCTTTACTACAGTAATTGGAATATTAATAATTGTGTCTAGTGGTATTTATATTTTTATGCGTGAAAGAGTTCAAGACCAATCTATAGCAACTGAAAAACCTCTAAGATAAATGTCTAAAAATATAATTCCTACAATTAATATCTCTTCAATAGTAAGAAATGGTTTTAAGTCTTCAAAGTCGATTGATACAATTAATAAAATTAAAAAAGCGTGTATAAACATTGGTTTTTTTCAAATCACAGGACATGGAATAAGCCAAAAAAATATAAGAAATATTTGTAGTACTGGCAACAAATTTTTTAATTCATCTTATAAAAATAAAAAAAAACTTTCACCAAAAAAATGGAATTCTAAAAATAAGAATATTTATAGAGGATATTTTCCAAACGATGTAAATGGAAAAGAAGGTTTGGATATTGGAGATTTAAAAGTCACAAAAAAATATGCTGATATAACTAAAAACCAATATATAGAATATTTGGATTTAACTAAATCAATTGACAAAAAATCAATTAAAATTTTATCAAACTATTTTGATGATATATTTTTTTTAGGAGAAACTTTGTTCAAGTGTATAATTAAGTTGTACAAAAAAGATATTAACAACTCTAAAGAGGCTTTTTCTAGATTAAAAACCTTAAGTACTTTAAGGTTTAACTATTATCCAAACCAAAATAGACCTGTAGAAATTTCTAAGCAAGATGGTGTTGCATTGGGATGCGAAACTCACGTTGATAGTGGAATATTTACAATTCTTTATCAAGATAAAAAAGGTGGTTTACAAGTTCAAAATAGAAAGAATAAAAAATGGTACGATGTTCCTTTTAATAAAAAAGCTTTAGTTGTTAACACCGGAAGAGCTCTTGAATTTTTAAGCAAAGGGAAATTTAAAGCAACAAACCATAGAGTGCTTTGGAATAAAAAAAAAAGGATGTCGATACCTTTCTTTTTTGAACCATCTTATGATTTTAAAATGAGTAAATCGTTTTTAAATGGAAGCGCAACAACAAATAATGCTTTGATATATGAAAAATTCCTCAACCAGTCTCTAAAAAAATTCATTGAATATCAAAGATAACAATAATAATATTAATAGATAAAGCGATACATAACTCGTCGTTATTTCCAATGCGAAAGTGGGATAGGTCCTTTGAAAATTTTTTTATTAAGGAGCGTAAATGAGGTTTGGGTACTTTTGTAATACAACGAACTGGAATAAAAAACCATATTCAAAAATATTAGAAGAAGCTAGAGAAATAACTACTTATTGTGATGAAAACAATTGGAACTCTATTTGGTATACAGAGCATCATTTTAATCACGAAGGAATGGAATCGTGTCCAAACCCACTATTAATGTGTGCCGATGCTGCTGCTAGAACAAAAAAAATAAGAATTGGTCAAGCTTGCAATGTAATAACATTTCACAATCCAATAAGACTCGCAGAAGACATAGCCATGTTAGATCAGATGTCTCAAGGTCGTGTCGAAGTTGGAATTGGAAGAGGAGTTTATGGTAGAGAGGCAATAAACATGAATGTTGAAGCAGATCTTAAAGATCAAGCAAAAAATTTTAGGTTATTTGAGGAAACTTTAACAATAATAAAAAAAGCTTGGACAGAAGATTTTTTTAGCCACAACGGAGAATTTTATACATATCCAACTCCAAATTTCGTTTGGCAACATGATATGAGTGCCCCAAGTGAAAAATTTTTAGATCTAAAAACAAATGAAATAAAAAAAATTAGTGTAGTTCCAAAACCTTTTCAAAAACCTCACCCGCCTATTTGGCAAGTTGTAGATGGGGAAAGATCTATTCAATGGGCAGCTACCAATGGATTAAACACAATTATGTGGATTCCTACAGTTAAAGCTTTAAAAAAACGTTTTGAAATCTATAGAGATGCAAAGTCAAAAGCAGAAAATAGAGATGTTCCATTAGGGGAAGGAATTTCTTTAGTTAGAGACATGTTCGTAGCTGAAACAATGGAAGAGGCTGAAAAACTTGCAAGCGAACATATTATAAATTACATGAGATGGGTATGCCACTGGAGAGGATTGGGAAACCATATGGATCCTGATGAAAAATTACCTGAAACAAAAAATAAATTAGATCTTCTGAACTATGAATTTTTACATAAAAGAAACTTATTGTTTGGCACTCCTGATTACGTAGTAAAAAAAATAAAAGAACTTCAGTCAGAGCTAAATTTACAAAATCTTCAAGTTTGGTCAAACTTTCCAGGAATTGATCATCAGGCTTGTATGAGAAGTGTTAAATTATTTAATGACGAAGTAATTCCAAAAATTAACGTTGGTAAATCAAATATTCAAAGAGCGAGCTGATGGAATTAAAATTAAGAAAATTTCTTAAATTTGTAGACAAGACATTTATAGAAGGTGGAAAAAAAGCTAAAGAACCTGTCTTATTAGTTTCTGTTGCCGCAGTGATTCAAAATCCTTGGGCAGAAAAAGGTTTTATTGAGAATTTAAAACCAGAAATATTAGATTTGGCTCCAAAACTTGGGGATATTTTAGTTCCAGAACTTATAAAAGAAATTGGATCAGGTGACAAAATTTTAGCATATGGCAAAGCTGCGATGGTTGGTTTAAATGGGGAAATAGAACATGCTTCAGCATTTATACATACTTTAAGGTTTGGAAATAAATTTAGAGATGCGGTTGGTGGAACTTCTTATTTAAGTTTTACAAACACAAGGGGTCCAGCAGGTTCTAAAATTTCATTGCCTATGATGCATAAAACCGATGCAGGACTTAGACCTTATTATCTCACACATGAATTTACAATTCATGATGCTCCGAATGAAGATGAAATAGTTGTTGCTATAGGAGGTGCCCCTACAGGTAGAGCTCATGCAAGAACTGGTGACAGATATCAAGATATGAAAGAGATGGGTATTGAGCCTAAATAATCAAAACTATTACATTTATACTAATAATAAAACTATACCAATAGTTTTTATTCATGGCGTAGGTTTAGATCACAAAATGTGGACACCTCAGATAAATTATTTTAAAAAATATTCTACGATAACATACGACCTTCTTGGACATGGCAAAACACCTTTTAGAAAAAAAGAAATTAAAATGAAAGATTACGTAGAACAATTGTTGTCTATTATTGAATTTTTAAATGTTGAAAAAATTAATTTAGTAGGATTTTCCATTGGATCTTTAATAGCTTTAGATTTTGCTTCAGATTTTCAAAAAAAACTTAATTCATTAATTTTAATTGCAACAACTTACAAAAGAACTGAAAAACAAAAACAAGAAGTCATTGATAGAGTAAATTTAGCAAAATTAAATAAACCAATTTCTCAACTTGCTTTGAAGAGATGGTTTACAGATAAATATCTTGAAAAAAATCCAAATATTTACGAAAATTTCATTAAAATTTTAACAAAAGATGGTGATGATCAAAAAAATTTCATTAAAGCATATGAATTATTTGCTTACTATAAAGATGATATTGAAAGAATTAAAAAAATAAATACTAAAACTCTTGTTATGACTGGATCTCTTGATCCAGGATCTACTCCCGAAATGTCAAAAAAACTATCAAATGATTTAAATAATTCATCATACATTGAAATAAATAATGGAAAACATCTCTGTAGTATTGAATGTGCAGATGATGTTAATATTAATATCAAAAAATTTATAGAAAATGTCTAAATTAAAAAAATACAAAATGTTTATAAACGGAGAATGGGTAGACTCTGAAAGTAAAAAAACATTTGAAACACTAAATCCAGAAAATAACGAGCCTTGGGCAGAAGTGCCTGAGGCTAATGAAAAGGATGTTGATAAAGCAGTAAAAGCAGCACAAAAAGCTTTTGAAGGAAAGTGGCCAAAATTATTTCCAAGAGAAAGAGCAAAATATTTAAAAGCAATTGCAGAACAACTTAGAGAAAATGCTGAACTTCTTGGAAAAATAGAAACAATAGATACTGGAAAACTATTTAAAGAAACAAAAACTCAAGCAAATTACATTGCCGAATACTATGATTACTACGCAGGTCTTGCTGATAAAGTTGAAGGAACAGTTTTGCCAATCGATAAAGTTAATATGCAAGTAATAACTACTAGAGTTCCAATTGGAGTAGTTGCAGCAATTATCCCTTGGAATTCTCAAATGTTACTAACGGCTGTTAAATTGGCTCCTGCGCTAGCAATGGGAAATACAGTGGTGATTAAATCATCTGAATTGGCTCCCGCAACATTATTTGAGTTTGCAAAATTAATAGAAAAAACTGGAATTCCAAAAGGTACAATAAATATTATTTCTGGATTTGGAGATCCATGTGGAAAAGCTTTAACTTCGCATAACCTAGTAGAGAGAGTTGCTTTCACTGGGGGGCCTGAAACTGCAAGACATATAATTAGAAACTCTGCAGAAAATTTATCTCAGGTAAGTTTAGAACTTGGAGGCAAGAGTCCTGTTGCTGTTTTTGAAGATGCTGATCAACAAAATGCATTAAATGGAATTACGGCTGGAATTTTTGGCGCAAGTGGACAAAGCTGTATAGCGGGGTCAAGACTTTACATACAAAATAGCATCTATGATAATTTTTTAGAAAAAATAGTAAATCGAGCTAATAAAATTAAGTTAGGTCCTCCAATGGAAGCTGATACTCAAATGGGTCCTTTAAATAGTTTAAAACAATTAGAAATCATCGAAAAAAATATTAAACTTACGTTAGATCAAGGAGGAAAAATTAAATGTGGTGGTAAAAGACATAGCATGTCTAATAAAGGATATTATTTTCCACCAACAGTAATTGAATGTGATAATCATAATTTACCAACTGCAGAAAATGAATTATTTGGACCAGTTTTATCTGTAATGAAATTTAACAGTGAAGAAGAAGTGATAAACAAAATGAATGACAATCAATATGGATTGTCTTCGGGAGTTTACACAAGAGATATAAATAGAGGATTAAGAGTTTCAAATGCAATACGTGCTGGAATTACATTTGTTAATACTTATAGATTAATTTCACCTTCTGCTCCTTTTGGTGGAATGAAGGACAGTGGATATGGAAAAGAGGCAGGAATAGAGTCTATTAAGGATTATACTAGAATTAAAACAACTTGGTTCAATACATCTGATAAACCTATGGATGACCCCTTTACAATGGGTTGAAAAGTTACAATTCCAGTTATTTTAGTCAAAAAAAAGATAAATTACTTATTGAAAAATAATTCTAATAAGATTTAATTTATTTTTTATAAATTGTTAACAATTAAGGAATAATATGAAAAAATTAATTTTAACTGCTTTTTTATTTGTATCAATAATCACTACAAATGTATTAGCAGATATTAAAATGGGAATTATTTTAGGATTTACAGGTCCTATTGAGTCCCTTACTCCAGCGATGGCTGGATCTGCTGAGCTTGCATTTAAAGAAGCATCAGATTCAGGTTCATTACTTGGAGGAAAAAGAATATCAGTAGAAAGAGCTGATTCAACTTGTGTTGACTCTGCTGCTGCTACTACTGCAGCTGAAGGGTTGGTATCAAATGGCGTAGTTGCTATCATGGGTGCTGACTGTTCAGGTGTTACAGGTGCAATTGCAACAAATGTTGCTGTGCCGAATGGTGTAGTAATGATCTCACCTTCAGCAACTTCTCCTGGTTTAACTACTCTAGATGATAAAGGATTCTTTTTTAGAACAGCTCCTTCAGATGCTAGAGGTGGACAAATTTTAGCTGACATTACTAAAGATAGAAAAGTTAAAAGTGTAGCAATTACTTATACAAATAATGACTATGGAAAAGGCTTAGCAGATGTATATGCTGCTGCAGTTAAAGCTCATGGTATTAAAGTGACAACTACTGCTGCTCATGAAGATGGAAAAGCTGATTATTCTGCTGAAGTTGCTACATTAGCTTCTGCCGGAGGAGATGCTGTTGCAGTAATCGGTTACTTAGATCAAGGTGGTAAAGGAATTATTCAAGGTTCTTTAGACTCGGGTGCTTTTGATACTTTTATATTATCTGATGGTATGATTGGTCAATCTCTTGTTGATACTTTTGGAAAAAGCTTAAGCAAATCTTTTGGTTCTCTTCCAGGATCAACAGGAAAAGGAGCTGGTATATTTGCTAAAGTTGCAAAAGCAGGGGGTATAGACTCTTCTGGTCCTTACACTGGAGAATCATATGATGCGGCTGCTTTAATCACTCTTGCAATGCAGGCTGGTGGAAAAGCTGATAGAGCTACTATTCAACAAAATGTTATGTCTGTTGCCAATGCTCCTGGTAAGAAAATTTATCCGGGTGACTTAAAAAAAGCTTTAGATTTATTAGCTAAAGGTAAAGCTATTAACTATGAAGGTGCAACTGGTGTTGAATTCACAGATGTTGGAGAAGCTTTTGGTTCTTTCTTAGAAAAAGAAGTAAGAGGCGGAAAATTTAAAACTAAAAAACAAAGATAATATCTAAATTTTAAAAACCTCAGCGGTAATACTGCTGAGGTTTTTTTTATTTTCTACTTAAAATTTCAGCTCTTAAAGTTGTGATGACAATTAAAATTAATAAAGGAATACATATTAAATTCATTGTTTTCCAGTTAGTTAATACCAATAAAACTCCGGCAGATAAACTACCAATGGCATGAACGGAATACACAGTAAAGTCATTTAATCCTTGTGCTCTAAACTTTTCCTCTTCTTTGTAAGTTAAAACAAGTAAACTCGTGCCAGATATAAATAAAAAATTCCACCCAAAACCTAAAAAAATTAATGCAAACAAATAATTAAGAAAAGTTTGATCAAAAAAACTTGCTGTTATAGTTATGCTATATAAAAATACGCCCGCATACATTATGTTGCTATGCCCAAATTTTTTAATTAAATAACCGGTTACTAAAGATGGTAAAAACATTGCGGCAACATGTATTTGGATAACAATCCCAGTTTTACTTAGACTCATGTTTTCCATTACATGCATACTTATTGGAGTTGCTGTCATTAAAAATGTCATAACTGCATATCCAAATGCTGATGCTACAACTGCTTGCAAAAATCTAGGTTGTGCAATTAACCCTAAATAGCTTCGGCCTGAATATTGAATATTAACCTCTGGTTTTGAAGTGTTTTTATAAAATAAAAAGAAAATTGTTGGTATAAAAGTTAAAACTGCAAGCGACAAATAAGATCCGACATACAAATGATCAGTAACAATATCTTTTGAGTAGTTTGCCAAACTTGGTCCTATAAACGCTGAAATAATTCCACCCAATAAAATTATTGAAATTGCTTTTGGCACTTTATTTTTTTCAACACTCTCAGCTGCAGCAAAACGATATTGATGTGTAAATGCCATTCCAACACCAATAAAAAAGTTTGCAAAACAAAATAAAATAAAGTTCTGATCCATTATCGAATAAGCTGCTAATATAGAAACTAAAGAATTTCCTATTGACGCAGCAATAAAACCAACTTTTCTTCCTATTAAACTCATCAGCTTAGTAGCAAAGATTGCACCTATAGCTATACCAACTACAGATATTGACATTGGTAAGGTAGAAAGTGATTTTAAAGGGCTAATTTGAGAACCAATAATTCCACTTAAAAATACAGTTACTGGAGCTGCTGTAAAACTAAAAATTTGGCTTAATGTAAGAAGTATAAGATTTTTATTCACTATATTCCTTTTTTTATTAAAGAATATATGTCCTCTTTTTTTGTAATTCCTATTGCTCTAGCAATTTCTTTATTATTTTTATAAATAACAATCGTTGATCTATAATTAATGTCCAAATAATTGGCTATTTCTTTATTTTTTTGAGCATAAGTTAAAAATAGTATGTCTTCAAAATCCTCTTTTGCTTTTTTAATTATTTTTTCCTGTTTAATACATGTAAAACACCATTTATTCCATGAGTTTATAACTACAATTTTTCCTGATTTTTGAGCAGCTAAAAATAAATCTTTCTTAAAATTCATTTCAACTTCTTCTGCAAATGCACTAGAGCTTAAAATAAATAATAATAATAATAATTTTTTCATATTTTTTTTACTGTTTAATAATTTTTTCAGGCAAAATACCTTGTGGTCTGTATCTCATTATAACCAATAAACCTATACCGATCATTAAAAATCTGAAATATGGGGCACTTTCTATTAAGTGAATTCTTAAAGCATTCGTTTCTGGCAAATGAGATGTAAAAAGATTAATTAAAAATAAAGCTATTGGAGCTGCTTGAACCCATAAAAACCAAACAAAAAATCCACCCAGTATTGCTCCAAAATTATTTCCTGTTCCACCAACAATTACCATTACCCAAATCACAAATGTATATCTCATTGGTCTATAACTTCCTGGTGTAAATAGACCATCATTAGTTACCATCATGGCCCCTGCTATACCAACAACCGCTGAACCTAGTATAAAAATTAAAAGATGTTCTTTAACAATATTTTTACCCATTGCACTTGCTGCCTCTTCATTATCTCTTATAGCTCTCATTTTTCTCCCCCATGGAGAATATAAAGCTTTTTGAGTTATAATTAACAAAACAACTACAACTAATAAAAATAAACTAGCCATACAAAGTTTTACATAAATAGATGAAGCATCAATAACTAATTGTTTTAAAACTTCTTGTTTTTCTGTAACTGATTTAATTAAATTTAATTTTCCTGAATTAAATTTTTCAACCAAATTTATAAACCACGGAGTACTTTGAAGATCTACTTCGTAAGGCACTGGTCTTTTTAAGCCAATTACATTTTTTACTCCTCTTGCCAGCCAATCTTCATGTTTGATTATTGAAACTACAATTTCTGCTATTAGTAAAGTTGCTATTGCAAGATAGTCCGCTCTTAATCCAAGAGCAATTTTACCAACAACATAAGCAAGTCCCCCAGCTAGAAAACCTCCAACAATCCAAGAAAATAAAACTGGCATTCCAAGACCACCTAAAAAACCTGTTTTAGCGGGATTCACTGCTTCAATATTTTCAATTGCAGGACCAGATATCATTCTAAGAAGTATCAAGCCAGCTATTATAATTGCTGCTACAAAATAATTTCTTTGTTTTGATTTTTGAATTTTTTTCAAAACATATCGAATTGAAAAAACCATTGCGACTATAACCAAAATACAAACCATCATATTTAAACCACCTGCTTCCCAAGCTTCTGGAACTGGAGCAACTGAAACCAGCACAACAGCAAGTCCTCCTAAGGCGGCATAACCCATAATTCCAAAATTAATTAAACCTGCATAACCCCATTGAATATTTGCACCCATAGTCATAACTGCTGAAATCATACAGTAATTAAAAATAGAAAGTGCAATAGACCAGGATTGGAATATTCCTACTAAAATAATTAGTACTAACATTATTGAGTATGCAGCGATTACATTTAAATATTTCTTCATAGAATTTTTCCTTTAAAAATACCAGAAGGCCTAAACAGTAATACAATTACTAAAATAGAAAATGATACTGCAAATTTATAATCTGTTGATAACAATTGCATAAGAGAATCTGGTTCTAAGCTTTCTGGAAGTATATATGTAAAAAATTTTTTATATGCGTAAGTTATAAATATTTCGCCAAAAGCTACAACATAACCACCTAAAAAAGCACCAAGTGGATTTCCTATCCCACCAACAATAGCTGCAGCAAATATTGGGAGCATATTGTTAAAATAAACAAAAGGCTTGTAACTTTTGTCTAAACCATACAACACACCTCCAATTGTTGCTAAAACACCTGCAATTACCCATGTTAACATCACAACTTTTTTAGGATCTATACCCGACAATAAAGCTAAATCTTCATTATCAGAATAAGCGCGCATACTTGTTCCAGTCTTGGTTTTATTTAGAAACCAAAACATTATAGAAACTACAATTAATGTAACAATTATTGTAATTAATTGAGTAGATTTAATTGTTAATCCTTCATTTAATCCTGTCATTTCCTTAAACTCCATGGCTTTTAAAATAAATTTTTCACCATCAAGGAACCTTCTATCAAATGGTCCTATAATTATTCTTATAATTGCTTGTGTTACAAACATTACTCCTACACTAACCATTGCAAGTTGAACAGGAGGACTTTTCTTAATTCTGTAATAACTAAAAACAAATTTATCTATTGTTAGCATGTATAAAATCATCATAACAATCGCAAAAGGAATTGTGAGTAATGCTGTTGGTAGCACTCCTAAACCTATGCCTAGTGATTGAAAATAATAAGTAAGCAAAACTGCAAACATTGTTCCAAAAGACATCATGTCCCCTGTAGCAAAATTTGCAAATCTTAAAACTCCATAAATTAATGTAACAAAAATTGCTCCAAGAGCTAATTGTGAACCATAAGTTAACGCAGGTATAATTGTATAATTTAACAATAAGATTAAAGCATTTAAAAAATCCATTCTATGCTCCTAAAAATGATCTTCTGACCTCAGGATCTTTAAGTAATTCATTCCCAGACCCTTCAAATTTATTTTGTCCTGTTACCAGCACATAGCCTCGATCAGATATGCTTAAAGCTTGTTTTGCATTCTGCTCTACCATTATAATTGCAACATTAGTTTCCTTTACTTTTATAATATGTTGAAATAACTCATCCATTACTATCGGGGAAACTCCCGCCGTAGGTTCATCTAACATTAAAACAGATGGCTTAATCATTAAAGCTCTTCCTAGTGCTACCTGTTGCCTTTGTCCTCCTGACAACTCACCAACAATTTGAGATCTTTTTTCTTTTAAAATAGGAAACAATTCATAAATTTCTTCGATGACTTTAATTAATTCATCGTTTCTTAAAAACGCGCCTACTTCTAAATTTTCTCTTACAGTCAATCCTGCAAAAACATTTCTAGTCTGTGGTACAAATGATATGCCTTTTTTAACTCTGTCTTGTGGAGACAAATTAGAAATATCTTTTCCGTCTATTATTATTGATCCAGATTTTAAATTTAACAAACCAAGCATAGCTTTCATTGCAGTAGATTTGCCAGCACCATTAGGACCTAAAATTGCAACAATCTCTCCTCTATCAACATTTATTGAACAAGAGTTTATAATATCTGGGCCATTGCCATATCCTGCGGTCATTTTATTTCCTTCAAAAAATGCCATTAATTATTTTCTCCACCGTTTCTATTTGCGCGACCTAAATAGCTTTCTATAACCTTTTCATTTTTTTTAACTTCTTCAGGAGTTCCTTCAAATAAAACCGATCCTTCTGACATCACAATTACTGGATTGCACATTCTGCTTATAAAATCCATATCATGTTCAATCATACAAAAAGTATAACCTTTTTCTTTGTTTAATCTTAAAATTGCAGTTCCTAAATCTTTTAACAACGTCCTGTTTACGCCGGCACCCACTTCATCTAACAAAACTAATTTTGCATCAACCATCATGGTTCTTCCAAGTTCAAGAAGTTTTTTTTGGCCACCTGATAAATTTCCCGCAAGTTCATTTGCAAGATGTTTGAGATTTAAAAAATCAATTACTTCATAAGCTTTGCTTCTAATTTCTTCTTCTTCTTTCTTTATTAGTTTTGGTTTTAGTAAAGCGTTCATAAGACTTTCGCCTGATTGATTTCCAGGGACCATCATTAAATTTTCTAAAACTGTTAAGTTTGTGAACTCATGAGCAATTTGGAATGTTCTTAATATGCCTTTTGAAAACAGCTCATATGAAGGAATAGAAGTTATATCTTCATCATAAAATAAAACTTTTCCATCGTTTGGTTTTAAATTTCCAGCGATTAAATTAAATAATGTGGTTTTTCCTGATCCATTTGGTCCTATAATGCCAGTAATAGATCCTTTTTTTATTTTTAGTGAACAGTCTGCTACCGCAGCCAAGCCTCCAAAATATTTTGAAAGATTATCTATTTGCAGAATATTAGAATCTGACTGCATAGAAAATTATACTTTGTTTAATCTTTTAAGAATACTATTTAATGTTTTTTCAATTGAACGATAGAATCCTAATTTTTTAAGTTCTTTAACGCCTTGTTCATTTAAACCTCTAGGTGTTTGTGATTCTTTTACTAAATATTTCAAATCTTTTTTCGATTTAACAACTGCATCTTCTGATAATGCTAAAAAAAGAGATGTTATATATTTTTGAGCATCATCTTTTTTAATTCCTCGTTTTACAAGCCATCTAGACATAAAGTTTAACAACTCATAAAATGGTGCCATCATTCCAGAAGTCGACCAAAAATTTAATGAGGAGCTTTCTTTATTAATTTCAACTGTTGTACCAAGATGGTTGAAAAAATTTTTAACTTTTTTATTATGAGGAAATATAGGAACTGGACCTTTTTTTAATGAAATAGGTGGCAACGGTATAGCCCTTACTATTTTAGCTTTAACTTTAATAATTTTTTTAAGCTGTTTCATTTTTATTGTTGAAATAAAACTGACTATTGTCTGATTAGATTTAAAATAGTATTTATGTAAAATTTTGTTTCCAACTGTAGGTGTAACTGCTAAAAAAACCCAATTCGATTTGTTTATTATCTCCTGGTTGTTTTTAATTATTACAATTTTTTTGCTTTTAGATTTTAAATTTTTTGATATTTTCTTATTTCTTTCAGATAGATAAATTTTATTTATTTTTAAACTTGAACCAAGTATTCCTGTTACAACAGCTTTGGTAATTTGTCCGGTTCCAATAAATCCAATTTTCATAATAAATTTTAGATACTATTATCACTAAATTTCATTAATTGGTGAAAAAAGATCCTCTTATTCTAAGCAGTTCCCTACTTAAATTTTTATTTTCTTTAAAAGGTTTTCTTCCATGTAGCCAGAAATAATTATTTGATAATACTGCTGATCCTGTAGGTAGATTCGTTACTATCTTGTTTTTGCTTTCCTCAAGCGAGTCTGAAAGTTTTTGAAGAAAGTTTCCTTGCTCCATGTTTTTTGGTTCAGGGAATTGATCTATATAAGAAATTTGTGGTCTTTCTTCTTCATCGTTAAAAAAAACTGGATGTTCAACTTTATAATCAATATTTTTGCTACTAGGAGATCCCCAAATAAAATTTTGTCTTCCAACAGGATCTTTCGATAATTCATCACAATGTTCCCAATCATCGAGATGTAATAATGCGGTTTCCCCTCCTTGAACATTTTTTTCTTCAATTTTTGTCATTAAAATCCAATCTGTTTTTTCTTTTACATATGTTCCATCTGTATGCAGATCCATATTTATATATGCTTTTCTTAAATATGAGTCGCTAGCATCATCATGTTTAACATGGAATCTTGCATAAAATTTTCCAGTCATTGCATCATGATTTGGAATGCCTATTAAATGTGAAATAGCTGTAGATAACTTTGTTAAAAAAATGTCGTTTATTTTTTTATTTTTGTTATTTGTTTTAAATATTAGGCATCCTGTTTTTCTATCCTTGATTATCAGGTTCAAAAATCTGCTTAATTTATTTTTAGTCAAATCGTCAAGACTTTTTGCAATCGTAAATCTTGTAAAAGGTTTGTACTCAAGCGCAGTAATGTCAAACTTATGAAAAGGGAAAATTAATTTATCAATTAATTCATCTTTAAATTCAATATCAATTATTCTTTCTGATTTTTTATTCTGAGAAATTTGCAGCCCTTCAATATTTTGAATATGACTAACTACGTTTATCATTAACCTCCTAAAAACAATCTCCCAACGTCTGGATTTTTCAACAGGTCGTCACCTTTTCCTGCTATTGCAGTTTGTCCAGAAACCAAAACATAACCTATATCAGCAAATTCTAATCCTTTTTTAGCATTCTGTTCTACCATAATAATTGTTTTTTTTTCATTTTTTTGAAGATCACTAAGTATATCAAATACCATATCTATATATCTCGGTTCTAGACCTATTGATGGTTCATCAACTAACAACACTGAAGGTTTCATAACAAGCGCTCTTGAAATTTCTAACAATCTTCTCTCACCACCGGATAACACTTTTGCAGGTTGGCTTCTTCTATTTCTTAATCTTTCATATTTTTGAAAAATTTTTTCAGCTTCCTCGTATGACTCTTCTGTTTTGTCTTTAATAAATCCACCCATAAGTAAATTTTCTTCTACGGTCATATCTGGAAAAACAGAATTGTCTTGAAGAATATAAGCAATGCCAACTGATTTTAATTTTTCTGCTGGTGTAAGTTTTGTTATATCTTTGCCATTTATTTCAATGTTTCCTGAAAATATATTTGTAAATCCATAAATTGAATGAAGTATTGTAGATTTACCAGCTCCATTTGGTCCAATTAAACATAGAGATTGTGCTTTACTTACAAATAAATCTAAATTGTGAAGTATTTCCATTTTTCCATATCCAGCAGACATTTTTTTAATCGTTATGTGATTATTGTCTGGAGATAGCTTTTTTAACTCTTCTGGTCCGGGTGCTTTTCCTAAGACTTCGTATTGATTAGACATTATTGCGCTCCAAGATAAGCATCGATTACTTTCTTATCATTTTTAATTTGATCTGGTGGCCCGTTCGCCAGCATTTTTCCATGTGCCAAGCAAAAAATATTTTGAGCTAATTGCATAATTACTTTCATGTTGTGCTCAATCACTAGAAGGGTAATACCAAATTCTTTATTAACTTTAATAAGTCTATCAATTATACCATTAATTAAAGTTGGGTTAATTCCTGCTGTAGGCTCGTCTAATAAAAGCATCTCTGGTTCATTCATTAGTGCCATTGCAAGCTCAAGTAGCTTTTGTTGACCAAAAGAAAGATCTCCTGCTCTTAATTTTCTCTTTTGATATAGTCCAACAAAATTTAACAAATTTTCAGCTTTTTCATTTAGTTCTGGAGGAATTTTTGAAAATACAGAAAGAATTTTAGTATCACTTGCTTTATGACTAATAAGCATATTATCTATACAATTTAATTTTCCATAAATTCTTGTTTGTTGAAAAGTTCTTAGCAACCCAAGTTTTGCTATCACAGAAACTGGAAGTTCAGAAACTTCTTTACCATTAAATTTAATCGAACCATTATCAATTGGATAAGTTCCAACAATAGAATTAAATAAAGTTGTTTTTCCTGATCCATTTGGCCCAATCAACCCAACAATAGATCCTTTTTCTACTTTCATTGAAATATCAACATTAGCTTTAACTCCACCAAAAGATTTACTAACATTTTGTACTTCTAAAATACTCATTTTAATGTTACCTGTGCCTTTCTATCTGCTTCATCAACAACTTCTCCAAATCTTTCTGGATATTTTTCTCTCAGCCAACCCATAATTCCTTCTGGGAAAAAAACAACAATTACAACAATCAAAACTCCTAAAGCAACATATTGCCATCCTAGAAAGAAAGTCCAAAATCCTTCTTTGAATAAATGAAAAAATGTTGCTCCAATAACTGGGCCCCAAAGAGTTCCTTTGCCGCCGAGTATTGCCATTAAAACCATAAAAACTCCAAAAGTTGGTCCAGCGAATGCTACTTCAACTGGCTCAATGTATCCAACCATGTTACCCATCAAGCCCCCTGCTATACCAACAAAGAAAGCTGAAACCATCCAGCCAATAATTTTATATCTCATTGTATAAATTCCCATTGCTTCTGCTTTATCTTCATTGTCTCTAATTGCATTTAAAACTAATCCAAATCTTGTTGAATATGCCCATTTTAAAAATACAAATGTTGCAACAACTAAAGCAAAACAAATAAAATAAAAAAATTCAGATCTAAGTTCGGTGTCTCCAATATTTTTTGGCCAAGGAGGCATCGTCATTCCCTGTCCAGCTCCAATTATTTCAATTCCCCCTGCTATTTCACCAGCGGCTATTCCTAAACCTAATGTACATATTGCAAAATAATGTCCTCTTAAGCCTAGAATTCCATAACCAATCAATCCAGCAATAATCATTGGAATAATTCCTGCTAATATCAATCCAACAAAAAAACCTTGAAAATATTGTGGAGCAGTATGTATAAATGTTTTTTCTCCTCCCGCTTCTGTCCATTCAGCTAAAGGGAAAAACATTCCTATTTGTGTACTTGCGCATATATACATCCCAACTCCAAAGAAAAGAATATTTCCAAAGGTATTGTAGCCCATCTGACCACCTTGAACATCCCAGGTCATCGCTAAAACAATTAATATCCAAAGAAATGATATTTGTAATTTAAATGCAGGAAAAATAAATGGCGCAACCAAACCAAAAAATAACAAGCTACCATAAAGAATTAAATTATTTTTTTTCATTTTAAATACTCTCTTTTTCTTGAAAGCTTAAATCTTCTGTAAACTAAGATAAAAACTAGAAGCATAAAAACTGAGCCAATTCTGAATTCTGTGCCTAAAATATAGTCTGCAAATTCTTCAAAGACCCCTAATCCCATTCCAGACAGCGCAACACCTGGTAAATTTCCAAGACCAGCAACAACTACGATCATAAAAGATCTAACGGTATAAGGTAAACCGACATAAGGATGTAAAGTAAAAGTAATTGCAATTAGTGAGCCTGCAACACCACAAAGTGCTGCATTTATACCAAAAGTAGCTGCATAAACTTTTTCTGTATCGACACCCAAAATTTTTGCTGCACGTGCATTTTGTGCAGTTGCCCTTATTGCTCTTCCTAATTTAGATTTACGCATATAAGCTACTAATCCAATTGCAAAAACTATACTTACAATTGCAGCAAATATTTTTGCATTAGGTAATGTCACCATTCCATCAAAAAGCATTGTTGTTCCAAAATTAGACTGAGCAACCACAACATCTGAACCAAATATAAAGTTCATTAATTGTTGTGTTAAAATACTGATTCCAAAAGTTGCCAATATTGAAATAAATAAATCTCTATCTACAACTTTATTTATAACTAATTTATATAAACCCCATCCTACGAAGAACATTATTATTGGTGATACAATAATTCCAAAACCAGGATGGATACCAATCATATACATAAAATAAGCAATATACCCACCCATGATAACTAATTCCCCTTGGGCAATATTAATTATATTCATTACACCCCATTGCAGCGCCATTCCGTATGCAATCAAAGCAAACAGAATCCCCAAAAGAATTCCATCTAACGAAGCTTGCACCATTAATATTGGTGCTTTAAAAATTAATAGATCCATAAAAAAAATGCCCCCGATTAACGGGGGCACAAATTATTTATTTTTTATCTATCTGACCACTTAGGTATTGGATGTACTAACTCAGCTGCTGCCCATTTCGTTGGAGCTACAACCTTGTTTTCACATTTATCCCCTTCGCATCTTACTTGGAAAAGTACCATTGGCTTCGCAATGTTTTGACCTGCAGGACTAAATTTTATGTTTCCATAAAAAGTTTGCATATCAGTTTTTGCTAAGGCATCTCTAACTTTATCCTTATCTAAAGAATTTGCTCTTTCAAAAGCATCTTTCCATACTAACAAAGCTGCAGAAGACTCTGCTGCTTGATATGGAGGATTATATCCGTACTGAGCTTTAAATTCTTTGTCATACTTCATGCCATTTCCAAAGAATTTATCTTTGTAAGAAAGTGATTTATGCCATTGAGCTGCACATAATGCATATTCAGAGTTTTTACCATGTTGTTTTGCAAGCTTAGAAGCATCACAGTGTGTCATTGCAAGCATCTTAACATCAACTTTCATTTCAGCTATTTGTCTGATCGCTGTCAAAGCACCTTTAGAGTGACCTGATACAACTAACACATCTGGCTTAGTTGCTTTAACTTTGGCCAACGTAGCTGCCATATCATTTAGTTCTTTAGGAAGCTTGTCATCAATAGTAATCTTTGATCCAGTTCTTTTAGCTGCATCAACAACTCCTATTCTAACATCTTGAGAAAAAGCATCTTGTTCAAATGCCATTGCTATCTTTATTGGTTTGCCACCATTTTTTTCAACCGCTAAATCAATGGCTACTTCTAAATATTGATTTGCTGCAGATAATACTGCAAAAAGATACTTATATCCTTTTGTAAATAATGATCTAGATGCACCATTTGCTTCAACCATAGGAATTTTATTTTCCTCAGTTACTGGAGCGATAGCTTTAGTTAAACCTGAACTGTATGGTCCAAGCATATATTGTACGCCATCTTGTTTAATTAATCTTTCTGCAAGTTGAGCTGCCCTTCCTGAATTTGATTCATCATCATAATAAATAATGTCAAACTTGTAAGTTTTTCCACCAACTTTAACACCACCCATGCTATTAATTCTATCAACAGCAAAATTATATCCATTTTTAGTATGTTCTCCGTTAGTAGAGTATTTTCCTGTTAACGAAACAGCCGCACCTAAAATAATTTTGTCTCCAACAACTTTAGCTAAAGAAATTGTTGAAGTAGACAATAAAAGTGCAATTGCAGAAACAAATGTAATTATAAAGTTTTTTATTTTCATCTATTCCCCCCCCCTCTTCAATTAATTAATTATTTGACAATTAAACTATTAATTGACTAAAAAAACAACATGCTCATTGTTTATTTGTGATATATTAAAAACTAATATTGTTGTGTAATTGCAATAATTATAGCAATTATTATTAATACACACGCTGAAATTGTGTTTATTACTTTTGGATTTGTTTTAATCCAAATTATTAATTTATTAGCAAGAATTGCATAACCAACTAAAGATAAAAAATCTAAAACAATATAAGTTGTAATTAATATTAAAAATTGTGTTATATAATTTGCACTAAAGTCAATAAACTGTGGAAATATTAATGGAAAAAACATCCATGCTTTTGGGCTTGTTCCAGCAACTAAAAAACCATCTTTAAAAAAAGAAAAAATACTTTTTTCATTTTTTGCTGTTGAATTTATATTTTTTGGTGTGCTGTTATAAATATCATAAGCCAAATAAACTAAATAAAGTATTCCTATCCATTTAAATGTATTTAAAAAACTAGGATTATCTAAAAAGAAAGATCCAATTACAAAAATTACTAAAGTTCCTTGAACTAAATTTGCTGTTACATCTCCTAATGCTGTCCAAATACAACTTTTAATACCATAATTCATTGAATATGAAATAATTACTACTCTTGGTGTTCCTGGTGTAATAAATAGAAACAAGATTATTTGTAAAAAAAGGAAATATTCTAGGGGGAGCATTTTTAGGATAGTCCTAAAAAACCGGGAGCTAAAGATGGCTAGATAGGACTATCTAAATCTCATAATATCAGACCCTGCTTTTTTTTGCATTAAAAATTTTTTCAAAATTCATTGGATTTTTAAAAAAAATGATTGACCAAATTGGGTCATTTTGTCATTAGTGGAAAAAATTAAAAAAGTGATTATATATAAAATATGAAAAATATAATTATGTACACAGGTCCAATGTGTAATTTTTGCGATGCAGCAAAAAGATTGTTTTCTAGAAATAATATAAAATATCAAGAGATAGATATTTCATCAAAAGATGGACTTGTGGATGAAATGATAAAAAAATCAAATGGAAGAAAAACAATCCCTCAAATATTTTTCGATGATCTTCATATTGGTGGGTATGAAGAATTAAGAACTTTAGAAAAAGAAAAAAAATTAGAAGATCTATTAAAATAAATTATTTTTTTAGTTTAAAAAATAAACAAATTCCATTATTACAAAATCTTTTTCCAGTAGGTTTGGGCCCATCATCAAAAATATGGCCGTGATGGCCTCCACAATTTTTACAATGATATTCTGTTCTTGGATATCCCAAATGATGATCTATTTTTGTTTCAAAGACATTTGGTAGTGATTGAAAAAATGAAGGCCATCCTGAACCACTTTCATATTTTGCTTTCGATTCAAAAAGTTTTGTATCACAATTTATACAGTGATAACTGCCTTCCCTCTTTTCGTTATTTAATGCGCTTGAATTGGGCATTTCAGTGCCTTCTTCAAATAAAATTAATTTTTGTTCAGAAGTTAATTTTTTATTCATCGCTAATTAATCTAATAGGTTTTCCATTTACACATGCTTCTAAATTTTCAATCATTTGATTATAAAAAATTGAATAATTTTCAGCAGTTACATACCCTATGTGGGGTAATAATAGTGCGTTAGGTAAAAATCTCAATTTATGATTTTCTGGCAAAGGTTCTTTTTCATAGACATCAATTCCAGCACCTGCAATTACATTTGTTGATAATGCAATAATTAAATCATCTTCATTAATAATGTGTCCTCTCGAAGTATTAATAATAAACGCTGTTTTTTTCATTTTATCAAACTCATTTAACTTAATAAATTCTTTATATCTTTCTCCTCCTTGAACATGAATAGAAAGAAAGTCTGAATTTTGTAATAAATCATCTTTGCTTGATGGCAAAACACCTAGTTCTTTGCATTTATCTAAATTTAAATTTTCACTCCACGCCATGACTTGCATGCCAAAAACTTTTCCAATTTTAGCTACTTCAGAACCAACTCTGCCTAATCCAATTAAGCCAAGAATTTTTCCTTTTAGTTCAACTCCTACCGTTGTTTGCCAATACCCCTGAAACATATTATCTATTTCGGGTTTAATATTTCTTGCTAAACCTAAAATTAATGCCCAAGTTAATTCTGCTGTGGGATTAACATTAATATCTGTTCCGGAAACTATAATTTTTTTTTTTTTTGCGGCTTCCAAATTGATCGCTTTATTTCTCATACCACTTGTAATAATAAATTTAAGTTTTTTTAAGCTTTCAATTAATTTTTTTGTTATTGGTGTTCTTTCACGCATAATTAATAAAGCTTCAAAACCTGACAATTGCTCAATAGCATCATCTTCATTTAAAAAGGGTTCGCTAAATATTTTAATTTCATACTTTCCAGACAATTTTTTTAAATCAACAAATTCTTGCGATACATTTTGATAATCATCTAATATTGCAACTTTAATCATTTTTTCTTTTCTTATTTGAAAGAGTTATTCCTGCTATAATAAATATTGCTCCAAAAATATGATAGTACATAAATTTTTCATCAAAAATTAACATTGCCATTATTGCTCCAAAAATTGGCATAAGGTGTAAAAATACTCCAGCTCTGTTTGCTCCAATTAAAGATATTCCTTTTATCCAAAAAATAAAAGAGGCAAGACCTGGAAAAAAAACTACATAAGTTAGTGTTAATACAAAAGGTATTCCTAACACAATTACATTTCCTAGATACATCTCAATTAAATATATAGGTGTAAGAAATATTAAGCCCATAATTATAACCACTTGTAACAAAGCAAATTGTGATATTTCATATTTTTTGCTTTTCAATAGGGCTGAATAAATTGCCCAAGAAAACATTGCAACAACCATGGACAAATCGCCTTTGTTAAAATCTAAATTTTTAATTATTTCTAAATCAGCTTTTGTGATTATAAAAATGACTCCTGTAAGAGAAAAAATTACTCCAATAATTTGAAAAATATTTGTTCTTTCAATATTCAAAATTGATGAAATAAAAATGATCCAAACCGGTATAGTTGAAATCATTAATATACCACTGATTACTTGGGTATAATATAAAGAATAATAAACAATAGAATTAAATATTGTAATACTGGTAATACCAAGAACTGTAAAAAAACCAATATTATTAAAAATATATTTTTTCTTTCCAGTCAATTCTTTAAATGTAAATGGTAACAATATTAGTCCGGCAAAAAACCATCGATAAAAATTCAATGAAAAAGGAGGTATTTCATATGTGCTTGCTGCTTTTCCTACTATAAAATTTCCTGACCAAAATATCGTGGTTAAAATTAAAATTAAATAAGCTAAATTATTTTTATTTTTCACAAAATTAAGAAAACCTTAAAGAGCTATATGGCTGCAAATCTAAATTGGTTTTTTCATTAGAAATCATTTTAGATATTATTTTTCCTGATATTGCACCTAAAGTCCAGCCTAAATGATGATGTCCAAAAGAATAAAAAACATTTTTATAATTTTTAGAGTTTCCAATTACTGGTAAAAAATCTGGAAGAGTAGGTCTAAATCCTAACCATTCATCATCATGATCGGGTAAGCCATCGAGCATATATTTTGCATTATTTACAAGATTTTTTATTCTTGGCTTTGATAAAGGATTATTTAATCCACCAAACTCAACAGTTCCAACAACTCTTAAACCTTGTTCCATTGGAGTAATTCCAAAGCCTCTATTTGCAAAAACAACTGGTCTTGTTAATAAATGTTCAAATCCTTTAAAATGAATATGGTAACCTCTTTCGGTGTCCAAAGGGATTTTTTCTTCAAGTTTGTCTGTTAATCTTTTTGAAAAAGCACCACAAGCAATTACAATTTTGTCAAAAATAAATTTTTGCGCTTCGCTATGTAAAATTGGAGTTTCGTTATCAAAGTTAATATCTTTTATATTTATTTTTATAAATCTGCCTCCTTTTTTAACAAAGTGATCAAAAAGTTTTAAAAGTATTTTCTTTGGATTTTTTGCATGTCTTGCCTGGGGATAAAATACTCCACCATGATAAAAAGGTTTAATATTTGGTTCTAAATCGTGAATTTCTTTTGGTGATAAAATTTTTTGATCTATTCCTAACTCATCTCTTATTTTAATTTCCAGCTCTCTACTTGATAAATCTTGGTTATTCCAAATATACATTATTCCTTTTTTTTCAATTAAACCTGACATGTCCACATCGTCAAAAAGTTCATCATAAGCTGGAATTGCCAAATCAAGAATTTGATGCATATATTTTGCTGTATGCATCATTTTTTTTTTGGAACAATTTAAAATAAATCTTAAAAACCAAGGAATCATTCTTGGAACATAATTCCACTTAAGCGCAAGAGGACCGGTTGAACTCATAAGCATAGCTGGCACATCTGCAAGAATGTCAGTTCTATTTAATTGCAAAGATGCATATGGTGAAAAATGGCCTGCATTTCCATAGGACGCTGAAACTGCAGCAGGATCATCTTTGTCAAAAATTGTTACCTCGTGTCCTTTTTTTTGAAGAAATAGTGCATTGCAAACACCTTGTATCCCAGCTCCCACGATTCCAATTTTAAATTTTTTTTTCTCCATTTTTATCATTACAATAAATAAAGCATCTCTGATTATGTTTCCATAAACAAGTTAAACATACTCAATTGATAATTGAATTTTTTAGCTTATTTTATTTTAAAATGCTAAATGGATCTCTAAGGCAGTCAATTCCATCTAAAGTATCAAAAAAAATCTCACTAAGAGTCGAGCTATGAAATGTTTGACATTCTCTTTCTTTTGCCGTCAAAAGAATAGGCTCATCGTTATAACTTTTAGCAACAGACATTACATATTCTCCTGGTGTTGTACCGGTCAATTGTTTAATGCCATAAGATGCGGCAAATGAATTCCCTGCTTGAAGTATACTTCCTGATTTGGCCATTGTATACGTAGGGCCCAACAATGAAGTAGATTGTGCACAACCATTTAAGATTGTAAGTATAGATATTAAAAAAAATATTTTTTTCATCTCTCCCTGAAATGACTTTATATAAAATCTTATTAAAACAAAATAAATAAACCACATAAAGCGAATTTGTAACCATTTTAGGCTTTTTTTTGAGGCTCTTCTCTCTTTTTCTTTATGGGTTTTACCAATTCTATATTTTTTAAGTTTATTGCTAAACAGGTTATATCGTCTCTTAACTTTTCAGCTCCCCAATCAAGTTCTTTAGCTATGGAGTCTACAATATTTTTTGGAGTAATTAATTCCATATCTGTTACAATTTTTTTAACTCCATCGGCTCCAAGTTCTTGTCCATTTTTTAAATAACCTTCTGTAACTCCATCGGTATAAACTACAAATGTTTTATCTTTCAGATTTATGGTGCTTGATTTTACCATAGACTCAGTAAAATATTTTACAATTCCTATAGGTGGCATTTCAGATTTAATAAATTCAAAATTTTTATTTTTATCAAAAACCATAATGCTTTCGTGCCCTGCATTTACAAAGCTAGTCTCACCTGTTTCTACGTTAAATTTTCCAAAAACTGCTGTTACAAACATTCCTTTAAATTTAGCTTCAACAAGTTCATTATTCACTCCAAAAACAACTTTTTCTAATGGGTATGATAAATTAGAAAGTGTTCTAAATATTGATGATGCTTTCGCCATATACATTCCAGCTTTAATACCTTTTCCTGATACATCTGCTAATGTAAAAAAATATTCACTTTTTCCAACTTTAACGACATCAAAATAATCTCCTGATACATCTCTTGCAGGAACGTTTTTTGCATAAATGAAATTTTCAAACCTTCCAATATCAGGAAACAAACTTTTCTGAACATCTCCAGCAAGTTCTCGTTCTTTTAATAATTTTGCTTCTTTTTGTAAGTTTGCAAGTGCCATTCTATTTTCTTCAACAAATCGAAAATAAAGTCCTGTTAAAAAAGTAACTGTAAGCATAAATATAGGATAACTAATATCTACAAGTTCAGATCTTAATAAAAAAATACTAAAACCAATTACAACAACAGTAACTATACTACCAAAAAATATTGACAAACTATATTTTGGCTTCATCTTTTGAGATAGAAAAAAAGTTATGATTGCTACAAGAATTGAGAACAAAAGTTCAAATATATATGTATTGGGATTTCGAATAAGATAAGACTTATCTAAAATATTTTCTATTACATTTCCATGAACTTCAACTCCGGGAATTGTTACCCCTAAAGGAGTTTTAACTAAATCGAATAAGCCTTGAGCTGAAGCACCAACTAAAACATATTTGTCTTTAAATCTTGCGCTATCAAATTTTCCATCAAAAACTGAGCTAGCCGAAATATACTGACTCTTTAATGAACTTTTGTATCTAATCCAAATTATACCATTTGGATCTGATTCAATTTTATATGGTCTTGAACTTATCCTTTTAATTCCAATTTCATTCATTTCTACATAAAGATTTTTTTGATTTGAACCTACTCGTATCATCTCGAGTCCCATCGTTGGATATAATTTATTTTCAAATCGTACTATTAGTGGTAATGATCTAATTATTCCATCTGTTTGATCTAGAAAAGAAATTGAGCCTAAACCTTTTGCACTTTTTTCTAATTTTTCAAGTGATCCTATTGAGTATGGATAAGCATATGTAAAATTTTTGGGATCACCTCCTTTTGATAAAAATCTCGCTTTTGCAGATCTATCATGTGTTCCATGCGAAGGAACACTGCTACCAAGAACTGCAATAACTGACTTTGATTTTTCTAATTGTTCTCTAAAAATTTCATCATGTCCTTTAATATTTTGGAGCTCACTTACATCAGTTGGAATTAAATTATATGCTTTAATTACTTCCTCGGGAGATTGCTTATCTTTTTCGCTAAAAAATATATCAAAACCAATTGCTTTTGGATTTGAGGCGCTCACATTTTCAATAATCTTTGCAAAAACTGATCTGCTCCACGGAAATTGACCAAATTTTCCTAAGCTTTTTTCATCAATATCTATGATGATTACGTCAGTTTCTTGTTTTTTTAGTGGAAAAACTTTTTGATATAAGTCAAAACTTAAATAAGAAATTGATTTAATAAAACTTGGATTAATAATTTTTAGAGCTATTAAAAAAACCAATAACATAAAAAATATTAAATAATTATTATATTTTAGTAATAAAGCGCGCACGAGATGAATTTAACCAGAATATAATTAAAGTAAATAAAACTTGATTGAGTTTTTAAAGGTTATTTCTTATTAACTCTTTTCTTTCTTC